>JAJRTW010000107.1 GCA_024278075.1 Bacteroidota bacterium | reverse complement strand
AGCTCATGGCTCATGTTGGCAAGAAATTGTGACTTAATGTTGTAGGCACTGATTGCGCTATCACGCGCACTTTTCAGTTCATGTTCACTCTTCTTACGTTCGGTAATATCTCGTATCGCTGCACAAATCCACCCTCATCTGATATGGGTCGTTACCTGCAAGGAAGGCCAGTTCGTCGATGAATGATTCATTGGCAAATATATATTGAGTATACGAAACAGATCGCCAGGCACCGGTTGGTATCGGAATATTTGCCCCGTCATCGGTAATTTCCTTGTTATCGATATTATATGGAGGTGCATATACCGACCCGCTTCTTGAGTAGATTCCCCTATGAATCCATCCGGTAATTTTGCCATCGGCGTCAACTCCGCCTTTCATGGCATGAATACTTGCGGGGCGATAATTATCGTTTCTTATGTCATCATCCCTTGTCATCATCACCTGGACCGGCCCGCCGAATGCTTTGGAGACCGCAACAGAATCCGTTACATAATCATTTCCCAGCCGGCGTCCAAAACCGCCGCCCAATAGCGTGACGTTGACCGTGGTTTTCGGGGCTTCCGATGTTGAACTTGCAGTGTTGTAAGCACCGCCCGGGTTTTGTGTCGGGGCCCATACTTCACATTCGTCGTTTTCAATTCTCGCCGTAGCGTTCATCGGTTCCATTGTTGCATGAGCAAGGAACGGGACTTCGTATTGCACTTCGATAGATTTAACGGTATTTCCGGAAAGCTCGCCCAGTTCGCCAATTTTGCTTACCATTTCAGTTCTGATTGATTCTGAGTTAAGGTCTTGATATCGTTCTGTGTTCCAATCAATACTCAGCAAGCTTCTGCCTGTAATAGCGGCCCATGTATTGTCGGCGATAACAGCAATTTTACTGCCAACCCTGATAACCTCGATAACTCCGGGAACCTTCAGGCTTTCGGTGTCGTCGAAGGAGCGTATATATGCGTTTCGGGCGGGCGGGCGGGCCATCACGGCAAATTTCATATTCTCGATTCTGACGTCGGTTCCGAAAACAGCTTTTCCGGTAACAATATCCTGGGCATCAATATGGCCATGATCTTTGCCGATAATGGTAAACTCTTCGGGTGATTTACGGCTGAAAGACCCCTCGCCCGGAACCGGCAGGGTTTCGGCTATATCAATTAACTCTCCATACGTAGCGGTTCTGTTGCCGCCGGCCTCGACTACGCTGCCCAATTCAGTCCTGCACGAATCCTCGCTGATGCCCCATTGCTGAGCTGCCGCCTGCATGAACATTTTTCTCACTATGGCGCCTGCATCTCTATAGGTCCTTTGCCTTCCGGTAATACTTGCACTGCCGCCGGTAGTTTGGCCGCCGTATTTATCTTCATCGGCCTCGGCCTGGACTACACGCACCTGGCTCCAATCGGCGTCCAGTTCGTCAGCAAGAAGCATAGCAAGGGCAGTTCTTACGCCCTGGCCCATCTCCTGTCTCGAAATCGTAATAGTAGCAATATTATCACTATCGATTGTGAGCCAAACGCTCGGCGTAAAATCCAGTATCTGCCCCGAGCCGTCATCTAACGGCAGCTTCGCAGATTCGGATACCGACGGGAACACGCCAAACGCTGCACCGGTTCCGGCAACTGCAACACCGAATATAAATTTCCGGCGCGATAGATTGACAGATGTTTCTTCAATATTTATTTCTTCTTTTTGCATTTTTTAATTTCCACAGATGTTAGTAAAACTTTTATAATCATCATATTATGAGTGTTAGATTCTACTCGTGTGTATTTTCCCAGCGCCCCTTGCCACGCTTTTTTGAAAATAACATTATCTTAATAGAGATACCCCTTGGATTGAGCAGGGAGTAATTTAACCCGCATAATGCGGGACTTTCACTCAAGAGCTTCGTATCTCTAAGGGAATATACGAGTTAGACCGATTCCACGGTGATTATGTTTGGCTTATTACCAGAGTTATTTAAATATCTATTATCCATTGCCTGTCAGGTGTTTTGAATATTTTATGAATAATGCGGGTTAATAAAACATACATTCGTGTGTCAACCCTCCGCTGCTAATTTAATGGCTTCTTTCACTCTTTTATAAGTACCGCACCGGCAGATACAATCCTTCATTGCATCATCAATTTCCGTATCTGTAGGGCTTGGATTCGAATTGAGCAATCCTGCGGCAGTCATAATATGCCCCGGCTGGCAATAGCCGCATTGCGTTACACTCACATCTATCCAGGCTTTTTGCAACCGGTGGCTGCCGTCCGGCGACAAGCCTTCGATTGTGATAATTTCCTTGCCCGCCACACTCGAAGCAGGGGCTGTGCAGGAACGCACGGGCGCCCCATCCACTAATACTACACAAGTTCCGCAGATTCCAATCCCGCAGCTATACTTTGTTCCGGTCATATTGAGGACGTCCCTCAATACCCAGAGCAACGGCATGGATGGGTCCACATCAACTGTTCTCTGCTGGTTGTTAATGTTTAAAATCATGTTGTTTTAGAATTTATTGGGAAATAGTTAATTACCTATTTAACGGATTGTTAAATATACGAAAAAAGGGAATTGAAAAGGAATATTTCATAAATATATAGACTTGCGGAAAAATTCGAGTTTAGCTGTCATTATTGCACAAGAGTTTGGGTGATGAGTGTCATTCAGAGCGTAATCGAGTGGAGTGAAGAATTTAGAAGCCGCATGAACACAGGATAAACTCAGTCGAAGGGTTAAAAATGACAATTCCCCTATTTTTCAGAAGTTTCAATAAATAATTCCCCGATGGCCTGTCTCGATTGCCATAAAATACTTCCTGCTTATTATAATAAGGATAGCCGGTAATAGCTTTATTAATTCTATTTTAGTAATAAAATATAGATTAAATATAATCGTTTTATTATTTCTGTGTAATTCAATGTGCATATATTATTAGTTTCACTATATTAGTGATTCCTTATTATTTTTATTAATTATTATTTATCATTACATTTAAGAATGTTTTTATCATGACAGACATATCGAGACTCAGAAATATTGGGATAGTGGCCCATATCGATTCCGGCAAAACAACCCTAAGCGAGCGAATTTTATTCTATACCGGACGGATTCACCAAATGATTGAAGTCCGAAGCAAGACCGGCTCCGGGCCGACTATGGATTCGATGGACCTCGAAAAGGAAAAAGGCATTACCATTCAATCCGCTGCAACTTATTGCGAATGGAAGGATTATGTGCTGAATCTTATCGATACGCCCGGGCATATTGACTTCACTGTTGAAGTTGAGCGTGCATTGCGTGTCCTTGATGGTGCGGTGCTGGTGCTGTGCGGCGTTGCAGGGGTGCAGAGCCAGTCTATCACGGTGGAACGCCAGATGCGGAGATACAGCGTGCCGAGAATCGCATTTATTAATAAGGTTGACCGCTCGGGCGCCAATCCAGATAAAGTAGTAAAGCAGCTCGAGGAGAAGCTTTATCACCGTCCGGTTCTGCTGACAATGCCGATTGGCCTCGAGGATAATTTCAAAGGTGTGGTGGACCTTCTTGATATGAAGGCTGTTTATTATGATGGGGACAATGGCGAAATTATTCGCAAAGATGATATTCCTGCGCATTTGATAGATGAAGCCAGGAAGAGAAGGCTCATGATTGTCGAAACCCTGGCCGATTTTGACGACAATATAGCAGAAAAATTCCTTGAAGACGGCGAAGTATCAAAAGACGAAATGCTGCCGGTGCTGCGCAAGCAAACAAAAAATCTACATATCACACCCGTTTTCGTTGGCACTGCCAAGCAGAACAAAGGCATTCAGACGCTGTTGGACGGCATTTGCGATTTGCTGCCCTGCCCGTCCGACATCTCGAATCATGCCCTGGACCGTGATAATTCGGAAGAAAAAGTTGAAATAGAAACCAACCCCGACAAGCCGACCGTTGCACTTGCATTCAAGCTGGAGGAAGGCCAATACGGACAACTTACATATATGAGGATATACCAGGGCAGGCTTCGCAAGGGTGATAATATAATAAATGTAAAAACCGGCAAGAAGATAAAAGTGCCGCGCCTTGTCCGAATGCACGCCGATGAAATGAACGATATTGAAGAAGCCCTTGCAGGCGACATCGTTGCTATGTTTGGCGTAGACTGCTCTTCGGGCGATACGTTTACCGATGGGCGGGTGAATTATTCCATGACTTCTATCTATGTGCCAAACTCGGTGATCGAGCTGTCGATTAATCCAAAGGATAAGGCCTCGAGGGTGAATTTCTCCAAGGCGCTGAACCGGTTCCAAAAGGAAGACCCAACCTTCAGAGTCGGGCGGGACGAGGAATCCGGCGATACGATAATGAAAGGCATGGGCGAGCTTCATTTGGAGATTTATGTGGAGAGAATTGCAAGGGAATATAATTGCGAAGTCGTAGTCGGCCAGCCCAAAGTTGCATATCGCGAAGCAATCACAAAAAGCATATCGTTTAATTATACCCACAAGAAACAAACCGGCGGCTCGGGCCAATTTGCCAGAATTGCCGGATCAATCGAACCCTTGCCATTAGACGCCGCCGAACCCTATGAGTTCGAGAATAAGATTACCGGCGGCGCAATACCGAGGGAATATATCCCTTCGTGCGACAAGGGCTTTCAGGAACAGCTGCGGCAGGGCGTACTGATAGAAAGGCCGGTGGTTGGCATCAAGGTAGTGCTTAACGACGGGCAGCACCATCCGGTGGATTCATCGGATTTGGCCTTCAAGACGGCCGCCAAAAGTGTGATTAGGGAAATTATGCACAAGGCCGCCCCTGTGATTTTAGAACCTGTGATGAAGCTTGAAACATCGGCACCGGAGGAATTCCAGGGCGTGGCAATTGGCCAGATCAACCAGCGGCGTGGGATTATTATTAATACTCAGGTCGACTCCGGATATGTAACAATTGATGCGGAAATTCCCCTGAAGGAAATGTTTGGGTATTCCACCGACCTGCGGAGCAGCACTCAGGGCAAAGGCGAATTCACAATGGAATTTCTGCGTTACTCTCGCGTTCCGAAGAGTGTGCAGGAAGAAATCATTGAGGAATACAAGGAAAGGAAGTTAAATAAATAAAATTAATTATTAAATTATTTGACTATTAAGAGATTATTCACTAATTTTGTAAGCTCTTAACGTTTCGACAACGAATATCTATTAAATGGAGAAAATGAGTGCCGACGATTAATCAGTTAGTGCGAAAGGGACGAAAAGTAACGAAGAAGAAAAGCAGTTCGCCTGCTTTGAATTCATGCCCGCAGCGGCGGGGGGTATGTACCAGAGTATATACGACCACGCCCAAGAAGCCAAACTCGGCAATGCGTAAGGTTGCACGTGTCAGGCTTACATCCGGCTTTGAGGTGACGGCTTATATCCCGGGCGAGGGGCATAACCTTCAGGAACACTCCATAGTATATGTCAGGGGCGGCAGAATTAAAGACCTTCCGGGTGTCCGCTATCATGTGATTCGCGGAACCGCCGACACGCAGGGCGTTGAAGGCCGCAACCAGGGCAGGTCGAAATACGGCTCTAAAAGGCCGAAGAAATAGTTGAAATTCGAATCATAGTTTTAGCCATTGAATAAGTTTCCAAAAAAATAATTTAAAAGACAAATAATTTAAAAGACAAATAAAACCCAGCGATTGTAATGAGAAAAAAAAGAGCAGAGAAGCGCCACGCAGAACCGGATCCGAAATATAACGACAAGATTGTTTCGCGGTTCGTTAATAATATAATGTTAGACGGAAAGAAAAGCACGGCAAGAAAAATTGTGTATGATGCCTTTGATATTATTCATGCCAAAACCGAAGAAGAACCATTGAGTGTGTTTCGCAAGGCATTGTCCAATGTAATGCCCGTTCTTGAAGTTCGCTCGCGGCGTGTTGGCGGTGCCACATACCAGGTGCCGGTAGAAGTGCGTGAGGAAAGGCGTATGGCGCTGGCTATCCGATGGATAAAAACTTATTCTAAGCAAAGGCGTGATAAGTCGATGACTATGAAACTTGCTTCCGAGCTGATGGCTGCTGCCAAAGGCGAGGGGTCGAGTGTGAAGAAACGTGATGATATTCACCGCATGGCCGAAGCCAATAAGGCTTTTGCTCATTTTAAATGGTGATAAGATGTTAGTATATAAGATGATAGAAAATAAATTAGTATATAATAAATTAGTATATAATAAATTAGTATATAAAATATTGTTCTTTGTTAATAGAAAAAATCTGACAGTGTAATTATGCCACGGTCAGTCCCAATATCTAAAATCCGAAATATCGGCATTATGGCTCACATTGATGCCGGCAAGACAACCACGACGGAACGGATGCTCTTTTATTCCGGCTATCTGCACAAAATTGGGCAGGTGGACGACGGAACTGCTTTCATGGATTATATGGAGCAGGAAAAAGAGCGAGGGATAACGATTACCTCCGCTGCCACTCCATGTATATGGAATAAGCACCGGATTAATATAATCGACACCCCGGGCCATGTGGATTTCACGGCTGAAGTTCAGAGGTCTCTTAGAGTCTTGGACGGAGCTATTGCGTTGTTCTGCTGTGTTGGCGGGGTGGAGCCCCAATCCGAAACAGTATGGCATCAGGCGGATATGTATGATGTGCCGAGGATTGCATTTATAAATAAATTGGACAGGATGGGTGCGGATTTTGAAAATGTACTCGCCATGGTCCGCAGCAAACTGAATGCTAATCCGGTGGCTGTTCAAATCCCAATGGGTGCTGAAGATGCTTTTGTTGGAATCATTGATTTGATAACGATGAAGGCGCTGTTTTTCGATCAGCAAACACAGGGATTTAATTTTGTAGAGGAAGAAATTCCGGATGAATACAAAGAAACAGCCGCAAGCTATCGATCGCAAATGCTCGAATCGGTTGCAGAGCTTGATGACGATTTGCTCGAAAAATATCTTGAAGGCGAAACGTTAGCAGGCCATGAGATAAAAAATGCAATTAAAAAGGGTGTTCATGATTTAAGCATCGTTCCGGTTCTATGCGGTTCATCTCTCAAGAACATTGGCGTTCAGCCATTGCTTGATGCTGTGATTGATTATCTGCCTTCGCCCGATGAAATTGAATATTACGAAGGCTATGATATTGAGGACGGCCAAAAAAAGCTGATAAGAAAACCCAAAGACGACGAGCCGTTTTCGGCACTTGCTTTTAAGATTATTTCCGACCCCTATGTTGGTAAAGTAGTATTTATCAGGATATATTCAGGAACACTGAGTGTGGGGAAATCAGTCGAAAACCCAGCTGTGGGAAAAAAGGAAAAGATATTGAAGGTGCTGGAAATGCACTCCAATAAAAGGGACGAAATCAGGGAAGCTTTCGCAGGTGATATTGTTGCTTTGCCATCTTTGAGGTTCACCCGCACCGGCGATACTTTATGCGATCCGAAGCATAAAATAATATTTGAGAAAATTCAATTTGCCGAGCCGGTCATCAATCAGGCGGTGGAAGCGAAAACCTTAGCCGATCAGGATAAATTGTCCGGCTTGCTGCAGAAGCTAACCGAGGAAGACCCGACGTTCAAGTACAAAATAGACGATGAAAGCGGGCAGACGATAATCAGCGGAGTGGGCGAACTTCACCTCGAAATAATCGTGGACAGGCTGAAAAGAGAATTTAATATGCCGGTTAAAGTGGGCAAGCCGCAAGTGGCTTACCGCGAAACTATAACCGATACGATTAAGCGGACAGGCGAATTTGACAACCAGGTAGCCGGCAAGAATCAATACGGCAAAGTGGAAATTGAAATTACTCCATCCGAGCGTGGCAGCGGAATTATAATTCAGAGAGCGATCAAAAACTGCGATCTCCCCAAGCACTCCAAGCACTTAATTTTGGCAATCGAAAAAGGGGTTCGCGATGCACTATTGGTTGGCCCTTTGGGCTATCCGGCAGTAGATGTAACCGCAGTCATAACCTATGCGGATTATGATTCGGAAATATCAACAGAGCTTGGCTTTCAAATAGCAGCTAATATCGCTGTGAAAGAAGCCTGCAGGGCAGCCGGCCCGGTATTGTTAGAGCCGTTTTTTGAAATTGAAGTAGTCTCTCCGGAAGAATATGTAGGCGATATTATTGCCGACCTTAATTCCCGAAGGGGCAAAATAGAAGGGATAACCCAACGAGGACAGTTGCAAGTGGTTAAAAGTTCGGCTCCGCTATCTGAAATGTTCGGATATGTAACAAGATTAAGATCCGTCAGCCAGGGAAGAGCAAGCTACACAATGGTTTTTTCTCATTACGAACAGGCTTTGTTAAAAGAGCCGAATTATTAAACAATGATATTAATACGATAAAAGATATTAGTACAATAGTAAATACAATAGATTTAAAAAAGCATTAATTTTATTTAGTAATTTCTATTAGCAACAAAAGGAGCAAAAAATGGCTAAGGAGAAATTTGATCGTACGAAACCACACGTGAATGTTGGTACAATTGGCCACGTTGATCACGGAAAAACTACACTGACAGCAGCTATCACAATGGCACTTGCCAAAAAAGGCGGCGCATCAGTTCGTTCATTCGATTCGATTGACAACGCCCCGGAAGAAAAAGCAAGGGGTATAACCATTGCTACAGCTCACGTGGAATATGAAACAGAAAGCCGTCACTATGCGCACGTGGACTGCCCGGGCCACGCTGATTATATTAAAAATATGATTACAGGTGCAGCACAGATGGACGGTGCCATCCTTGTTTGCGCCGCAGACGACGGCCCAATGCCACAAACCCGCGAACACATCTTGCTTGCACGCCAGGTCGGTGTGCCAAGAATCGTTGTTTTCTTAAATAAAGTTGATATTGCCGACCCCGAACTCCTCGAGCTAATCGAAATGGAGCTTCGTGAGCTGTTGGATTCTTATGAATTCCCCGGCGACGATATCCCGATAGTACCCGGTTCGGCACTCAATGCACTCGAAGCCGGAGCTGAAGAAGGCACTTCGACAGACGACGAGCGCCTTGCTTGCGTTTATAAATTAATGCATGAAGTTGACACATACATTCCAACACCCAAGCGCGATGTCGATCGTCCGTTCCTTATGCCGGTTGAGGATGTTTTCTCGATTACAGGCCGCGGAACCGTCGGCACGGGCAGGATAGAGCGCGGTATTGTTCATGTTGGCGATACAATCGAAATCGTTGGTTTCGGCCTTCAGAAAAAAACAGTCTGTACCGGTGTTGAAATGTTCAGAAAACTTCTTGATGAAGGACAGGCAGGCGACAATGTTGGTTTGCTTCTACGCGGTGTCGACAAAAACGAATTAGAGCGAGGTATGGTAATTTCCAAGCCGGGTACGATTACGCCTCACCATAAATTCCATGCTCAGGTATACGTATTGAAAAAAGAAGAAGGCGGGCGGCATACTCCATTCTTTAGTGGATACAGGCCGCAGTTCTATTTCCGTACAACCGACGTGACTGGCTCGCTGACTCTTCCCGATGGCGTGGAAATGGTTATGCCGGGCGACAACTTAGATGATATATCCATTGAGATGATTACTCCGGTTGCAATGGACGAAGGCCTGCGCTTTGCTATTCGCGAAGGCGGAAGAACAGTTGGAGCGGGAGTTGTAACAAAGATTGATGAATAATTCTATATTAATACCGGCATTGGCAAACACCGATGCCGGTTTTATTATGAGGAAAATGTTGTGGCTACACAAAAAATAAGAATAAAGTTAAAATCATACGATCATATTCTAATCGACAAATCCGGCGAAAGGATCGTGAGAACTGTTAAGCAGACAGGTGCAATGGTATCCGGGCCAATACCGCTTCCGACAAGAAGGTCGCTCTATACCGTGAACCGTTCGCCGCACGTAGATAAAAAATCACGCGAGCAGTTTGAAACAAGGGTGCATAAAAGATTAATTGATATTTTTAGTTCAAGCCAGAAAACAGTTGATGCCCTTATGAAGCTTGAACTGCCTGCGGGCGTTGATGTTGAAGTTAAAGTCTAACAAGTTATAGTCTGAAAAGTTAAAGTCTAAATTGGAGTTTCGGGAAAATGAACGCAGCTATTATAGGTAGAAAATTAGGCATGACAAGTTTGTATTCTGACGATGGCAGGCATATTCCCTGCACCGTGGTCGAGGCCGGCCCATGCCCGGTGGTTCTGCGCAGAACGATGGAGAAGGACGGTTATGCAGCCATACAAATTGGTTTTGAAGAAATCTCCGAAAAAAAGATTACCAAGCCGCGGAAAGGCGCTTTCGATAAGGCAGGTGTTAAGCCAACCAGAATATTGAAGGAATTCAGAGACCCCAAGAAAGAATATGAAATCGGACAGAAGCTAACGGTCGAGCAGTTTGCAATCGGCGATCTGGTGCATGTGTCGGGCAATTCCAAAGGAAAAGGGTTCCAGGGTGTAATGAAACGCTATAACTTCAGCGGCGTTGGCATGGCATCGCACGGGCAGAAAGACCGCCAAAGGCACCCGGGCTCGGTTGGCCAGTCTTCTTCTCCTTCGAGGATTATGAAAGGCATCAAAATGGCCGGAAGAATGGGCGGCAAAAGAGTGACGGTCAGAAATATTCAAATAGTGGATATTATTCCCGACAGAAACCTCCTGGTATTAAAAGGATGTATCCCCGGGCCGCCAAATACACAAGTTGAAATAGTAAATAATTAAGGCAGCAGAATGCAGGTTGAATTATATAATAAAGACGGCCAGGTATCTGGCGAAATTGAACTGCAAGACGATGTTTTTGCAATTGAACCGAATGAAAATGCAATGCACCAGGCAGTGGTATCGTACCTTGCACACAGGCGCCAGGGAAATGCCAAGACTAAAGTGAAGAGCGAAGTGCGAGGCGGTGGCAGAAAACCCTGGAGGCAAAAAGGCCGCGGCACTGCAAGGGCCGGCTCAATACGCTCGCCCATCTGGATTGGCGGCGGGACTATCCACGGGCCGAAGCCTCATAAATACAGTATCGACCTGTCGAAAAAAGTTAAACGCCTGGCAAGGAAATCAGCCCTCTCGGTGCGGGCTATGGAAAAGAATTTGATAGTGCTTGAAGATTTCAAAGTGGGAGATTATAAAACCAAAGAAATAGCACAGATTATTGAAAACCTGAAACTTGATGGCCAGACAGTATTAATGCTGATTCCGGAGGTAGATGAAAAATTATTCTTTTCGTCGCGGAATATCAAGAAATTAAACGTTTCACAGGCTGATAAAATTACTACCTACGATATTTTATCACATAAAAAAATCGTCCTTTTTAAAGGAGCCGTTGAAAAAATTGTAAATACGTTTAGTAATTAAATTTAAGAAGAGAAAATGCTTCAGATATTAAAAAAGCCTTTGATTACAGAGAAAGCCATGACGTTGTCCGAGAAAGGGCAATATATCTTCGAGGTTGCTCCGAATGCTAATAAAATTGAAATTAAAAAAGCCATCGAAGACATGTTCGAAGTAAATATAGTTAGTATTAGAACGGCAAGGATCAAAGGAAAATTGAAAAAGAGATTCACCAAAACAGGCACTCAGGCAGGCCGGACAAAATTGCGCAAAAAGGCCTATGTGACCTTGAAAGAAGGGCAATCCATTGAATTGGTATCAGGAGCGCAAGGCTAATATTTATTACTTAGAAACTATTATTAAATAAAAATTATTATTTAAAATGGCATTACGAATATTAAAACCCATAACCCCCGGCACAAGATTTTATTCAGTCAGTGAATTCGACGAAATCACAACTGATAAGCCATACAAGAAATTGCTGGCTCCAATCAAAAGAACCGGAGGCAGAAACAATACCGGACGCATTACATCGCGTCATCGCGGGGGCGGACACAAGCGCAGATATAGAATTATCGATTTCAAAAGAAATAAAATTGGTATGCCTGCCAGAGTCGAAACCATCGAATATGACCCGAACCGGTCGGCAAGGATTGCCTTGCTGAAATATGATGATGGCGAATACCGGTATATACTGGCGCCGAACAAGGTAAAGGTTGGCGATGTGCTAATCTCCGGTCCGGATGCCGAATATAATGACGGCAATGCACTGCCATTGAAGAATATCCCTGTTGGGTTGTTTGTTCATAATGTGGAAATGAAACCGGGCAAGGGCGGGCAGCTTGCCAGAAGTGCCGGCACAACTATTCAACTTGTTGCCCTGGACGAGAAGTTTGCTCAATTGAAAATGCCGAGTGGCGAAATCCGGCTGGTGCCAAATAATTGTTATGCAACGCTTGGCAGCGTAGGCAATTCCGACCACGAGAACATTATGCTTGGCAAAGCGGGCAGAAGCCGCTGGCTGGGCATCAGGCCTCAGACAAGGGGAATGGCGATGAACCCGATAGACCACCCGATGGGCGGTGGCGAAGGCACATCCAAATCCGGCGGCGGCCGCCAACATCCGAGGACTCCCTGGGGGAAATATACCAAAGGGCTTAGAACTCGCAAGAAAAGGAATAAAAGTGATAAATATATTGTTCGTACAAAATATTCAAAATAGTGTAGGGTACTTATGTCTCGCTCATTAAAAAAGGGAGTATTCATTCATTATAAATTGCTTCGGAAAATCGACGCATTGAATGAATCCGGCCAAAAGAAAGTAATTAAAACATGGTCGCGGGCATCGACTATAACACCCGATTTTGTCGGGCATACGATTGCCGTTCATAATGGCAAAAATTTTATACCGGTTTATATTACCGAGAATATGGTTGGGCATAAATTCGGTGAATTTTCACCAACCAGATTATATAGAGGTCATTCGGGCCATAGAAAAGAAGCGCGTTCCGGCAATTAAAAAGGATAATGAAAATGGAAGCAATGGCATTAAAAAAATATATTCGTTCATCTCCGCGGAAAATGCGGCTTGTGATTGACATGATACGTGGTAAAAGAGCGGATGAGGCCTTAACGATTCTGAGGTTTGCGAATAAAATGGCTGCTAAAGATGCCGAAATGGTTTTAAGATCTGCCATTGGCAACTTGAACTTTAAAACTAAGGATGAAGGCGGATATATTGATGAGGTGGATATTATAGTGAAGGGGTGTTGGGTGAATCAGGGCCCGACGATGAAAAGAATTCGCCCTGCTCCGATGGGACGCGCCTTCCGCATTAGAAAGCGTACTCATCATTTGACAATTGTTGTAGCTGAGAGTATGGTTGCATAATAAGTTGCATAATAAATTGCATAATAAATTGCATAATAAATTGCATAATAAATTGCATAATAAATTGCATAATAAATTGCATAATAAATTGTTGCGAAATAATTGTAGTAGCCGGGTATTAATAAAGCTGAGAAATATTAGATCTGAAAAAGATTAATCAGGAGTAAATTTTGGGACAAAAAACTAATCCGATAGGGCTAAGGCTTGGAATCATCAGGGGCTGGGATGCTAATTGGTTCGATGAAACCAACCTGGCAACCAAGTTATCGGAAGATATTAAGGTTAGAAAATATATATCGAGCCGAAAGAAAAAAGCCGGCATATCGAGAATAATTATTGAAAGAACCGCCAAAAGGCTGAGGATTACTATCCATACTTCACGCCCGGGTGTTATCATAGGCCGCTCCGGACGCGATATTACTCAACTGGAAGAAGAGTTGAAAAAGGTTACCGGCAAGGATGTCAAGATACTAATCAGCGAGGTGAAACGCCCCGAATTGGATGCTCTGCTTGTTGCGGACAATATAGCTCAGCAGCTTGAGGGCAGAATTTCTTTCCGCCGTGCTATGAAGCAGGCAGTATCGGCAGCCATCAGGATGGGAGCCGTTGGCATCAGGGTGATGTGTGCCGGGCGCCTTGGCGGTGCCGAAATGGCAAGGTCGGAGCAGTACAAGGAAGGCCGGGTGCCACTTCATACTTTAAGGGCCGACATTGATTACGGAACCGCAACGGCACGGACTGTATACGGAGCTATTGGCGTGAAGGTCTGGATCTGCAAGGGCGAGATTATCGGCAAGCAAAAAGTATGAAGAAGTGAAGAAGTGAAGAAGTGAAGAAGTGAAGAAGTGAAGAAGTTAAATATCAATCGGTTATAGAAAATGTTAAGTCCAAAAAGAGTAAAGAGGCGCAAGACACATCGCGGGAGAATGAAGGGAAAGGCATACCGTGGATCGCTGGTGACATTCGGTGCTTATGGGTTGAAAGCCATGGAACCGCATTGGATTACAAATCGCCAGATAGAATCGGCACGTATCGCGATTAACCGTTATCTGAAACGTGATGGAAAGGTGTGGATAAGAATATTTCCAGATAAGCCATTTACTAAGAAAGCGGCCGAAACCCGCATGGGCAGCGGCAAGGGCAATCCCGAAGGCTGGGTTGCAGTGGTCAGGCCGGGCAGAATTATGTTCGAGGTGGACGGAGTTGACATCGAAAGAGCCAGAGAAGCTATGCGGCTTGCCTCGCATAAACTCCCAATTAAAACTAAGTTTGTTTCACGTATTGATTTAACACAATAAATTTAACACAATAATATGAAGCCTCGCAAAGCAAATGATTTAAGAGAATTGACAACTAAAGAGCTTGAAATGCTGAGTGCCGAGTCTATCGAGACTTTGGCAAAACAGAATTTCCAGCATGCTTTGAAGCAATTGCATGATACTTCTTATCTGTCAATTTTGAAGAGAGATATTGCCCGAATTAAAACTTTAATTAATGAACGCCAAAGTTCGCAGGAAAATGGAAAGTAAAATGGAAGATAACAAAAAAACAATCAATCCTGAAAAGGAAGAAAATACGGCTGAAGGCAATACTGCTTCCGAACAGGCCGGAGAAGCAGCCGAAGAGACTGCAATAGAAGAAACGGCGGTGGAAGCAGCCGAAGAGATAGCAAAAGAAGAACCGGCGGAAGATGCAGTGGCGGAGGAAACAGCCGAAGAGACAGCCGAAGAAGAACCTGCGGAAGATACGACTGGCTCCGATCAGACCAAAGAATTGGCCGAAGAAGAGGCGGCGGCGGAAATAATCGTAGAGTTTTCTTTGGAAGAATCGCCTGTTGATATCGCCGCAACTGAAGAAAAAGTCGTAAAAAAGAAGCCGATTAAAAAGATACTTCAGGGCAGAGTAATCTCAAATAAGCCGGATAAGACTATAATAGTCAATGTCGTTCGCAAAGTAGCACATCCGTTATATAAGAAATATTACAATCAATCGAAAAAATTCATGGCTCACGATGAGAACAATGAATGCAATACCGGCGATAGTGTAAGGATAAAAGAATGCCGCCCTTTAAGCGCCAGAAAACGCTGGGAATTATTAGATATATTAGAGCGTGCCAAGTAAGATTAACCCGGGCATTTCGGGCCTTTTCATCAAAGATTTTGTATCTATTTGGGAATATAGAAGTTAGGCAAACATCGCAGTAATTATTTTGGCTCATTACTGAAAATCCGATAATTTCTAATATTGTTTGCTTATTAAGGATTTTGATTATTTTACGAATAATGCGTGTTAATAAGGTAAATCATGGTTCAAGAAGAAACAAATTTAGTAGTAGCCGATAATTCGGGCGCTCGCAGAGTGAGGATAATTCGAGTTCTCGGCGGGCATGGCAAGAAATATGCCGGCATTGGCGACCTGGTAGTGGTTACTGTTAAAGCAGCTATACCAAACTCCAATGTGAAGAAAGGCGAAGTATGCAGGGCGGTTATCGTCCGGACGAAGAAAGAAATTCAGCGGCGCGATGGGTCTTTCATTCGATTCGATGACAATGCGGCGGTTATTTTAGACCTGAAAGGCGAACCTCGCGGAACAAGGATTTTCGGCCCTGTTGCCAGGGAACTGCGAGAGAAACAATATATGAAAATTATCTCCCTGGCTCCTGAAGTAATATAATAGTAGACGATAATATTGGATATAATAAAATGAAATTAAAGATTAGTAAAGGCGATGTAGTTCAGGTTATTTCCGGAAACCATAGAGGCGACACCGGAAGAGTCCTTGAAGTATATCCCTCTAAAATGCAGATATTGATCGAAGGCGTCAACATAAGGAAACGCCATACCAAACCCAGCCAGCAAAATCAAAAAGGCGGGATTATTGAAAAGGAACTTCCGGTTCATTACTCCAATGTGATGATACTCGATTCGGACAAAGAGCCTACGCGAATTGGCATTAGGCGCGAGGAAAAAGAAGGCAAAACCGTTGCGGTAAGATTTGCCCGTACAAATGAAAATGATTTATAGTTTTAAGTGTAAAATATAAAAGAAGTGTAAAATAATAAAGACATGGCAAAACAAAAACAATCAAAGGCATTTGGCGTTCCCAAAAAGAGCGAGTATATTCCCGTGGGCAAAAGGCTGGAGGATTCGAAGAGCAAGACTCCGCCGCCGCCGCCTCGGCTGAAGGCATTTTACTCCGAGCAAGTAGTTCCTGCATTGATGAAAAAATATAATTACAAATCTGTGATGCAGGTGCCAAAATTAACAAAAATATGCCTTAACATGGGAGTTGGACTTGCAACGCAGGACAAAAAACTTCTTGGCAATGCAATTAATGAGTTAGAATTGATAGCAGGGCAAAGGCCGGTGGTGCGAATAGCCAAGAAAGCTATATCGAATTTTAAACTTCGCCAGGGTATGCCGATTGGCACGATGGTTACGCTGCGGCGCGAAAGGATGTATGAATTCCTCGACAGGTTCATCAATATAGCAGCACCGCGCATACGCGACTTTAGGGGATTCCCCGACAAAAGTTTCGATGGCCATGGGAACTATTCCCTGGGGATTAAAGAACAAATTATTTTTCCTGAAATTGACGTTGACAAGGTGAATAAGATAACGGGATTGGACGTTACATTCGTTATGGAATCTAATTCCGACGAAGAGTCATTTGCCTTGCTATCAGAATTTGGATTTCCATTTCGTAAAAGTGTTTAAGAGAGATTATGTCAAAAAAAAGTATTATAGCTCGAAACGAAAAGAGGCAGAGGCTTGTAGAGAAATACGCAGCGAGAAGAAAGGAATTGAAAGCTGCCGGCGATTATGAAGGATTGCAAAAACTTCCCCGCAACAGCGCTCCCACCAGGGTTCGCAACAGATGCTCGATGACGGGCAGGGGCAGAAGTGTATATCGCAAGTACGGACTGTGCAGAAATATGTTCCGTAAGTTAGCATTAGAAGGTAAAATACCGGGAATTCGTAAAGCAAGTTGGTAATAAATTAATTGGTAGATAAATATGCCTGTTACAGATTCAATATCAGATTTTTTAACTCGTATCCGCAATGCCGGCACCGCCGGGCATAAAACAGTAGATGCGCCCAATTCCAAAATAAAACTTGCTATAGCAGAAATATTAAAGGACCAGGGTTATATCACTGACTATAAAATAGTTGAAGATAAAGTTCAGGATACGATAAATGTTTCGCTTCGCTATTATAAACGGAAGCCGGCCATTTTGGAATTAAAGCGGATTAGCAAACCCGGCAGAAGGGTTTATGCATCCGTCGATGATTTGCCCAGGATTAAAAATGGATTGGGCATTGCAATAATATCGACATCCAAGGGTGTCGTATCTGATAAAATGGCCCGCAAGCTAAACGTTGGCGGCGAGGTGCTTTGTTCGGTATGGTAATTATTAGTTGTAGTAAATTTTCATTACGATAATTATACATAGCGATAATTTTTCATTGAGGAAATAATAAAGATTAAGGAGCTTAAAGGTGTCCAGAATAGGTTTAAAGCCAATAGTCATACCGGATAAGGTTCAGGTGAATTTCGACGGCCGGATAATGACTGCGAAAGGCCCGCTCGGTGAATTGAAAGTAAATATTCCCGACGGGATTGATAACACAATCGAAAATAATACTCTGGTTTTTTCCAGAAGCAATGATCATCGCAAAACTGCTGCTTTGCACGGCCTTTGCCGCTCTTTGTGTGCCAATGCTATTGAAGGTGTGACGGCAGGATTCAAGAAATCATTGATAATCGAGGGCGTTGGTTTCAAAAGCGAAATTCGTGGCAATAGTTCGAGCGGCAATAGTTCGAGCGGCAATAGACTATTATTGTCTCTTGGTTTTTCACATTCGGTGCTTGTGATTCCTCCCGACGGGATTAAAATTGAAATACCAAAAGCAAACAATATAATTATATCCGGAATCGACAAGCAGCTCGTTGGCGAAGTGGCCGCTAAAATAAGGAAAATTCGCAAGCCGGAGCCGTATAAAGGCAAGGGCATTCGTTACGAAGGCGAGTACATTAGGCGTAAAGCCGGCAAGACGGCTGCATAATTGAGTGACGAATATCGTAGGGACACGGCATGTCGTGCCCATACAAATGAATGATGAGTAATATAGATAATATATTCAAACGTTGTATTTAATGCGAAAGAATTAGAAAATAAATTTGGTTTGTTAAGATGAGAATACAAGAATTAAAAAAGAAACGCCTGAAACGCAGGAAACAATACATTCGGAAAGTTATACACGGCGATGCGGACAACAGGCTGAGATTTACGGTATATCGCAGTTTGAAGCATATATATGCTCAAATAATCAATGATGTCGAGGGCAAAACGCTTTGCTCGGCATCGACGCTTGACAAAGAAGTCATCGAACAGTTTAAAGATAAAATGACAAAAGTGGACCAGGCCAGATTGGTCGGAGCTTTAGTGGCAAAAAAAGCAGTTGAATCAGATATTAAAAAGGTAACGTTCGATCGTAACGGCAACCTGTTTCATGGCCGGATTAAAGCATTGGCAGATTCTGCCCGCAAGAACGGCTTAGAGTTTTAGTTCAGTAAATTATCGGCATTAGGGAGATAAGTTGAGCAAAATAAAATCTTCGGAACTCGAATTAAATGACAAATTAGTCTACGTCGGCAGAACCGCGAAAGTTGTGAAAGGCGGCCGGCGTTTCAATTTCTCAGCAATTGTTATCGTTGGCGACGGCAATGGCCATGTTGGCTACGGCCTCGGGAAAGCCGGCGAAGTAGTCGATGCGGTGACGAAAGCCACAGAGGCGGCAAAGAAAAATATAACTAAAATCCGCCTTCAGGGCGTGACGATACCGCATACCGTATTGGGCCGGTACGGAGCCGCTAAGGTTCTTATCAAACCAGCCACCGAGGGAACGGGCGTTATAGCATCCGGCGGAGTGCGGGCAATTCTCGAACTGGCCGGCGTGCAGGATGTGCTGACCAAAAGCCTCGGCTCGTCGAATCCGCATAATACGGTGAAAGCCGCCATAGCCGGTTTGTCGGAATTGGAAGATGCGCAATCTGTTGCCATAAGGCGCGGGATTAGCGTCGAGAAAGTTATTTTCGGATAGTTTTTATTTGATTAAAATTATCAGATGGTAACTGACAATATAATGGTAACTGACAATATAATGGTAACTGACGAAATAAGAGTTATTAGATATATTTTTATTATATAATAATAAGCGAATTTGCAATAAAACATTTTGAGTGGAACAATGGCTCAGTTAAAAATCACACAGTTGAGAAGCGTAATCAAGCGCAAGAAAAAGCAAAAGCTGACAATCGAAGCCCTCGGGCTTGGCAGGCCGAATAACTCGAGGCTGCTTCCCGATAATCCCCAGACAAGGGGTATGATCGAAGTTGTTAAGCATTTGGTGGCAGTAGAAGAAATATCGAATTGAAACAGAATATCGAATTGATATACAAAATTTAAAAATATTATAAAGTAGAAGATTGATGAAACATATTGGTAATCTTCAATACGCCGAAGGGGCGAAGAAAAAAAGAAAAAGGATCGGCCGTGGGCAGGGCTCCGGCCATGGCGGAACATCGACGAGAGGGCATAATGGCCAAAAATCACGATCCGGCGCCAGGATTCCGGCGGCGTTCGAAGGCGGCCAGATGCCTTTGAACAGGCGTGTGCCTAAGTTCGGATTCCACAACAGGTTCAGAACTGTTTATCAGATTGTGAATCTAAGCACTCTCCAAAGATTAATTGACGAGAAGAAAATAGAGGACGGCAAAGTAGATTTGGATGCCTTATTGCAATTGAAAGTAATTAAGAATTTGAGAAGCCCTGTGAAGATTCTTGGCAATGGCGAGCTAACCGCTGAAATTGAAATTGAAGCACATAAATTCTCGGAAACAGCAAGGCAAAAGATTGAATCAGCCGGAGGTAAAGTAACTATTCATGGCTAAATTCACAGAAACATTACAGAATATTTACAAGATAGAGGAACTAAGGAACCGGATTGGATTTACTCTGATTATTCTTTTAGTTGTACGCCTTGGGGCGCACGTAACTCTGCCTGGTATCGATGTTATTGCATTGAAAGCTTCAATTGCCACATCGGATTCGAATACGCTATTCGGCTTATTCGATATGTTCGTGGGCGGAGCGTTTTCCAATGCTGCCATTTTCGCACTTGGCATAATGCCTTATATTACCTCTTCGATTATTTTCCAGTTGGCCGGAGTTGTTATTCCGGAAATCCAGAAAATGCAGAAGGAAGGCGAGGAAGGCAGAAGAAAAATTAATCAGTTGACAAGGGTTGGAACAGTTCTGATAGCTGCTTTGCAATCCTGGGGCATTAGTGTGAAACTTGGCCTGCAGCAGGCCGGAGCCGGATTGCCGGTTGTCCCTGATTCGGGGTTCATGTTTACATTTACCACAATATTTGTTCTTACCGCCGGTACGGTATTTCTGATGTGGCTGGGCGAACAGATTACCGAAAGGGGTATTGGAAACGGCATTTCACTAATAATATTTATTGGTATTATAGCCAGGCTGCCATCTTCGATTTGGGGTGAATATCAATTAATCGCATCCGGCGGCAGGGTATGGATAGTTGAAATTATAGTAATTGCTTTCCTGATAGGGGTGATAGCAGCCGTAATATTGGTCACTCAGGGGGCCCGGCGAATACCGGTGCAATATGCCAAGAGGCAGGTTGGCCGAAAGATCTTTGGCGGAACCACGCAATATATTCCGTTGCGTGTGAATACTGCCGGTGTTATGCCCATTATTTTTGCACAGGCATTGATGTTTATTCCCAACACCGTGCTAAGTTTTTTCCCGAACAGCCCATTTATTATCGGTATGGCAAGGCTGTTTAATTACGACTCATTTTTCTACGCCGCTATTTACGGCTCGATGATTGTGTTCTTTACTTATTTCTATACTGCGATTGTGTTTAACCCAAAGGACATAGCATCGAATATGAAGAAGCAGGGCGGATTTATTCCGGGCATTAGGCCGGGCAAGCCAACATCGGATTATGTCGATTCGGTGCTGACAAGGATTACTTTGCCCGGGTCAATATTTTTGGCATTGGTGGCTATTATGCCAACCTTTGTTACCAATTTATTCGGCATAACCTCGTCATTTGCGTCGTTCTTTGGCGGAACAAGCCTTTTGATTATTGTCGGCGTTGCACTGGACACCTTGCAGCAAATTGAGTCTCATCTGCTAATGAGGCATTATGACGGCTTTATGAAGAGCGGTAAGATAAAAGGGAGAGCCGGTTCCGGAGGATTCTGATTATGAGAAAATCCAATTTCCCAAAGCCGAATATAAAAACGGAATCCGAAATAGATTTAATTGAGAAGTCATGCAGAATTGTAGCTGAAACATTACGTTCTTTAATAAAATATATAAAACCCGGCGTAACAACCTTAGAGCTGGACGAAATAGCAGAAGACTACATCAGGTCTGAAGATGCCGAACCGGCTTTCAAAGGCTATAAAGTCGGGAAGCTGATATTCCCCGGCACGCTTTGCATATCAATCGACGAGCAAGTGGTGCATGGGATACCGTCGGGTAGAAAGCTAATCGAAGGTGAGATTGTTTCGATTGACTGCGGGGCCGAGAAGAATGGATATTTTGGCGATAGTGCCGTTACTTATGCCGTTGGCCGCGTGTCCGAAGAGAAGCAAAAGCTGATGAAGATCACCGAAGAGGCCTTGATGCTCGGACTGGATAAAGCAATCTCGGGCAATAAGTTATTTGATATATCACGGGCGATTCAGCAGCATTGCGAGCAGAACGGATTCTCATTAACAAGGGAACTGGTCGGCCATGGAATCGGCAGGGAATTGCATGAGGACCCGGCGATTCCGAATTTTGTACCGCCACTGCTGCACCGGCAGAAGTATCCGAACGTGAAACTTCACAAAGGCATGGCGCTGGCCATCGAGCCTATGGTTCATGCAGGGGTTAAAGAAGTGATAACCGAGACTGACGGCTGGACGGTTATTACGGCAGATGGGAAACCGGCGGCCCATTTCGAACATACCGTAATTGTTGACAATGGCAGGCCGGTAATTTTGACATTGAGAGATTAATCATAATATTTAGATTAATCGTAAAATATGATAATTCAGGAAAAACAAGAATTAAATGGCTAAACAAGAATTAATACGAATTGATGGAGTAATTGAGGAAACGCTTCCCAACACCCAGTTTATTGTTAGGTTCGACAACGGGCATAAAGTGCTTGCACACATATCCGGCAAGATGAGGATGAATTTCATCAAGATACTCCAGGGCGATAAAGTGACAGTGGAGCTTTCTCCGTATGATTTATCGAAGGGCAGAATTGTATACAGGTATAAATAGCAGCAGCCGTTATTTGAGTGCAGCTGAATTAGAAGTATTATTAGAATTTTGATTGAAAAAGCATACAACGAGTAAATAATAAGTCGAGTGAATTATGAAAGTACAGGCATCGGTAAAGAAAAGAAATGCGGACGACAAAATAGTCCGGCGCAAAGGCCGCATCTATATAATTAACAAAAAGAACCCCCGTTTCAAGCAGAGGCAGGGATAATTATTAAAGGAGTGAACAGTGGCTCGTATAGCTGGAATTGACTTACCAAAGAATAAACGCGGCATTATCGGACTTACATATATTTTCGGAATCGGAGACACTACTGCCGGAAAGATATTGGAAGACACCGGTATTGACAAGAATAAGCATGTGAACGATTGGACCGACGAAGAGGTAGCAAGAATTCGCCAGGCGGTGGAGGAGTACGCAGTCGAGGGTCAGTTGCGCGGCGAAGTTCAGATGAATATCAAGCGACTTATGGACATTGGCTGCTATCGGGGCCTGCGCCACAGAAGAGGGTTGCCGGTTCGCGGGCAACGCACCAGAACTAATGCCAGGTCGAGAAAAGGCCGTAGGAAAACTGTGGCTGGCAAGAAGAAAGCTGCCGGCAAGAAATAATAATTAAGTATTAATTGCAACGAATATAGTATTAATTGCAACGAATATAATAACGGTTGCATTCACGTTCTGCCAGTTGTTACAACTGGCAATTAATGAAGCTGAGGCTGTTTGTCGGGTGTAACACCTGACAGAACAATGAATCGTGCAATATAGAAATTTATTGTTTTAACTTTAATCAGGTATTAATAAGTGGCAAAGAAAAAAGCTAAAAAGAAAATCGTGGCCGACATTCATGGCAAGGCATTTGTAAAGGCTACATTCAATAATGTGATGGTGACTATCACCGACATGTATGGCAACGCCCTTTGCTGGTCGTCGGCGGGCAGGAACGGATTCAGGGGTTCGAAGAAAAATACTCCTTATGCCGCTCAGGTTTCTGCCGAAAAAGCAGGGAAAGAGGCCTATGATATGGGACTTCGCAAGGTTGATTGCGTTGTGAAAGGGCCGGGTTCGGGACGCGAGGCCGCTATCAGGGCGCTTACTCAGGCTGGATTGGAAATTCACAGTATCATCGATAGAACTCCGATTCCGCATAACGGCTGCCGTCCGCCAAAAAGAAGAAGAGTCTGATCCGTACTGCCGGTTTTTGTCCGCATTTTGTGTTATCGGTTGCAAAACATTGATTGCATATATAGAAGGCAGAATGCAGCAATAGAAGATTGATTTATATGGATTATCGGTTGATTGTGGCGATATAGCCGGATGTTGTTATTGGGATAGCATAGCCGTTTTTCCATGAAGTGAAGAAATTAACAGAAGAATAAAGAAATTCAAAGAATACAAAAAGTTTTATTTAAAAAAGCGATAATATATGAATACTCAAATGCAAATGCCCGACCGGGTTCAAATTGAAGAGTCGTCGTCTGATTATCATGGACGTTTTATCCTTCAGCCACTTGAGCAGGGATATGGTGTAACTATTGGCAATTCAATACGCAGGGTGTTGTTGTCATCTATTCCGGGGTCAGCTATTATCGGATTAAAAATTAGCGACATCCTGCACGAATTCCAGACTATCACGGGTGTGATCGAAGACGTTGCTGAAATAATATTGAATTTGAAAGAAGTACGACTGAAAATCCTTGATAAAAAGGCGCAAAGGATTATGTTCTCCCTGAAAGGGCCGGGCACATGGACTGCCAAAGACATCCAGGATGCCTCCGACCAGATTGAAATTCTCGATCCGAATCATCATATCTGCACTCTGGCCGAAGATGCCGAATTCGATGTTGAGCTCAGGCTTGGCAGGGGCAAAGGGTATGTGCCGGCCGAAGAACAGCAAATAGTGGATTTCCCGATTGGCATGTTGCCCATTGATGCTATCTATACGCCATTAAAAAATGTTATTTATACAATCGAGCCATATAGAGTTGGGCAAAGAACCGACTATGAGAAACTTGTGCTTGATGTGAAAACCGACGGAACGATTTCTTCGCAGGAAGCTGTTCACCATGCTGCAAAAATACTTAACGATCATATCAAGTTCTTCATTAATTTTGATGAGTTCGAAGAAGAGCAGCATCAACAGGAGATAGTCGAGGAAGAAGTAAAAGCTGCCGAGCGCAACAGGCTTAAGAAAATTCTGAATACCCCGGTTGATGAATTAGAGCTTTCCGTCAGGGCGCACAATTGCCTTAAGGCGGCTAATATCAAAACTTTGGCCGAGTTGGTTTCGCTGCAGGAATCGGAATTGCTTAAATTCAGGAATTTTGGCCGCAAATCGCTTGCCGAGCTTGGCGATGTTGTTGTTCAGTTTGGTTTGGAGTTTGGCATGAGTGTCGAGCAATTCATCAAAGAAGACAATAAAACCTTAGAATTGGGTTGAATCCCGGAAATTAATAATTTAGAAACATTTACAGCCGTTTGAACGAGTTATAAAATGAGACATCTACGCAAAGGAAGAAAATTAAATCGTACCAGCGCCCATAGAAAGGCTCTGATGAGAAATTTGGCTACGTCTTTGTTCGAGCATAAGAAAATTGAGACAACCGAAGCGAAAGCTAAAGAATTAAGGTCTTTTGCCGAACGTTTGATTACCAAAGCAAAGAATGCTCTTGCTAAAGAAAAGCAGGGATTGCTGCCCGATGGGCAAACAATTGATATTCATAACAGAAGGCGTGTTGCCAGGGATATTCAGAATAAAGCCGTGCTTCAGGAGCTGTTCGATGCTATTGCGCCGGTTGTGGAAGATCGTGCAGGCGGCTACACCCGCGTTATTAAAACTGGCTTCAGAAGAGGCGATAGCGGGAGAACCGCAATTATCGAATTGGTCGATTGGGCTGCACCTGTCGACGGAGCTACTTCAATTAAATCGAAAAGGAAAAGGAAGAAGCAAGCTAAGAAACCTGATGCAAAACCTGTCGTTGAAGAGCAAGAAGAATTGACATCCGAAGAAGTAACAGTTGAGGAAATAACTGAAGATGCAATTGAGGAAACAACTGAAGATGCTGTAGTTGTAGAGGAAGCACCTTTGGCGGAAGAAGAGCAGGAATCAGCGGAAGCAACAGCATCGGAAGAAACATCCACTCCTACGGAGGATCAAGCTCCGGCAGGTGAAGATGACAAAGCTGATGATAAGGCGAAAGAAAGCTAAATCGAATCGAATATATTATCGAATGAATTTGTGAATAGATGTCCGACACTTGGTAAGTGTTGGACATCTTTGTCTAAACATCCTGGTTTCAAATTGCTGGCGTAAGCTATGGATTATATTTATAAATGTAGTAATATAACAAAATCCTACAGGATAGCCAATCAGGCCGTAACCCACGTATTGAAAGGATTATCCCTGGAGATTGTTCGCGGTGAATTTCTTGCTATTGTGGGGCCGTCGGGTGTTGGGAAAAGTACCCTGTTGCATATTGTCGGCTCGCTGGACACTCCCGAAAATGGCGAGCTAAGCTATAATTTTGAAAATATCTGGACAGATATTAAATCATACTCATCCGAGCAGTTAGCCGAAATTCGGAACAAGCACATCGGATTCGTATTCCAATTCCATCACCTTCTGCCCGAGTTCACATCAATCGAAAACATAATGATCCCGGCATTCATCGCGGGACTGCCGTATAAACAGGCCCTTGGCAAAGCGAAATCACTGCTCCACGAGGTTGGGATTGAAAATAAAAGCGATAACAAGCCAATGGAACTCTCCGGAGGCGAACAGCAAAGAGTGGCAATTGCCAGGGCGCTGATTAATAATCCGTCAATAGTTCTGGCCGACGAGCCAACCGGGAATCTCGATAAGGATAATTCGGAGTCGGTAATGGAACTTATCCGAAAATTGCAAAAGGACTATAATCTTACATTCGTTGTGGCCACCCATAGCAACGAAATAGCCTCCAGAGCCGACCGTGTTGTTAAGATGAGCGATGGCCTGATTGCTTAAGGCGAATCGAGTGGCAGCATCCTATTTCAGGCTTTCATCTAACAGTTGCAGAACCGATTGCATATCCGCCGGCAGTTCGGAACCAACGGCCACCTTTCCTTTAGATACGGGATGAATGAACTCAATGGATTTAGCGTGAAGAAGCTGCCGATGGGCAATGGCAAGGCAATCGCTGGCTAATTTCCTTTTATACGGGTCTTGGCCGCTATATGCGACTTTATCGCCGCCATAGAATTGATCGCCCAGCACGGGATGATTAATCGAGGTGCAATGAACCCTTATCTGATGAGTCCTGCCAGTCTGCAATTTCAGTTTCAACAAAGTGAATAATCCGAATCGCTCTACTACGCTGTATTCGGTTATTGCGTGTTTGCCGCCCCGCCGGACAATTGCGAACAGCTTCCTGTCGCGGGCCGAGCGGCCAATATCACCTTCGATTATTCCGCTGTCATTCTTCACATCGCCCCATACTATAGCGAGATACTGCCGCGAAATTGACCTGTCGGCGAATTGAGCCTGCATTATTGCGGTTACTTCCGGGCTTTTTGATATGACTAACAGTCCGCTTGTATCCTTGTCCAACCTATGCACTACGCCGGGGCGGATGCCATCGCCGGCAAAAATATTTCCTTGATGCCCTTCTTCATCATTGTCGATAGCATCATTGTCGATAGCATCATTGTCGATAGCATCATTGTCGATAGCATCATTGTCGATAGCATCATTGTCGATAGCATCATTGTCGATAGCATCATTAAGCTCGTTATATTCAACCGGGATATTCTCCCTGTATCCCAAGTAAAACAGCACGGCATTGACCAATGTACCGTACCGGTTCCCGAATCCCGGATGCGTGCACATGCCCGGAGGTTTGTTGATTACAAGCAGAGAATCATCCTCATATTTAATATCTAACGGGATGCTCTCGGGGACTAATTCTATGGGCGGCGGTTTCATTATCGAGCAAATAACCACATCGCCCGGGTGAATCTTCCTGTTCTTTTTGGCCGCCCGCCCGTTAACCAATACATTGCCTTCTTCAATTGCTTTCTGGACTTTATTGCGGGTTGCATTGATGATATTATTGGTGAGATACCTGTCGAGCCGAACCAGTGATTGGCCGGCCGGTACGTTGAATTCGTACTTTTTCTCGACATACTCGGGGTAATTATCCTTATCCGGTATGGGATTATATTCTTGCTTCCGGCTCATTTGCTTGATTATCCGAAATGTCCGATTTGTTCGATGCCTTATCGATACTATTTTCTTTACTATTCTCAATACCATTATCAGTATTGTTAGATGATTGTGCGGGCTTATTGCCGAAAACCTGTTTGAATGTTGGGATTTTATTGTGAAGCAGAAGCAGAAGCACCACGCCGCAAGAAACACAGGAATCCGCCACATTGAACACTGGCCAATGGGTATAGCTCAATCCGAGAAAATCAATATCGGGTATGTCTACCTGAACGAAATCAACTACTTTACCGTAGAATAATGCGGATTCGCCATAGAACACTCCATAGAAAACCCTGTCGATCAGATTGCCCATGGCGCCGGCAAAAATCAGCATAATGCCAATCCGCACCCATCTGGAAAATCCCTCTAATTTAATTAGATAATATCCCAGGCCAATGCCAGCAAAGATTGAGAACAGGCTGAGAAATATCTTGCCGCTGCCGAAAGTAATTCCCAGTGCCATACCCGGGTTCTCGATGAATGTAATTTGCAGCAAGTCGCCGATTACGCTGATGGACTCTGCATAGTACATGCCCTGGTGCTCAATTCCGAATAAAGAAAAGCCCTTTACGGCAATTTTCGTTGCCTGGTCGAGGGCAATCAATAATGCGGCCACAATCAAAAGGGCCCTGGTTTCTTTGGTTGTTTTCTTTTCTGTCATGCTATTATATGTCGATGGCATTCATAATTATATTACCCTCAAAAAGTAATAAATGCTTATGGTATTGTAGCTACAATAGATATTCAACTATAAAAGTGCAAGGAAATGGATTTATTATGCTTTTATGCCTTGCATATTGTAGGACAACCCTACGAATCAATATAGAGTGATAATTACTGGATGACTTTTATGCCTTGCATATTGTAGGACAGCCCCCTGCTCGCCTAGCTCACTTCCCCCTTTTAAAGGGGGAATAGCCAATCAAATTCCCCCTTAATAAAGGTGGATTAGCCAATCAAATTCCCCCTTAATAAAGGGGGATTAGCCAATCAAATTCCCCCTTAAAAAAGGGGGATTAAGGGGGTTGTTATTCTCCTTAAAGCATAAGCATTAAAAATCTTTTTCTTCGACTACTTTTTGAGGAAACACTAATTATATAAAAATTGGGCTGCCTATTCACACGAGACAGCCCACCAAAATTGTAATATATTTTTGTTAGAGACTTCTGAAAAATTCGATATTTTACTGTCATTTCAACGAAATATAATGTGCGAAAAGTGTCATTCAGAAGGAGCGAAGCCACTCGTGGCGAAGCAACTGAAGAATCCAGAAGCCGCATGAACACGGGATTCTCCACAGAGTTTATCCTGAGTCCTTCGACTTCGCTCAGGATAGACTGCCGAAGGATTCAGAATGACAAACTTTTATCTATTTTCTTTACAAATTTTTATGAGAATGACAATTCCACTATTTTTCAGAAGTATTTGTTAATTATTTATTGTACCAATTATTTTACCGGTTCAATACGGTCAACGCCATCTTCCGGGCATTTCTGGTGAATTTTGTAAGAGGCCGACAAAGTCGTAACCGGCACGGCTATCAACCTTTCCTTGGCGATCAGGCAGCCGCAAACCCTGCAAATACCATAAGTCTTGTTCTTAATACGCTGCAAAGCCTCGTCAAGTTTCTTAATATATTCGTTAATCCTTTGGATCTGGGCATAGGTTTTTTCTTTTTCCATAGCCTCCGAACCCTGCTCGGCCATGTGCATGGAATAGATCATGCTTTCTTCGGCAAAATCATAGTTTGTCAAATCATCCAGACGCTCTTTAAGCATCCTGAGTTCTTCGATTGCTTCCTGGCGGGAATCCTCTATTGCTTCGCGGAAAATCCCGAGGTCTTTATCAGAATACTTCACAGTCGGTATCACTACTTCGTGAACAACATTTTGCTCCGGAAGCTTCATTTCCGCTTCGGGTGCTTTCTTTTTCGCAACAGTTTTCTTTGCAGCTGTTTTTTTCACAACTGTTTTCTTTACAGCCGGTTTCTTAGGGGCTGCTGTAGTAGCCTTTTTAGCAGTAGTTTTCTTCACAACTGGTTTTTTTGTTACAGCCGGTTTAGCTGTTTTTGATGCTGCGGCTTTTTTCGCAGTGGCTTTTGCAACAGTTGTCTTTGATGCTGGCTTTTTAGCAGTAGTTTTTACAACTGTTTTCTTTGCGGCTGGTTTTTTGGTTGCATCTGGTTTTTTTGTTACAGCCGGTTTAGCTGTTTTTGATGCTACAGCTTTTTTCGCAGTGGCTTTTGCAACAGTTGTCTTTGATGCTGGCTTTTTAGCAGTAGTTTTTGCAACTGTTTTCTTCGCAGCTGGTTTAGCTGTCTTTGATGCTGGCTTTTTAGCAGTAGTTTTTGCAACTATTTTCTTTGCGGCTGGTTTTTTGGTTGCATCTGGTTTTTTTGTTACAGCCGGTTTAGCTGTTTTTGATGCTGCGGCTTTTTTTGCAGTGGCTTTTGCAACAGTTTTCTTTGATGCTGGCTTTTTAGCAGTAGTTTTTGCAACTGTTTTCTTCGCAGCCGGTTTTTTTGTTACAGCCGGTTTTTTTGTTACAGCCGGTTTTTTTGTTACAGCCGGCTTTTTAGGGGCTGCTGTAGTAGCCTTTTTAGCAGTAGTTTTTGCAACTATTTTCTTCGCGGCTGGTTTTTTGGTTGCAGCTGGTTTTTTTGTTACAGCCGGTTTTTTTGTTACAGCCGGTTTTTTAGGGACTGCTGTAGTAGCCTTTTTAGCAGTAGATTTCGCAACTGTTTTTTTAGCGGCTGGTTTTTTGGTTGCAACTGTTTTCTTCGCAGCTGGTTTAGCTGTTTTTGATGCTGCGGCTTTTTTCGCAGTGGCTTTTGCAACAGTTGTCTTTGATGCTGGCTTTTTCGCAGTAGTTTTTGCAACTGTTTTCTTAGCGGCCGGTTTCTTCGTCCCTTCTTCTTTAGCTTTTGCTTTAGCAATATTAAACCCTAATATATTAAGTTTATATTGTTATTCAAATTTAATAGAAATGAAATCAGAATAAATAATCTCGAATAGAACTATGTAAGCAATAAAAAATAAACAACTTAAAGCCTGTTGTCATTTAATAGCTTTAATAATTTAGATAAAATACTAATTTTTTACTAAAATATAAATGAAAATATTAAAACAGTGATGATTTTAACATGAAATTAGTTAATTCAATTATGCTTTAAAATACTAATTTCTACTTTATAGTCCAACAAGTCCACCATAATTTTATCTGTCATCGGATATGATGGGTCAATCGAATCGGCTAATGTTTCATTTTTTATATAGCCGGCCATGGCATCTACGGCATTAACCACCTCCGGCGGCCCGGAGTAAAAAATATTAATCCTGTCGGTGACTTCAAATCCCGAATCCTTCCTGAGGTTTTGAATTCTATTGACGAATTCTCTTGCAATTCCCTCGTTAATCAATTCCTGATTCAGCGTTGTATCAAGGGCCACGGTCACTCCATTATCAGTTGCCACAGTCCATCCTTCAATTTCTTCGCTAGCCATTTCTATATCTTCGATAGCAATAATAACGTCGTAATCGCCATCGAGGCTTAATGGGATAGAACCGGATCTTTCAATCTCAAGAATTTGCTCATTGCTAAGCCCGCGGATAGCACTTGCAACCACCTGGGTATTCTTGCCATATTTTTTACCAATAATTTTGAAATTGGGCTTGGCTTTTCTATTTACAACTTTTTCGGTTTCCTCGCTTACAAATTCTATCTTTTTGATGTTCAATTCTTCGAGAATAATTTTTCTGACAGACTTAATATCCTTTCTATTTTTCTTCGACAATACCGGCACTAATATCCGCGACAAAGGCTGGCGGACACGAATTTTTGCTTTCTCCCTCAGCGACCGGACTATGGTAACAACCTGCTGCGCCAGAGCCATTTTACGCTCAAGTTTGCGGCTAATCAGGCCTTTGTCCGGCTCGGGCATTGACATTAAATGGATAGATTCGCTGTCGGATTCATGCCTTAGCCGCTGGTAGAGCACCTCCGAAAGAAAGGGTGCGGCCGGGGAAATCATGGCGGCTACCTTAAGCAACACTTCTCGCAGGGTTTGATAGGCAGCTATTTTTTCTTCATCCTTTTCGCCCTTCCAGAACCTTCGGCGGTTGCGCCTGATATACCAGTTGGACAGCTCGTAGATAGTAAAACTCTGGACAGCCCTGAAGGCCCTTGTCGGTTCATATTCATCCATTAGCAAGATGTATTCCTTGAGCAGAGAATTAATTCTCGACAATATCCAAAGGTCAATCTCGGGGCGTTTCTCAATCGGAATTTCCGGCTCGCTGCCGGTGAACTCGTCGATATTAGCATAGAGGGAGAAGAAGGCGTAGGTATTGGTTAGCGACCTGAAGAAGTCAGATAGAACAGTCCTTACAAGGAAATCTTCGTTGAACAATGTTGCTTTCCACGGCGGATTATTAACATATAAATACCACCGTACGGCATCGGCTCCGTGGCGTTCCATTATTTGAAACGGGTCGATAGTATTCCCCTTGGATTTCGACATTTTAACGCCGTCCTTGTCGAGGATAAGCTCGTTAACTATGATATTCTTGTATGCAGGCTTGTTGAACAGTGCCGATGCGATATTATGCAAGGTGTAGAACCAGCCGCGCGTTTGGTCTATGCCTTCGGCAATGAAATCGCCCGGGAAGGATTTGTCGAATAATTCTTTATTCTCGAACGGATAGTGCATCTGTGCAAAAGGCATCGAGCCGGAATCAAACCAAACATCAATTACCTCGTGGACCCTGCGGTATTTTTTCCCGTTTTTGATAAATATGACATTATCCACAAACGGGCGGTGCAGGTCAATCTCTTCACCGCAATCATCCACAGCCACCAGCGAACCGTCTTCATTTTCATACAGCCCCTGCCGGAGCTCTTCAATCGAACCAATCGCAAATATATCTTTTTTATTTTCTTCATTAACCCAGATAGGCAGCGGAGTCCCCCAGAATCGGTCCCGGGACAGCGACCATTCCTTAACTTCCTCTAACCAGTTGCCAAACCTGCCGGAGCCAATTTCGGGCGGCTGCCAGTTTATCTGCTTGTTAATATCGATCATCGTTTGTTTGTATTCGGGCGATTTAATAAACCACGAATCCCTGGCATAGTACATTATGGGGTTGCCCGTGCGCCAGCAATGCGGATAGCTGTGGAGATAATCATTTGCCGTGCGGTATATTTTGCCCGCTTTCTTAAGTTCGATAATTATCTCTTTGTCGGCTCCCTCTTCGGTATGGTTTTCGTAAGTAAACGTCTTGATTGCCTTTCCGGCGAATGGCCCCATATCATCGGTGAAATGGCCGTTTGGCGTGACCGGTTGCAGGAACGGAAGATTGTGGGTCCTCGACATTTGGTAATCGTCTTCGCCAAAAGCCGGAGCCATGTGTACAATGCCGCTGCCGTCTTCGGTCGATACGAAATCACCGGCCAGAACCGTTAGCGCATTAGGATATTTATCGCGGCCTATCTTGGCATAAGGCAGGATTTGTTCATACTCAGTGCCTACGATATCCGCCCCTTTGAACTCTTCGATTATCTCATATTCACCGTCCAATGCCTCGAGCCTTGCTTTTGCAATCACCAACTTATCGACTGTTTTGTCAATTTTTATTTCATTCCCGCCTGATTTCCTCTTGCGTTCTCTTGTGTTTTTTATTAGCACATAATCAATATCTTCGCCAACGGCCAGGGCCACATTTGCGAACAGCGTCCATGGGGTTGTGGTCCATACGACGATGTGTGCATCCTCTATTAGCTTGATTGGGGATTTGACAATTTTCAATTTAAGGTAGCAATTCGGGTCGCGGACGTCTTTATAGCCGAGCGATAGTTCGTGGGTGCTCAGCGGTGTTTCGATTGTCGGCGACTGCGGCACTACCTTGAATCCCTTATAGATAAGCCCCTTGTCGAAGAATTGCTTCAAAGCCCACCAAACCGATTCGATATAGTCGTTGGTGCAGGTAATATAGGCCGAGTCCAGGTCTACCCAATAGCCCATACGACTGGTCAGCGACCGCCATCCGAGGTCGGATTCAATATTTTCGTAAACCGATTTTTTGCAATATTTATTAAATTTATCGATACCATAGCTTTCGATATCGTTCTTGTCTTTGAGCCCCAATTCACGTTCGATGGCTATTTCGACGGGCAATCCGTGAGTATCCCAGCCGGCCTGGCGCCGCACATAGAAGCCACGCATGGTTTTGTAGCGGCAGAAAGTATCTTTGATAGTTCTGGCCATAAGGTGATGAAGGCCGGGTTTGCCATTTACCGTTGGCGGCCCTTCATAGAAAGTATACTCGTCGTTACCCTTACGAATATCCATCGATTTAGAGAATATATCATTTTCGTCCCAATATTTCAGGATGTCATTTTCCAATTTGGGATATTTGAATTTATCTGGCAGAGGCTTAAACATTCTCGTTATTGTCCGAATAGTTATTGCAAAAACCAACGTGTAATATTATCATTTTTTTCTGTAATATTCAAGTCATAGATATAATCAGTAGTGTCCGGTTAAAAAAGAGAGACGTTCCTAATTTATACCTAATAATTATGATTTGTCATTGCGGAACTCATTTCAGAATCCAGTATTTACGTACTATGTGGCTATATTTAAGATGGATTCCGGACGGGGTCCGGAATGACAAGTAATATTATAATAATTGCTATGATACGAAATTGTATCTAAACCAGCGTTATATAGGGCAAAATAAAGGCTATAACTGTGATTACCAATTATTCACTGCTTTTTAACCGGACACTACTGAGATATAATATAAAAACCTGTTCAGCCAGTTGTTACAACTGACGAAATGCTTCATACCAAACTGCTGCCAACAAGTTTAGAACAAGGTGTTGCAACTTCTTGTTCAACAAAACTATACTAAATCAATTGTTACGAAGTTATGTATCAGTCCCTCCACGTCGGATGAAACACCTTCCTTGACATTGAAATTAAAGCAGATTAGGTACTAATGATTATTTAGCACTAATAGATTAGGGGCTGCATAAAAAAGCATAGCCAGATATGTCGAAGATAATAATATTAGGATAATTATGATTTCCGAACCTGTATCATGCTGTTTCAAACAACCCCATAGTTGTCGGGGCGAGAGGATTCGAACCTCCGGCCTTCTGGTCCCAAACCAGACGCGCTAACCGGGCTGCGCTACGCCCCGATGAAAGAATAACAAATTTATGGAGTTTTATTATTATAAACAAGAGAATAATAAATTGTAGAGATGTCCAATACCTTACTCCCTAAACTCCTACGACCCCTTAATTCTTAATTCTTAATTCTTAATTTCCTAAACCCCTACTTCCCCAGGGTGCCGAGGCGGGCAATCCTTTCATCCCTGCGTTTATTAGCAAGCTCCCTCAGGTCGATAACCTTATCGGCTTCATCCACTATCTCCACGCCGAGAATAGTTTCCAGAACATCCTCCATAGTGATTAATCCTTCCACTCCGCCATATTCATCCACTGCAATGAACAAGTGCTGGCGGCGCTCCAGGAATTGGTCAAGTGCATTGTCAAGTTCGGCATTTTCAGGTATGATATATACTTCGCGGGAGAGTTGTCGCAGCTGCCGGGTTGTTTTCCCTTCAAGGGCTGCCAGGAGAATATCTCTGGACATCACGTACCCAATAACGCCATCGTCGAGAGATTCGCCTTCCCAAATCGGGAACCGCGAGTACATTTTAAGCTCCGGCAGGTGGGCTGCCTCGTCAACGGTTTTGTCTGCGTTGCAGCTGAATATTACGGTCCTGGGTGTCATTACATCGGAGACGTATACGTTGCTGAAATGAATGATGTTTTTGAATATCCTGTGTTCGTCGGCATCCAGCGAGCCTTCCTCGCGTGCCGAATCGACAAGAGCTGCGATTTCGTCTCTCGATACGTCTTCGCCGCTATTGCCGCCAATTGTTGTATAGAGGCTTTTTCGCACATAAGTCAATGGCCTGCAAATAGTATTAATAAATGTCATCGAAGGGGTTAGCTTCACAGCCAATCCATCGGCAAATCGTATGCCGAGGGAATAAATAAAACTGCGAATGACAATTGTTATTAGGAAGAAGGCCAGTATGGATAATACCAGGTATACTGAACTGTTGGACATATCGTGGACAATGGAGCCGGTGGCAACGGCCGCTATTGTATAAAAGAACATTTCGAATATATTAAATGAGGTGTGGGTTTCTTCGAAATGCAGCTTTAAATTGTGCAAAGTTCTGTTCCTCTTTGCGTCATCAAGAATAATTTCATTCAATCGATCCTGAGACAACGAAGACAAAACAGCTGAGAGAAAGGCGCTGTACGAGCCTGTTAATAATAAAAGCAGTAGGATAATTATTTCCATATTCCGGGTTATTTCCCTCCGTGTGTGTTGTACATACTAAATAGGAAGCAATAAGATATTTCACTTAAGATATTAATTCTGTAATTATGTACGAAATAATAAATGTTTTGTTTTTAATTGCTATTTAATATTCAATTTCATTTGTTGCCGATGCTTAAATTGAAGCAATGCTTTCCTATATAACTAAGCCAAATAAGCATTCCGAATTAATTGGAAGTCGGCCAGTACAATCGCCGCAGCCGCCTCAACTATTACCGGCACACGCAAAGCAAAGCAAGCATCATGACGGCCTGTAATTTCGATATTAACCCTATTGCCGGTTCTTAAGTCGATGGTGCCTTGCTGCTGCGGGATACTCGAAGCCGGCTTGACTGCCACCCGGAATACCAGCTCATTGCCATTAGAGATACCGCCGTTAATACCGCCGGAATTATTGGTTGAAGTGCTGCCGTCAGCGTCAATGATAGAGTCATTATGCTGGCTGCCGGTCATTGTTGCTGCCGCGAAACCGGCTCCGAACTCAATCCCTTTAATCCCCGGTATAGAGAACACAGCATGAGCCAGCGCGGATTCAATGCTATCGAAATACGGCTCGCCCAAGCCAGCCGGTATATTAACCACCCTGCATTCTATAATCCCGCCAATGGAGTCGTTAGCCCGGATTGCACTTTCTACTGTTTTGTCAATGTCGTTTTTGTCAATGTCGTTTTTGTCAATGTCGTTAAAGCCGCCGGCCTCGATAAGTTTGGTAGTGAATTCAATGCCCGGCATGATTTTTTTAGCTACCACTCCGGCAGCAACTATTCCAACTGTCAATCTGCCGGAGAAATGCCCGCCGCCGCGATAATCATTAAAGCCGGAATATTTTTTATAGGCGGTGAAATCGGCATGGCCGGGGCGGGGAGTATGCTTTATATTGTCATAATCATCTGGCCTTTTATCAGAATTTTGGAATTCGATATATAATGGCGCCCCCGTAGTTGTTGAATTAAGCACACCGTTCTTAATCACAGGCAAATCTGTTTCCATCCTTGCGCTTGTGCCTATCGGGCCGCTTTTTCGTCTCGATAAGTCTGCATCGAAATCTTTGTCAATCAGTGCAATTCCCGGCGGGCAGCCGTCGATAATAATTCCAACACTGCCGGAATGGGATTCACCGACTATGCTGAGTCTGAATAATCTGCCGAAAGAGTTCATATCTTTAAGTTATTAGTTATTATATTGAGAAAGAATGTTAGCTATCATTTATTAAAACCCTATTCAAAGAGGAAAAAAATATTATTAGAGTTTCCTAATCCCGATCTGCCCGGGAGATTCTGAAAAACTACTCCCAAACCTTACACTTATAATCCGATTTGGGGACAAAATAAATATTATAATTTTTTAATTATTCATTTTTTTCTTAAGTTGAATAACAATTAATTCTTTTAATCCCTACACACATTATTAATTTGCTTTGGATATTCATGGAAATTAAGAAAATTCAGGAGGAATTAAAAAGATCAAATATTGAAGGCTGGCTGTTTTACGATTTTCATAGCCGCGACCAGAGTGCCGTTAGGATTCTTGGGCTGGACGAGAATAAGATATTTTCGCGCAGGTGGCTTTATTTTATTCCTGCCGATGACACGCCAATTAAGATCTGCCATAAGATGGAACCGGACAATCTGGACCACCTGCCCGGCAGTAAATTGATTTATCTTCCCTGGCAGCAACTCAACGATCACATCAAGAATACCCTCCGCGGCTATAAGCGTATTGCTATGCAGTACTCGCCCAACAATGCCATCCCTTATGTTTCTATTGTCGATGCCGGCACAGCCGAGTATATCCGCAGCCTTGGGATAGAGATTATTACCAGTGCCAATCTGATTACCCGATTCGAATCACGATTATCCACTCGTGAAATCAATAGCCATATAGATGCTTATAAACTTGTCAGCAAGGCAAAGGATATTGCTTTTAAAAAGATTGCCACAAGGATAAAAGCCGGCGATAGGCCCAAGGAATTTGAAATTCAGCAGGTAATGATAGATTTTATGTATAAAAATCAGCTGATTTGGGACATGGGGCCTATTGTTTCCATTAATGGCCATAATGCCGACCCGCATTTCACACCAAATCCGGAAAATAGCTATTTTATTAATAAGGGTGATGTGGTTCTTATTGATGTATGGGCCAAGAAGAAAGCCTTCGGTAGTATTTATGCCGATATTACATGGATGGGCTATGTGGGCGAAAAAGTACCGGCAAAACATGAGGAAATATTCCAGATTTGCTGCAAAGCAAGAGATGCGGCTGTCAGGCTTGTCAAAAAGAGTTTTGCACGGGACATGATTGTGCGTGGGTGTGATGTGGATGATGCCAGCAGAAAAGTGGTTAACGATGCCGGATATGGTGAGTATTTTATCCATAGGACCGGTCATAATATTGGCGTTGAAGTCCATGGGACGGGCGTTCATATCGACAACCTGGAAACAAGGGACGACAGGGCGCTAATCAAAGGGACTTGCTTCTCCATCGAACCCGGAATTTACATTCCGGAGAAAAACGTGGGCTACCGGACGGAAATTGATGTATATATTAATGATGTTGGCGACGTGCAGCCCTCCGGCGAGGTACAGAAGTCGATAGTCCCGATATTGAGCCTTTAGCAATCCTGACTAATCGTCCATTCACTTAAAAGCATTATATTGGTGAACCCGATGTTTATTAACTTGCGTTAATATTAATTGCTAATCCATTGCTAATCCATTGCTAATCCATTGCAAGACAGAGATCTACGGGGAAATTACATTCCCAAACCGGAATTTGGGAATGAGTTGAGCAAGCTGAGTGTAATAGTGAATAGCTGCAATAGCCATGAGTTTGATACGCGGGAATAAGTGCTTATTAAGCACACGAAGTGTGTCATTCCACAAAGAATAATTCGTTCTCAGTTACCAAAGCGGGGCTGAATTTAACCTGCCCGCCTTTTTCGACTATAAAATATTTAATGGTTTTCGATAGTTCTGTCTTCGAGAATTCTTCGTATCCTTTCAGGAATATGTACTTAGCAATTACTGTCCCAAGTTCCGAATTATCGCTCAGCACGGTAACGCTCCGGCATAGATCGCCCGGCCAGCCGGTCTGCGGCAATAATATATGGTGATAGCGATTGTTGCCGACATCAATAAACCGCTCGTAATCGCCGCTTGTGGATATAGCAATGTCGGAGGCCCTGAATCTAACGAGAAGCTCGCCCGACTCCCTGGGGTGCTTCACTCCGATTCCCCATGGCCTGCCTTCGCTGTTTGTGCCGGCGCAAACAATGTCCCCGCCGGCATTTACCATAAAATTCCGCACACCTCGCCTCTTCAATATATCCGCCGCCCTATCCACAGCATAACCTTTGGCCACACCGCCCAGGTCAATCTTCATTCCCTTTCCCGCAAGAAAAACCGTGCCTTTCGATGAGTCCAGAACGATATGCTTATAGCCAACAAGCGGCAGAAGGGCTGAAATCTCATTTTCTGTGGGAATAATAATATCATCGTCGGAATTAAAGCCCCAAAGCTCTGTCAGCGGCCCCACGGTAATATCGAATAAAGCCTCATAATCGGCAGAGAAACTGACCGAACGGGCAAGCAGTGCAAATGTCTCCTTGTCTATCTCCACCGGCCTGATGCCCGAATTTGAATTAATACTGTTAATAACACTTTCATCGAATTTCGTACTGAATTTATGCTCGATGCGTTCGATTTCCCTGAAGGCAAGATAGAGTGATTCCCGGGCATAATTGATGTCGTGATGAACGACTTTTGCGTCGATAACAGTGCCGAGCAAATACTTGGAGACATCAATTTCATATAGAGCGGTGGTGTCCGGCAGCGCCCCGCACGTGCCAAATGCAAAAATAAACAGGATAATGATTCTATTGGGAAACCGCATAATGATTCTATTGGGAAACCGCATAATGATTCTATTGGGAAACCGCATAATGATTCAATTGGGAAACCGCATAATGATTCTATTGGGAAACCGCATCAATTCCATCCCTTCGATAGCCTTCGATTGAGAGCCTGACGCGATTTGGAATGCAGACAATATTCTGCCCCGCCCGGCGGACAGGCCCCGTACGGACGCATGTCCCATGCCTGCACGAAGAGCTTAGAATTCTTGCGGAATCATCCTCTATGGCCATGGCCATTTCGCCGGAATTGGTTTTGATTATATACTCTTTAATATTATCATTAAGTTCAAACCTTTCAACAAGTTGATTGTCAATAAACAGGCTTGCGGCCTTAGGTTTTATATTATTATTTCCGGCCGAGAAAACAAGCAGCTTCGGGCCGGTAACATTTGACGGGAGCCTAAGCTGCTCCGATATTTTGGCCAGTTTACGGGAAATCTCATCGCGGCGCTGTCTGTAATTAACAAGCGAATTATTATTGACGAAAATAAGATCGCCAACATATTTGCCCGGCAGAATATGCTCCGAAAAATGAATTGGGCTTGCCGATATTCCGGGGATTATACCGGATAATAGTTCAACCGCTTTATCGGCATCACCTGTTAATACTTCAATGGTAAAGCCGGTTTCGGCCACCTGCCCGCTATATGCTATAACCTGCCTGCGGCCCGGGAGGCTGAATAATGCCATCCCTCCGATTGCCGACGCACCTGATTTCAAAAATGTTCTTCTGTTCATAATAAGATAACTTGATAATAAAACTTAATGAAAATATACAAAAATACTTCGCTTGCAAATTTAATACAAATACCTGAAGCCGAGACTAAAAATAAATGCCCGCAGGTCTGTGTTCCTCGAATGCCAGTCTGGAGCATCGGTGTATCTATGGAAGAAATGCACACGTGTGGAGAGTTTAATGTCCTCATTGTTAATAAGCGGAATTATGCCGCCGTTAATTGTGGCATTCAGCTGAAACTCGCTGGAATACATTTCCTTCAGCTTGGGGTCGACGGCCATGTACTCTTCTTCGGCGGTGTAATTCTCTTTGAAGAAGCTGGCAGCGGCCTGCGTGTAGTATCTAATTCCCAATCCGAGTATCAGGTCGTCTTCGTAGAACGAATATTGGAATAGCCCCGATAGCGTATGCGAATTAATATCCCATGAATCCCCATAATACCTGTAGCCAAGTTGAAGTGATGATGGCTCGCCGGTCTTGTAAATGCCTCGCATTCCTGCGGCATATCTTTTTCTGTCATCGGGATACCTCGGTTCGAAATATGCTAAACTGTTGCTGTCGAAATTAGCAACGGTAACAACCTGGTACGGGTCGGGCAGAAATCCGCTCATATTGCTATAGAATACTTCGGCCTGGGCCAGGAACTTGACGCTGAATATCTGGGACATGCCCAAAGACAGTGACAACACGTCCTTGCCGGCTGTCCATGCCCGGGTTTGCGGGAACGACCTATCCCAGCTTTTTACTATTCCGGCATTAACGATAGTGTTCTTTTTGGCAAACGGGATTGAAACCGACGCCGCTATTGTCTTGGAATCATAGTCGTTTTCTGTGCTGAAAATATTGTTGATAGAAACGGTTGTCTCTCCTATCAATTGGGTTATGCCAAAGGCAACTTCATGCCTTGTTTCATCGGGGAAGTCGTCCCCTCCGCCGTGGCCAAGCGCCGTGTCCTTCCGTGTGGCTGAAGTGAAGGCATCGATTCCGGATTCGACATTTTGATAGGAATACACATTATTGAACTGGCTTCTTGTTGATGCGGCGGTTATAATGTCAATCAGGTATCTTCCGTTGATACTTGTGGTGGCGGAGATAGATTTCCTGACGGACAAATCAGGGTAAACAATCTTGACTCCGAAATTATCGAAGTAGCCGTTCATATTCATCTGGATTTCATCTTCGGGGAGTTCGGCGGCAATTACCTGCAATACACCAAAAAGAGAGGCAATAAGATATATTAACGGCTTTGATTTAACCACAACCGCAGCCCCCGCTTTGCGACCCGGTTGCGCCCGAAGAACCTTCCCTGTGGTCGATATGATGAAGCTGAATCCCTTTGTCAATCGGGTTTTCATCGAACATCATAATGGGTGATATTAATTCCTCGCGCTCCCAGGGCTGAACCGTCACGCAGCTTTGGGGAATAATGCCAATTGAAAACAGAGAAAATATTAATAATATTGCTTTCTTGGATTTATTCTTAGATTTACTTTTCACCGCACAGCTCCCTTACTTCTTTTCTGAATTGATTTTTCAGGCTTTCGCTAAAGCCGTCGTGGATATAGCGGACATTGCCTTTTTTGTCGATAAGCACAGTTGTCGGCATAGTCTTTATGCCATAGAGCGGCGGGATTTCTTTCTTCTTGTCCCAAATTACGGGGAATTTTATTTTCACATCAAGTTTCTTCAAGAACTTCTCGGCATTCTTTTTCTTTTTATCTATATTCACTGCCAGTATTTCAAAATCATGGCCTTCGAATTCCTTATAAAGTTCGGCGAGGAACGGCATTTCCTTTCGGCATGGCCCGCACCAGCTGGCCCAAAAGTCAAGCAGGACAACCTTGCCCCTATAATCCTCGAGCTTTATTGTGCCGCCATCGAGTGTATTGCCTTTGAATGCCGGAGCTTTAGTGCCGGATTCGATTGAGAAAGCCGCCGGCAGCCCGGAGAAAAATACGATAACTATAATTAATGTTTTCAGCATAAATATATTAACTCCAGATTATATTATATAATTATTTACAGTAGTGTCCGGTAAAAAAAGAGAAACACTCATAATATGTACCTGAATATTATGACTTGTCATTGCAGAACTCGTTTCAGAATCCAGTATTCACAGGCTATGTGGCCATATTGAGATGGATTCCGGATCAAGTCCGGAATGACACGCTTTGATATTGAATCTCACTAAATCCAAAATTGTATCAATTATTGCACAATATTGGGCTAAATGGAGCTTGTATCACGATTTTCACTAATTGTCCGCATCGTGAACCGGACACTTAAGAATTATTCATTCAAATTAATCCCCGCCAGCACTCGAAATATCTTCCCACACTTTGCCATGGCACTGATAGCACGAGGGCGATACGGCCTCAACCTTGCCCCGGACGCTTTTTTTGGCCAGCCCGCCGCGAAGGTCGCTATGGTGGCAAGTCGCACCGGCACAATTCTTGTCGTTGGTGGCCTCATTATAGCCATAAGGGAAATCCAGCCCGGGTTTATGGTAAACACCTCCCTCTTCCTCGGTATGGTCTGCGGGAATCGTTGGCTTCACCTGCGGCGGCCAGGTCTCTTCACAGGCACAAAATGCGATAAAAGACAGGAAAGCTATGAATAATATTTTTTTCATTTCCAGGTATTGATTATTGCGATTATAAGAAAATAAGATATTTACGTTAATCCGGCAAATAAATTATATTGCCACTTGAAAGCCAGGCTCTGCCGGTTATGATTTTACTTGTGGCCGGCATATTGCAAAATAGAACGGAAGCTATTTCGTTCAGGAAATATATCAATTCAGAAGTGTCCGGTTAAAAAGCATTGAACAACTTTAAACCATTGATTTTTTCTGCATATTGACCTATATTGTGCCATTATGGATGTGATTTATAAATTAGTGGAATATAATATTAAAGAGTGTCATTCTGAGTGAAGCGAAGAATCCAGAAAAAATACCGGAAATATATGATTGTAAAAACAAGATGGATTCTTCACCTTCGGCTCTGAATGACTGCGGTTCGAACAATATTTCGCTAAATTGAGACATGAAGTATATTTTTTCACTTCGTGTAGCATATATCAAATAACGTAAGTTCATAAATGAAGAACCTAATAAATATATTTCTCTGTGTATTGATTATCATCGGTTGCGGCGAGGATATCGAATCTCCCGACAACACCGAATATCATGCTAAATTCTATGTAGTCGAGGGCGATACTACGGTCTTTGTTGGCGATACAGTATTTCTATCGGCAGTCCTTGAAGACAATCCCAGCAAATCAAATGAGGAACTGCCGGATTATTCTATTGTCTGGCAATTGATTACCGGCGGCGGTTCGCTTTCCGGTATTAAAGGCAAAGAGACAATATATTTTGCTCCTGACTCCATCCCGCCGGCCTTCGAGCAAATCCAGGCAATGATCTCCGTATTCCCAAAGATGGACATGCGATATGAGGAGATTATTACCGTTACAATTAAAAACCGGTTCGAACTCGATACGGGCATTTGCTTCACAAGAGACATACTGCCAATTTTCAATTCTAATTGTGCGCTGGCCGAATGCCACGATTCGGAAACCAAAGAAGATGGCTTCGACCTGTCCAATTACGAAGGCATTATCAAAAAAGATTTTAAGCCCGGCAATCCGGAGGACTCGGAAATATTCGAAACTATTGTTGGCAAAGACGGTTATGACGACGACGACCGTATGCCGCCTCCGCCCAGGAACCTGCTCTCAGCCGAGCAAATTGATTTGATTTACCGTTGGATAAAGGAAGGCGGCAAAAATGAGAAATGTTCCAATCAGCCGAGATTCGGATGCGATTCGGCCAACGTTACTTTCTCCGGCAGCATAATGCCAATCATTCAATATAACTGCATCGGCTGCCACAGCACCGCCGACCCACAAGGCGATATTAATCTCGAGACTTATGCAAAAGTGAAGGAATTGGCCGACGACGGCTCGTTGTACGGAAGCATTACCCACCACCCGGACTATGTGCCTATGCCCCGTGAGGATATCACTATGCCCGAATGCTATCTGCGGTTGATTAGCATTTGGATAGACGACGGCGCCCCCAATAACTGAGAATAAAATAAATAGCCGCGAGTTTTAGCTCGTGGTACAGCAAGTTATTGTTTCCAATAGCAAATCCCAAATTACAAAATTAGTTCCCTATCTAAATAATAATTCTTAAATTTGTATCTTATGTTATTTGTGATTTTAAACAATTCGAAAATCGTAAATCGCAGTATTTATAAGAAACCATAAGATATAATGGCGAAACAAAGAACTCTGAAAAAATCGGTATCATTCTCCGGAATAGGGCTTCACACGGGCAACTCTTCAACGATAACCTTTAACCCCTCACCGGAAGATTATGGTTATAAATTTGTGCGTACCGACCTGGCCGAATCCATTGAAATACCTGCTTTGACTGATTATGTTGTCGACCTGTCGAGAGGAACGACTCTTGGCATTGGTGATGTACGGGTGCATACGGTTGAACACGTACTGGCAGCTTTGGCCGGAATGCGGATTGATAATTGCAGGATAGAGCTATCGGCTAACGAGCCGCCGGTAATCGACGGCAGTTCGCTGCCTTATGTCGAAGCAATAATGGATGCCGGAATCGTCGAGCAAGAGGCCGAACGAGAGTATTTTTATTTAAAAGAGACTGCCAGATATACCAACGAAGAGAAGGGAGTTGATTTAGTTGCACTCCCCACCGATGATTACAGGCTGACCGTAATGGTTGATTATTACAATCCCGCCCTCGGCAGCCAGCACACCGGCCTGTTTGACCTTGATAAGGAATTCGTGTCCGAATTTGCACCAGCCCGCACTTTTTGCTTTCTCACCGAAGTTGAAATGCTCTACGAAAACGGCCTGATCAAGGGCGGCAATCTCGACAGTGCCATAGTAATAGAAGACAAGGAAATTTCGGATGAATCGCTGGAGTATTTGAAGAAGATATTTAATCTGGCGCAGGCCCCGAAACGCGGCGATAGCGGCATCCTGAATAATACGGAATTAAGATATAAAAACGAGCCGGCAAGGCATAAATTATTAGATATGCTTGGCGACCTGGCATTAATCGGTGTGCCAATCAAAGCTCAAATTCTTGCCGCACGGCCGGGCCATGCCAGCAATTTCGAATTTGCTAAGAAAATCCGCGCCCTATACCTGAAAGATAAAGAACTGAATAAATATAAAGTAAATAAAAAAGACGGCTATATCTTTGATATATATGAATTAATGAAAGTGATGCCGCACCGCTACCCTTTCCTGATGATAGACCGGATAACGGAATTGGATAAAGAGACGAACAGGATAATCGGCTATAAAAATGTTACCATCAATGAGCCTTTCTTCACAGGCCATTTCCCCGAAAATCCGGTAATGCCGGGCGTGTTGATATTAGAGGGAATGGCACAAACCGGCGGATTGCTTCTGCTGAATTCACTCGAAGATATGAGCGGGAAGCTCGCAATGTTCATGGCAATCGACAATGCGAAGTTTCGCGTCCCCGTTATCCCCGGCGACCAGCTCGTATTCGATGTCCGCCAGGTAGCAAAAAGGTTTAATGCTTATTCGTTCGAGGCGAAGGCTTATGTGAATGGCAAGCTTGTGGCCCAGGCGGAATTAAAAGCGGCTTTGGTAGACAGGGAATTATGATATATTGCAATTGACATCAGTAGTGTCCGGTTAAAATACGGATAATAAGTGATATTCGCGGTAGCAATCTCCATTTTGACCTATATTGTGCTGATTTGGATGCGATTATAGATATAGCGAAAAAATATAGCGAAAAAATAATACTAAAGCTGTCATGCCGGACCCCGATCCGGCATCCATCTTAATATAGCCAAACAGCCCATGAACACTGGATTCCTGCTGGAGTTTATCCTGAGCGAAGCCGAAGGGCAGGAATGACAAGTCT
>JAJRTW010000106.1 GCA_024278075.1 Bacteroidota bacterium | reverse complement strand
TGCGACCAGCAACTAACGACTACCTAAACCGATACCCGACAACTATCTGATAACCTCCCATTGCTTCGAATAAGATTTGCCGAATATCATGACATAAATGGAATTCATAGTCCAGAAGAGAACCGTTTTGAAATAGCCGTAACGTTTGAATCTCCTGATAGATTCCTTAACTACTAATTGCTTAACGAAACAAATCTTAGCGATTTTCCCGATTCTTCTGTATAAATCAAAATCCTCTCCGGCAGCATATTTTTCGTTATAGCCGCCAACCCTGTTGAATGTCTTTTTCCTGACAATCTGACACTCGCCCCGCCCCATTCCCAATCCGATGATGTTCAGGAAATGGACATAGCGGTTGTAGAAAGCGTAGAAGAGTTTGTCCTTAATGCCAAGATTCGTTTCCAATGGGTTGACCGTGCAGGCGAGGGCTTCGGCATTTTTATAATTTGTTTTGCCATTGTGCCAGCTACTGATAAATTCGAAGAAGAAGTCAGCATCCTCGGGAATCGTATCGGCATTGATGAAAACAATCGTATCGCCTGCGGCGGCTTCGGCACCCCGGTTTCTGCCATCTGAAATTGTTTGCCGGCTTTTTCCATCGTGAATAACTACTTTATCGGCATATTTCCTTGCTATTTCGATTGTTCGGTCTGTGCTGCCCCCGTCGCTGACAATCAATTCGAGATTATGTTTTTTCTTGAATTCTTTTGTATAGATCGAAAGAGTTTCTTCGAGCATTTTCTCTTCCATGAGAGTAGGCACGACAACACTAATCAAAGAAAAGGATTCCGCTTTGAAGGCGGCACCGCCCTCAAATATTTGCGCATCCTTAAGAGCTTTGGGATGTCCGTTCCTATGCTGGGTTAGTTCTTCCGAAAACGTTTTCATTGAATATTGACTATCAAATATATAAAATCGATTTATTGAAAATTAACCTGAACATTTCGGGCTTTTTTTTATTCAAGAATTCATATCTTACCAAGACTATAGGAGTTAGACGGATAGCATGACAATTATACATAGCTCAAAATGGAGAATGCCATATCTTTTGTTATCCTCGGCCAGCCACAGGTCTATAATATTTTATGAATAATGCAGGTTAAAAGACTTTAAATTTAACGAAAAAAATCGGGAGTACAAATAATTATTAAGGATTATGTAGGTAACGGATTATTAAAAATAGAATAGACTAATAAATGATAACATTCGTTTGTTACCAAAATGGTAATTCCGTATATTTGAACTATGAGAGTGATAGCGAAAAAGACATTAATGGATTATTGGCAACAGTATCCCGAAATAGAACAGCAGTTAAAGGCATGGATATCAGAAGTAACATTAGCAGAGTGGCCGAACCCGAATGAACTGAAATTACAATTTCGAACTGCTTCAATTATTAGCAAGAAGAGAGTAGTATTCAATATAAAAGGTAACAAATACAGATTGATTGTTGATATAGAATACCGGCTACAAATAATTTTTGTTGTATGGTTTGGTTCACATAAAGAGTATGATACAATAGATGTTGATAAGGTGCGATATGTTAAAACCAATTAAAAATAACGAGCAATATCAAGATGCTTTGGAACGGATATACAACCTGATGCAAGAGGATTTAAAGGAAGGTTCCCGGGAATCCGACGAGCTTGAAGTTCTGTCAATTTTAGTTGAAAAATATGAAGATGACAATTCCCCCATAGCTCCTCCCACACCTATCGAGGCTATTAAGTTTAAAATGGAACAATCAGGCCTTAAAGAAAAAGATATGGTGCAGTATCTTGGCTACCGCAGCCGAGTATCCGAAATTTTTTCCGGCAAACGCAAACTAAGTCTTAAAATGATAAAGACCCTGCATCGGCAGCTTGGCATTCCGGCCGGTTCACTATTGAATGATTGAAATATCGTTCCATATAATCATCCATTAACAAAGGCAACCGCCTTTCTCATCTCCCCGTCCATGAAGATAGACAGAGTGCCGCCCTTCACATAGTCCGACACCTTGATAACCCTGGCCACATCGGCAAATTCCTCGAATTCATTCAATATGTCATAAAGACGGCTGGATTCGGCTTTGAAGAATCCCTCATTGAAAAACGTATCATCGCTGCCAGGATATAACGGCAAATATTTAATATCCGCCTCGACCAGGTCCTGGAAGAAATGAGTGCCAAAGGAAAGCTCCGGAATATAATTGTCCCTTTCGAATGCCTCCTCCAAAAGCATGGCCGTATTATTAATATCGCTGTATCCGACCGGCACTCCCAGTTTGATGTCGCCCTTGCTCCCCCATCGCCCCGGCCCGATTAGTATGAATTTCCTCTTCGGCAACGCCCGATTTAATTTATTCACAATCCTTCCGATGGTTTTCATATCGTCTTCAGTCTCAAGGGCAGAGTAGCCCGCCGGAGATATATAAACCACATACTCTATGCCCTCGACAATGCCGTTATTCACAAAATGGTTTTCCGTAAATATGATTCTATCTTCGGGTATATTAGCGGGAATAGTAACATTATGTTCGTTGTTGGCAGAGCTTTGCGGACGGCATTGCAACAGGTATAACCGCTCGGCATCGGAAGCAAATTCAACATCCACCGGGCAGCTGTAAGCTTTGGTCAGCACGTTGATGACTTCCTTTATTTGATCAATTATATTTGTTTTGGCCACAAGAGAATTGAAAGTAATTACCAGATCCTCCTTCAGGAAATCAGCCAACATCCCGATAGGCTCCACGAATGTGCCGCCGCGATTGAATGATACGATTTTGTCAATGCCAGGGAATTCCCCTTTGCTCTCGGCAACTATTTCTTCAAACCTAACAGTCTCGAAGTTGTTAGTTTCCAAATTAATTACGTCCACGTATTGCTGTGAATACCGAATAGCGTCCTTGGTAGTTTGATTGACCCTCAAATCGGGCTGCCCGGGTGAAATAAGCGTCGGATAGTCATCAATTGTCCGGTCAACGGCCCTTGTGCCAAGCCCTGCCACAATCCGCATAATCCCGTCCTGCCTTCTGATCCGTGATGTCCACCTGAATTCATTATTGGTAAAAGCAACGCCGGCGAAACTCGGCAGGTAGTATTTTCCGATCTTGCTGCCGACAACCTGCTGGATCAATATTCCCATTTCTTCCCTGAAATCAATCATACCTTTTTCGCGGCGATATTCTATCGGGTCCGGCGCAAACGAGCTTGCATACACTTCGGAAATTGCGTTCATCAACTGTGACAGACGTTCGGATTTCGAACCGGAATTGCTCAAAAACAAACTCTTGTATTTGCCGCTGAATGATGCCTCGAAACTGTCTTCGAGCAAGCTGGAGGAACGGACAATTATTGGCTTGCCTTCGAGATCATCTAAAATCTTGATGAAAGCATATATCGATTCCGGAGGGAAATGCGAACTCTTAAATATATATTCGATAAACGGAAACGTCTGCTTGATTTCTTCGGTTTCCTGATATTTGGTGAATACAAATTCTTCGAGGGCGTTGTAATGGATGAATTCCAGCAGGCCGTCGGAAGTCAGGAACCTGCTCTTCGGCGTAGTAACATTTCGAAGCAGAGGGTTGGTTCCTCTTTCTGAAAAGATTATCTCGCGTGCAAGAATCAGCCCTGCACTTTTACCGCCGAGTTTCCCATTGCCGCGGGCCGGGCCGATAACACGGTCCAGAATCTTATCCATACCGCTTATCGGAATATATTTTTTGGCAATATTAATATACCTAAGATTTTCAGACAAAAACCTATAGATAAGTCCCACGCGAAGACCGGTGATTTCACCCTTGGACATTACCTTTTCGACATTAAACAGCCTCAGATATTTCTTAACCGCTTCGATCACATCGGTAAGCGGAGCGTTTCTTTTTTCCAGTGTACGCGACAAAACGCTCTGATGTTCCTGATGTATCCAGTTGCGTAGCAGTCTCGAGATTTCATTATCTGAAATATTCGAATTGGCTATCTCGAATACATCATCGATAATTTCATTGGCATTGAACGGGCTGCCCTTTGGTTTCGGCCAATTCTGGCCATAGTTCTGCACTTTTTTTCTGTGATCGGTGCTCGGATTGAGTTTTTCGAGTATGGCACTTATGCCGGGCGCTTCAATCCTGTCCAAATAGATAATCATCCGCCTGCAAATACTAAACAGAATCGATTGGTCCTGATAGACAAGGTTGTCGAGGATAATTTTCCATTCCGGTTTCGGTAGGATATTTCTTGATTTTCTATTTCTCATTTTCTCCATTACAATTTCTATTTTGATGTAATCACTTTTCTAATATCAGCCCTTTCCCGGTTTGTCCGTCAATCAAAATCTCGAGAGGTTGTTTCAAGCGAATAAGTTTAAGATATTCGGTTTCATCGGCAGCTTCGGCATTGTTGAACCAATCCCAATTAACTGAACTGCCCGAACTATATTCTTTAATTGTCAAATAAGCGATTTTGAAAGAAGTTAAATTCTGAAAGAAATGCGACCCCTGCGATGGCTCGGCAATCATTTTCGGCAGCTGAGTTTCAATTATAGCCCGTGCGCCGGTAATATTGGAAAAGTCCACGGGAATGCCCAGCCAGGAATCCGACGACCCCCAACGCCCCGGGCCGAAAAGCAAATATTGCTTCCCCTCGGCGACCAGCTTCTGATTCATCTCATTTATGTGGCCGGCAATCGCTAATGTAGCCGAAGCATCAAAACTATCCGGCTTGACGAAAACAATTGTATCGAGTTCATAAATTCCATTGCCAAGAGCCATGTCGGTTTCGAGCAAAACTTTCTCTTTCTTGATATTTTTCAGGTTTACTCTAAGGCTCACTTCATTTTTCACCATTGGCCTTACCTGCAAAATAGAGAACAAGGCCGGTTCGGGGGCGTCATCTCCGAGGCTGACCGCAAACTCTATCTCGACCGGGCTGTTCATTGCAACTTCGGCAATCCTCAGCACGACTTTCAATATCTCATTGAGAGGCATCACCTCGGATTTCAGTATTGGTGCAAAATTTAATATTCTTGCCCCGTCACGGCTTATTCCCTCGTAGAGCATATCGTTTTCCGGGGAATACGTAGAGGCCAGATACCTGATCGTACCGTGTTTTTCAGCATCTTCAAGCGTGAGTTTCTTCATAAAATATTCTTCGCACGGATTCTTTCTGAACCACCCCGGTTTAGTATCCAAAACCCAATACTCCAATTGCGATTTATTGAAATAATCTTTGGTCGTGGCAAATTGCGGATATACATCCGGATATTTGGGTGAATATTGCAGGCTCTTACCACCATCGACAACTGTTTTGCCCAGTCCTAATGCAAGATTGACGATGCCATCCTCGGGCTTGGCATTGCCAAACGGATAGAAGTTAAACGAGCGTGCTACTCCAGAAAAATTAGGATAAAAATAACCGCCATATCGCCTGCCGACCAATTCCTGGAGGATTATTGCCATCTTCTCTTCTTCCAGGCGATTGCCGGTAGCTTCGAGATAGCTCTTGGCTCTTCGCGAGAATGTGGAAGCATAAACAAATTTAATTACCTGAATAAGATTTTGGAGCCTCATGGCTTTTTCAGGACTGCTGTTCGGAATCATTACGGTTGAATAGATTCCGGCAAACGGCTGGTAAATAGCATCCTCCAGCAGGCTCGAAGAACGAACCGCAAGCGGATAGCGAACTCGATCGAGCAGATCCGACAGGTCATTGATAATATTGCCATTAAAATTAGCTTCCAAAAATAATTTAAGTATCTTTTCATCCGATACGTTTTCTATGGCCGTCGGAAATAAATTATTTTGCTCAATGAACTCGGTGAAAACATCAGTGCCTAATATTATCGATTTGGGGATTGATATATCAACTCCATCGAAATGATTCGAGGGCAAGTAGTTTTTCATCACCTGATCGAGGAATGCCAGCCCTCTTGCTTTGCCGCCTAACGACCCCTCGCCGATGATCTGGAAGCGTGAATCTTCATCATAATCCTCGCCGTCGAACACAGTTACGCTGCCCCTGCTGTCCTCCCGCAATTGATGGGTTATGATGCTGACAAGTTTATTTCTTAGCCCGAGCGGGTTGTCGAACTGAGTCCAATGCACGGGAATGAATTTATAGGCCATTTCGAATTCTGTCCGCGCCTTCAGCCAATACGAAAAATGATTATTAGCCGAATGATATATCAGCGATTCATCCGGGATTTCCATCATTTTCTGGCGGAATTCATTCATATTTCTAGCCGAATCGACGATGCTGCCATCAGGCATCCTGAAAACAAAATCGCCAAAGCCGAAATTTTCCTTCATAAATTTCCGCAGACCTTTTAGGAGAGTCCGGGAATTCTTATCGAGAAAAGCTACCTCGTTCTCTTCGGCCAGCTTCTTTTTTTCTGTTTGGGAAGTTTGGAGCAGAATTGGTACTCCGGGCAGCTTCCTTTTGATCCTTTTAATAAACTTTATACCGGCGTTAGGATCGATTTTCCCTTTATATTCGAACTTCAGGTCGGTAATAATGCCAAGCAAAGAATCTTTATATTCATTAACACAGGCCATGGCCTCTTCGAATGTTTCGGCATGAAGAATCTTCGGCCTTGCCCTTTGCCGGAGCAGCTTTTGCGCCGAATTCTTGCCGTCGAGGATCAGCTTTTGAGTTTGTTCCATCACTTCGGCATAAATTAAAGGAAGATATGATGAATAAAACGAAGGCGAATCTTCAATAAGCACAATTGTTGTAATTCCATGCTGCTTGCAATCCACAGTCGCATTTTTTTTATCTTCGAATAATTTTATCATTGCCAAAAACACTTTCCGGTCGCCCGACCAGATAAACAGCTTGTCCACATCTGACATATCGCCATTGTCTATCAGAAACTGCAGCTCCCGCGACTGCGAGCTTAATAAAATCAATGGAATATTGGAATATCTTTTTTTACTTTCTTGCTAAATTCATAGAACTCCATATTCCCCGGACGAAGTGTGATAATAATCAGATCGAATTCTTCCTCGGCGAGCAGTTCCATTGCTTTCGTCGAACTGAATGTACGCCTGATCTTCGGCGCATGATGTAGATTCAGGTCAATATATTCATTGAAGATAAGCTCCTGCAGGTGGCCGTCCTCGATGATCGTGTAATAATCATAAAGGCTGCAAACCATCAGGATGTTCTCTATCCGGAACTTCATCAAATCTCTGAAATCAAGGTTGTAGTGGCCTGTGTCCAGCTTCTTCAATCCCGATGATTTGAACAAAGCGGCCATTTCGTCAACGTGGGTTTTCTTTGTTTGCATTTATTGTTTGTTAGGTATCGTGCAACATTTATTTAATTTGGAAAGATAAGTAAAAAGGTTGGGATGGACAAAAGTAATGCCGGAATATTTCGGTCTAAAATGCTATATTGATTATTTCAACAGCCTTAATTTTCCCATTATGATAGCAACAACAAAAGCAATAGTATTGAAATCGACCAAATACGGCGACACATCGAAGATCATTAACGTATATACCCGCGATTTTGGCCGGCAAACCCTGATCGCAAAGGGTGCCCGCATGATGAAAAGCAAATTCGGCGGCTCGCTCGAAGTGATGAATATCATCGAAATCACGTTCTACAAGAAGCCGAACCGAGATTTGCACCTGCTGAGCAAAGCGGATTTGTTCGCTTCCTCGCAAAAGATCGCATCCTCGCTGGATCATACGATATTCGGGATGATGATGATGGAATCAATCGCAAAAACTCAGGATATTGGTGCCGAAAACAAACCATTGTTTGATTTAATCGTCCAAATAATCGAAAAGATGCTCGGTCTCGAGCCGAATTTCTTCGCTCTTTTCGTCTATTCGCAGATAAAATTGGCCGGGCAGTTGGGTTTCGGGCTTGATTTCAATCTCCCGTCGCCGGCGCCGCAGCAATTAATTGATTTTTCCATCGTGAATGGCTCGCCGACAATGCAAAAGGCGTACAATTCAACTACTTTTGCATTCGACCACGCTACTTTTGACTTCCTGTCCGAAGTTTCCCGCTCGACAATCGATTCGCTGCCGGCCCGGGAGGCAACCCAACAGCAAATAATGAAAATCCATAACTTCCTTGTGAAATATTTCAGCTTCCATCTGGAAAAGAAATTCGAATATAAATCCTTCGGGTTGTATAATTGCTGACATCTGCCGCCGTGGCCGCAGAATCCGAAGCCCATTACGGCGCCGCCGGAACATCCAAAAACACATCATCACTGTAAGGACTCGTTTCCGTATCATTTTTCGCCTTGATTTTAAAGTAATTTCGCTTCTCGAAAATCGGTGGAACAAGCGCCGGCGAAGTTGGGAATGTATTCAAAAACGAATAACTGCCCGCGGGCGCTCCGGTTGCGGCAATATTAACGTAAACATCATAAGAAGTCGCATTGGCAACTAAATCCCAAGTCAAAGTCACCGGAGCAATAGTTATAGGATCAAGTGCTGCCGCCAAGTTCTGAGGTTTTGAAAGGCCGGAATGAGAAGTCGGATAAATTACGTAGTCATTATACTTCGCTTCGTCCACATTCTCCCAAATTAATTTGCCAATCTTAGAATAATATGTTGCAAATGAGTACAATTCATTACCTTTTTGCGTCCTTTCCTGCGTTTTATCATCTCTTATCGCTTTCTTTGAAGCGATTGAATTAAGTTTATCCTCAAATAACTGAGCCTCTGCCTCCAAAGCGTCAATATCTGCCTGCGTTAGGCCAATGGCTGTGAGCGATGCGAGATATTCCGTGGCAACAGTCACCACATTACGGCAAGTAACCAGGAAATTATTGTCCGTCATCAGATGAAAACCCTTAATTCGCAGCTGTTTATAATGATAATCGTCGGTTCCCCACTTCTGTTCGAAGAAGCCTGAGACCGATTGAATCATATTAGAGGCATTCGAGCGTGCGGCGTTCTTCAAATCCACCTCGCCGGAGACCGCAGCCTGATAATATTCATCCGGCGGAAAGACTTCGAAAGCATTTCCGAGGGTTTCGAAAGCAGTGATAGCAGCGGCATCGACGCCGCGGGCGGCAAATTCGACCGAATCACGATTCATAAACACAACAAAATTGCTTGCAAGCATCGCAAGGTCGGCATCAGCCATATTATATTCTCTCTGAACAGGTATCATAGGGCATATCTCCTAAATTAATTTATCAATAAATGCAGTTAAATGACCAATAAGAGCCGTAAATTCTTTAATAAGAGCCGTAAATACTTTAATAAGAACCGTAGAAACATTAATAAGAACCGTAAATATTTTAATAAGAATCGTAAATTCTTTAATAAGAAGCATTATGAACGTTTATTTATATTTATATTGATGATAAATGGTTTAATTATATCCATTCTATTAGCTCTTTGATTTATTCTTACTATTAACATATACTAAAGTATTTAAAATATAATATCCATTTTCTTTTACTTTCCCTTTTTCTTTCCATAATTCTAATTTCTCTTTATTTAATTTCTCATAGAATACTATTGATGAAGCAGATTTAATCCATAATGCCCGTACAAGACCTTCAGATATTCCAATACTTATTTTTATATCATCAATATTTGCTTCATTATTATCATTTACATCATTAATATTCTTTATACTTTTTTGAATAGCTCCTGTTAACATATCACATAGCATGAATGTTATCATTGCTTCAGTTTTAATATATATATTTAATTGTTTTTCCTTTAAATATCTCCAAATTGCAAAGGATATAGAAATTAAAGAAATAAGAAATGATAATAACCAATTCCAATTGTCTAGAATATCTCCCATTAGATTCTCCTATAGATATTTATTAAATCGTAATATCTCATATTTAGATAATTATATAACGCATGACTTTGTACATTCTTTCTTTTCCCCACCAATAACCCATTATTCCATTGCTCAAATTGCATCATCGTCATTCAGAGGAGCTTGCTCCGAAGAATCCAGCCTTTCCCGGATTCATCACTTCGTTCTAAATGACAAGATAAGCCGTTGTTCCGCTGCTCAATTTGCGTCATCGTCATTCAGAGGAGCTTGCTCCGAAGAATCCAGCCTTTCCTGGATTCATCACTTCGTTCTGAATGACGGCATAAGCCATTATTCCATTGCTCAAATTGCATCATCGTCATTCAGAGGAGCTTGCTCCGAAGAATCTAGCCTTTCCTGGATTCATCACTTCGTTCTGAATGACGGAATAAGCCATTATTCCGTTGCTCAAATTGCGTCATCGTCATTCAGAGGAGCTTGCTCCGAAGAATCCAGCCTTTCCTGGATTCATCACTTCGTTCTGAATGACAGTATAACCCATTATTCCGCTGGTCAAATTGCCTTCCCCCTCTCGAGAGCAGGGCAAGGGAGTGAACTTATTCTTCATTATCCAAAATTAATCCATAAAGAAATTCCATTTCTGCATTTCGCTCTTCCAACAATATAATATTCTTTTCCAATTTACAAAACAATCTTTTAAATCCATAAACAAATCATCGTATTGCTTCATATTCGGGTAATTTACTTCCATATATCCTTTTCACAATCCTTTTATTTCGTCTTAAAATTAATTATTTTGACAGAATCGCGGCATAATTTTGCTTGCCGTCGACGCCCGTGTCACTAAAAATCGCAAATTAAGCATTGTTTTTCGTCCGAAATTTTGTATAATTACCATAATCAAATGATGCGATTGTCGCTATAATTCCAAACTTAGTTCCATATTTGAACCATTTATGTTATTTAACATAGCCTTAGTCCTCTTTTTCGTTATTCTCAACGGATTTTTTGTGGCCGCCGAATTCGCCATCGTCAAGGTGCGTACATCGCAGATAGAAATGCGGATACGGGGCGGAAGCAAACTGGCCGTACTGGCCAAAAATATGATTCATCATCTAGATGCTTACCTGTCGGCAACGCAGCTTGGCATAACGCTTGCGAGCCTGGGCCTGGGGTGGATCGGCGAAGGTGTGGTGTCGGCATTAATCATCGATATGGCGCATTATATTGGTCTTGGACTCGCCCCCGAACTTGCCCACCAGATCGCATTGCCCACGGCATTCCTGACAATCACGGTTTTGCATATTGTTTTCGGCGAACTTGCCCCGAAATCGATGGCGATTCAGCGTCCCGAGCAATTAACATTGGCCGTGGCCGTACCTCTTCGGGTGTTTTACATTCTTTTCAGGCCGTTTATCTGGGTACTTAATTCGTTTGCCAACGCAATTATCCGTTCGATTGGTTTCGAACCTATCGGCGAGGAGCATGATATTCATTCGGCCGATGAACTCCGTTATTTAATTAATGAAAGTTCGAAGAGTGGAGTGCTTGAGGATTCGGAGCAGAAGATGTTGGAGAATGTGTTCGAGTTTTCCGATACTCCGGTCAAACAAATAATGGTGCCGAGGAAGAAGGTTGTTGCCGCGGAATTGTCGATGGACAGTGACGGGCTTATCGGATTGATTGTTGAGGAGGGATATTCGCGGCTGCCGGTTTATGAGGGTTCTTTGGATAATATTGTCGGGGTTATTTATGCTAAGGACATGATAAGTATGCTCAGCCACGGCGGCCTGATTATCATTCACGATATAATCCGTCCGGCTTTCTCGGTTGGCGAGGAGGAGAAGATTAATGTTTTGTTGAAGAATCTTCAGCGGAATAAGATACATCTGGCGATAGTTGTGGATGAATTCGGCGGCACTGCCGGCATAGTTACGCTGGAGGATATACTCGAGGAAATAGTCGGGGAAATTCAGGATGAATATGACGAGGAAATGCCGATTGTTGAAGATAAGGGCAATGACGAGTATTTGGTTAACGCCGCCGCTGCGATTGACGACGTCAATGATTTCCTGCCCGAGCCTTTGCCCGAGAGCGATGATTACGAATCCGTCGGCGGATTAATCATCGGCGAGATTGGCCGGATACCGAATAAATTTGAAGAGATTGAACTTGATGATTATTTATGCACAATAATTCAGCGGTCGAAACGGAATATCGATCAGGTGAGATTATTGCATAAAAAGCGAAATAGTGATGGAGATGATTCGGAAGATTGAGCCCAAGCTTATTTCTTTTATCCGGCGAATCACATCATATTTTTATTGAGTTGATTGAGTTAGTTTTTTATTGAGTTAATAATTTTTATTGAGTTAATAATAATGAAAAAGCTGTTTTTATTGATTTTAATTATTCCATTCGTTCTTATCCTGCAATCCGGCAAGAAGGTTTCCGATGAGGATATAATCAACTTGCAGGGCGAAAAGCTGAAGACAATCCTCAACACTGCCAGCCGCAATTATGTGGATTCCATTGACATCGAGGCGGTTAGCACAGCTGCCTTCAATTTCCTGTTGAAAGAACTCGACAGGCAATGCCAATATTACGATGCCGAAACTTATGCTAAATTAAAGGATAGAAACGCAGGCAAAAAAATCGGCGTCGGCCTGGGATTAATATTGATTAACGACACCGTCACGGTTTATTCAGTGGATGCCGGTAGCCCCGCCGATTCTGCCGCAATGCTGCCGGGCGATAAGATCATTTATATCAACGGCAAAAATGTTGTATCGGATAACATTAATTCGGCAAACAATTTAATAAAAGGCAAGGCAGGGGAAACCGTTACTTTCGTTTACAAAAGGGGCGGCGGCTCCACATTGCACGAAGTTGTCCTGCCGAGGAAATCATCGCCCGATAAGAGCATCACAACTTATTTCATGATTGGCAACACCGACATCGGCTTCATAAAGCTTAACCGATTTTCGTTCAAGGCCGCCGAAGAATTTATTGATGCAATGGAAAACCTGAAATCCAAAGGAATGAAGCAAATAATTATTGACCTGAGGAGCAACCCGGGTGGCTCGCTCGAACAGGCAAGTATCATTACAGGATCATTTCTCAAAAAAGGAAAGCAAATCACTTCGACTAAAGTACGAAACAAAGAATTCTTGGTCGATTACCAAACAACATCCGATGGTGAATTTTCAGATCTGCCGATAGTTATAATTGTTAACAAAAATTCCGCATCCGCCAGCGAAATATTGGCCGGCGCCATTCAAGACTATGACAAAGGGATTATTATCGGCGAAAAAACATTCGGCAAAGGCAGCGTTCAGAAGATTTGGGAGATAAAGGACGGTTCGGCTTTTAAGTTGACAGTTGGCAATTATCTTACGCCATTGGGCAGAAATATTCAAAAGCCGTTCAAAAAATCCAAAGCCGTTCTCGATCCTGCGGCGAAATTAAATTTATCCGAAAAAGCAAGAAAAAATTTATTAAATTCTATCAACAAACTTGGCGGTGGCAAATCTTTGCCGGTCTATACAACGGCAAAGGGGCGGAGTGTTTTTGGCGGCGGGGGAATATTCCCGGATTATAAAATTGCGATGGATACCACCACGATGCTGACGAGTGTGCTTAAGTCCAAACAGATAATTAATGAATATACATTCGATTATTTGAATTTGAATCGGAGCAGCATTATCAGTGAATTCGATAATGCAATTGAGTTTAACAAGGGATTTACCGTTACGGATTCGATGCTGGCGGATTTGAAGAAATTGTCGGTATCCAAAAATATCTGGAATAAAGAGATGTTCGCAAGAGATAAGAAATATCTGCGGAATTATTTAAAAGCATCTATTGCTCAGGCCATCTGGGGTGTTGAAGCCGGCAAAATGATAATTTTATTAAAAGACAAATTAGTGAAATCGGCCATCGAATTGTTGCCGGAAGCAAGAAAGATGTAATCAACCCGAACGTTTCGGGACTTTTTTACGTAGGGGCGGGCGTAACCTGCCCGAAAACAGTGCCGTTATTTATTCGGGACGTTTTGGAACCACCCACAATATTATGCTTTGGGTTCTCCCGTCCTGATGTCAAAATATATGAGTCAGGCAGGCAGTATGACAATTAATATTTGCTCAAAATTGATACCTGTCCGCTTGCGGCGGTTTAGTTCATTTATTAAAGGAAATGATATGACGAAGAAAAAGAACATAAATCTATGGATTATTGCAATTGTCCTGATGCTTTTGACGGCAACATACCAGCGTATGACCGGTCCGACTTATCCTGTAACAGGCACTGTTACTTTGGGCGGCGAGGAAATATCGTTCAAGCTGCCCCGTTCGACCAACAGCGACGGAAGCGAATTTATTGAAATCAAAACTAATAACGACAAAATAACAGGCGAGTTCAGATATAAGCGCTACAAAAGCTATGATGAATGGACAACTGTGACATTATCTCCGGCAGGTGGCATTCTGAGAGCGGAAATCCCACACCAGCCGCCGGCCGGCAAAGTGGAATATAGTATTAGTTTGACAAACGGTTCCGAAACTGTGCCACTGAGCGGCGAGACGGTTGTGATAAGATTCAAGGGAGTGGTGCCGCTGTATATTCTGATACCGCATATTCTTGCGATGTTCCTTGCTATGGCATTTTCACTTCGTGCATTGATCGAAGTAATGGTTAAAGGGCCGGCCACATATAAAATCGGCCTGTGTTCGGCATTATTATTGACACTCGGCGGGTTAATTCTCGGGCCGATTGTGCAGAAGTTTGCCTTTGGTGCGTTTTGGACGGGCTGGCCGTTCGGACATGACCTGACCGATAATAAAACAGTATTTTCACTCATTATCTGGGTAATCGCTTTGTGGAAATATAGGAAAAATCCAAAAGCTAATTGGTGGATCGTTGTGGCTGCAATGGTTCAATTGGCTATTTATTTAATTCCGCATAGCGCGTTTGGTTCGGAAATCGATCACACGAAATTGCCGCAGTAATCGGCAGTAATAATGAAGAGTGAATAGTGTATTAATTTACAAAATATCTTATTATGTCATTGAATTCATTACCAAGTTTCTCTTTGCAAAACATATCAGCTAATCCTTTGCAAAAACAGAGATTTGTGGGAAAATTGCATTCCCAAATCGGAATTTGGGAATGAGCTAAATCCAGTATTCATGCGAGTAATGGATTCCTATCCAGCGCATCAATGACAGTAAAAACGAATTTTTCAGAAGTCTCGAAGAGTAAATTATGAAGAAATCATTAGGCAATAAGACAATTATATTCCCATATCCTGTGTTTGTTGTTGGGACTTATGACAAGGACGGGAAACCGAATATAATGACGGCATCGTGGGGAGGCATCTGCTCAAGCGCCCCGCCGAGCGTTGCTATTTCTGTCAGGAAATCCAGATATTCTTATGACAACCTGATTCAAAACAAAGCATTTACCGTCAACATCCCTTCGGTCGAGAACACCCAAGCAGCCGATTACGTTGGCATATACTCCGGCAGAAATGAAGATAAATTCAAAGCCAATAACCTGACTCCCATCAACAGCGGGATTGTGAACGCTCCGTATATTGAGGAATTTCCGTTGTCGCTATTATGCAAAGTCTCTCATGTTCACGGCCTCGGCGTTCATATCCAATTTGTGGGCGAAATTCTCGATGTTATCGTGGACGAGGAGCTAATCGGCGATAACGGAAAGCCCGACATCAGGAAAGTGAATCCCATATTGTTTGATTATTCGAGCAGGGCGTATTATGGGGTTGGGGATTTTGTGTCGAAGGCGTTTGTTAAGGTTAAGGATTCGTAAGGGCAAACAGCCGTTCGCCCCTACATTTGTGATTATCCTATTGTCGGATTTAACACCAAGCTTCAAATAGAAGAATCCGATACTCGCGTGGAATAACGGATTCTTATAATCTCTTCTGAAGATAATCGGGAAGTGTGTACTCATCCGATGACTTCAAGTCATCGGATGAATTGTTATGACTATCCAATTTCTGCGGAAAACGAACCAGCCGCCAATGCCGGCAAATAGCAAGCCCATGGCAATTCTCAATTATCTTAAGTATCACCTTTTAATAAACTTCCTGATAACCGGCCCGTCGGGAAAGTCGATATGAATGAAGTAAGTACCAGTTGATAGATTAGTAATGCTTATGGTATTTCGTTCGCCGTCCAGATGTTGCTCAATCAGTTTCCGGCCGTCAATTGAGTATATGGCAGCCTGCCGATTTTCGGAAATGCCGCTGTACTCGATTGTATATTCAATGGTAATTATATCATCAGCTATTTCGGGATAGATTACGACATCCGACATTTCAGGTGTTTCTTCAACTCCGGTTGTGATTAATTTAAACATATACGCCGCGCCGGCGTCGCTGCCGCCTTGATCCTCTCGAAAAGCACCTACAATACTATTAACAAGAGCGCCTGATATTGATACGCTTCTGCCAAACAAGTCAGAGGCCCCGGCATCCTCGGCGGTTAGCTTTGTTACCTGCCCCCAATTGTCAGTTCCGCCCACGTCCTTATTAAATACATATGCCGCTCCGGCATC
>JAJRTW010000105.1 GCA_024278075.1 Bacteroidota bacterium | reverse complement strand
TGCTGGGTTAATCGCTGTAGCAAGAGTGGAAACTGCAAAAGAATTAGTCAAATAATACGCAAGGTGTGGATTTTGGTGAAGTAATCGTTATATTTAGTTGGGAATTAACTTACTTTGGGAATTTAGGTATTATTATTATTATTATTATTATTATTATTATTATTATTATTATTATTATTATTATTATTGTTATTATTATTATCTCCAATAAAGCATTATACCAGATATATCGCCCCAAATTCCGATTCATTGACGTAGGGGCGAACGGCCGTTCGCCCCTACAAACAATAGAAAAATGATCTGCCCTTCGATTACCAATAAATATTTGCCTCCTATTCTGATTTACACTATTCTACATTGTTATTATAAAACCGGGCATGTGACTACCAATAATCTAAAATTTATTAAATTGATAAATCGTCAACTAATACTTATGTACCGGGAAATTAATAATTGGCAAATCAAGGAAGTAATACATACTATTATTAAGAAATATTTATATATAACCGGTGGGATTGCATCACTTGCCTTGGCGCTAATTGGCGTGTTTGTGCCCCTATTGCCAACCACTCCGCTGCTGCTTCTATCGGTATATCTATTCTCGAAAAGCTCAAAACGACTGCACGACTGGACACTTAACAACAGGATATTCGGCAGATATTTACGAAATTACAGAGACGGGCGAGGCATCCCTTGGAAAACGAAGATTATATCGATAACATTACTATGGCTGACAATATCGATTTCGATTTATACAGTTGGCCAGCTGTACCTGAGAATTATTCTTTTAATAGTTGCCGTAGTAATAACCGTACATCTATCCAAAAAGAAAACGTATCGGTCAGAATAATTATAAATTGCAAATGAACCACAAAGTAATATTAATTGATGAAAACATTCCCTATCTGGCATCCGGGCTAAAAAATTGCGGGGCAATTCATAGGTTTTGCGGAAGGGGACTGACAAATGATATACTGCGGCAGTCGGGCTGTTTCGCACTATTTATAAGGTCGGCCACTCGAATAAACAAATTACTTTTAGACAATACCGGTGTTCGGTTCGTCGGCACTGCCACATCCGGCACAGACCATGTTGATACTGAGTATCTGTCGGGCAGAGGAGTTACATTCGCCTATGCTCCAGGGTCGAACGCAAATTCGGTTGCTGAGTACGTGGCCTACTCTATGCTGAAATGGAGCCGGTCCATAAATCAGCCCCTATCCGGCAAAACTATTGGAATAATAGGTTTCGGCCATATCGGAAAATTAGTTGGCAAATACTCTAATCTGCTGGGTTTGGAAGTGTTGGCCAACGATCCCCCCCTCAATGATGCCAATTATGAGTTCCCTGAATATATTGAACATACCAATCTTAAAGAAATATTCGAACGCTGTGATATTGTAACCAATCACGTGCCTCTGTCCGTTGCAGGGGATTATCCCACTTATGGCCTGATAGGCAGTGAGCTAATCGATCTATTGGGCGACAAAGCATTGCTTGTTCATGCTTCGCGCGGCGGCGTTGTGCGGGAATCTGCAATAATCAATAGATTGAGGTGTTCCAATATAGGAGTTGCAATCGATGTGTGGGAAAATGAACCGAGATTTAATCCTGAACTGGCCAAGTTGTCAATGCTCTGCACTCCGCACGTGGCCGGCTATTCTCTTGATGGCAAGCTGCTCGGAACCTTGGCTGTGATGAAAGCATACAGCGATTTTTCGGGCCAAATTCCGGACTTCAGCGAAGTGGAATCTTTAATTAAGAAAAAAAACTATATTCCCATACAAGAATATAGCAGCGAAAAACGTCTGCACGAAAAGATAGGCAAAAGCAGGGGGTTAGATAGCGATACGATGGGTCTGTTAAATATAGCTAATCTGCCCGGCCCCGAGCGTGAAGCGGCGTTTGACTTATTGAGAAGAAATTACCCCATGAGGAGGGAGAGGGTTAAGGAGTTAAGGGATCTGGATGGAAGTTATTTGACTCAATCATCAACTTAAAGGCCTAACTATCTAATCAACTATTTTATTATAATCATGATTTTGGAGGCTGATATGAGCTATTATTTCAATAAAACACTCAGCGGCGATTTTGACACAATTGTGGAAAACGTTCGCGGAGAACTCGGCAAACGTGGTTTTGGAGTCCTTACGGAAATTGATGTAAAAGCAACATTAAAGAAGAAAATTGATGTTGATTTCCCGAGATATTTAATATTGGGTGCGTGCAATCCTTCGTTCGCATACAAGGCCTTAACGGCCGAAAATAAAATCGGCACTATGCTGCCCTGCAATGTGATCGTCCGGGAATCCGGCGACGGAGCAATTGAAGTGGCAGCGGTAGACCCCGCAGCATCCATGATGGCTGTTGAAAATACCGAATTGGAATCCGTGGCGGGTGAGGTTCGGTCGATGCTAAAGGATGTGGTCGACAGCCTTTAGAACAAAACATTTGCAATATTATAGCATTTGCAATATTATAGCAATAGCAATATTATAGCATTTGCAATATTATAGCATTTGCAATATTATAGCATTTGCAATATTATAGCATTTGCAATAGCAATATTATAGCATTTGCAATATTATAGCATTTGCAATAATAATAACAATATCAATATTATAACATTCGCAATATTATAGCAATAGCAATATTATAGCATTTGCAATAGCAATATTATAGCATTTGCAATAGCAATCTTATAGCATTAGCAATAATAATAACAATATCAATATCAATATTATAACATTCGCAATCGAGCAGGTAGCGTGGCTGCCTCCCCGCTGTCCTCTCAGTATCGGCACCCCGCGGAGTGCCAAAAAAAAGCCGGAACTTTCATTTCGGCTGATCTTAATAAACAATATTTTCTCAATGACTATTTGTTTCTTTTCAAAGTCCGCTTGACTTCTTTGATGATGTATGATTCTATAATATCTCCGACCTTAATCCCCGAGAATCCTTCGACCAATACTCCGCATTCAAATCCCTGGTCAACTTCTTTCACGTCATCTTTGTTCCTTTTCAGGGTGTGAATTTCACCATTGAAAATCGGCAGGCCGTCCCGCAGAACCTTGATCTTATCATTTCGGCTAATCTTTCCTTCAAGGACATAGCATCCGGCAATATTGCCATATTTACTAACTTTAAATATCTGCCTGATTTCCACCGAGGCGGTTTTTACTTCCACAATATCGGGCCTAAGCAGGCCTTCAAGAGCAAGCTGGATTTCATTTATACAATCGTAAATAATATCGTAGAGTCGAATATCAATTTTTTCTTTATCGGCCAAATTGCGTGCCGCAGCGATTGTGGTCACATTAAATCCGATGATAACCGCTTTCGAGGCAACTGCAAGAATCACATCACTTTCAGAGATAGCACCTACGCCTTTGTGAAGGATAACAACCTTTACTTCTTCGTGAGATAATTTTTGAAGCGAATCGCTAAGTGCCTCCACCGAGCCGCCAACATCACCTTTAATAATCAGGAACAATTCCTTAACGCCGCCAAGCTGGATTTGTTCGGATATTTCATCAAGAGTAATATGCCTGACTTGCCGCAGCCCTTGCTCGCGCGTAAGCTGTCTTCGTTCATTCGATATATTCCTTGCTTCAGTGTCGCTATTAACAGTTACAAAATTATCGCCCGCGTTTGGCAAAGAATCAAGGCCAATTACAAGAACAGGCGTCGAAGGCCCCGATTCGGTCACTTTATTGCCCCTTTCATCGAGCATCGCACGCACTTTGCCGGAAGAAACCCCGACAACGAAAGGATCGCCTATACGCAAAGTCCCCTTCTGAATAATAACTGTGGAAACCGGGCCCAACCCTTTGTCCATGTGGGCTTCAATGGCAACTCCACGGGCTTTGCGGTTATAATTTGCCTTGAGTTCCAATAATTCCGCCTCGAGAAGAATTTTCTCTAGAAGCAGGTCGACATTTGTTCCCTGTTTTGCAGATATTTCGACAGATTGAACAGAGCCGCCCCAATCTTCGACAAGAAGATTATGGTCGGCAAGCTGCTGTTTGATTCTGTCCGGATTAGCATCAACTTTGTCAATTTTATTGATTGCCACAACGATTGGAACCTCTGCTGCGCGGGCATGGCTTATGGCTTCCACTGTTTGCGGCATAACAGAATCATCGGCCGAAACGATAAGAATAACAATATCGGTAACCTGCGCTCCCCTTGCCCTCATGGCGGTGAATGCCTCATGGCCGGGAGTGTCCAATATAGTAATTGCTTTGCCATCGCCCACTTCAATATGGTAGGCGCCAATATGCTGAGTGATCCCGCCGGCCTCGCCGGCTACGATGCTTGTGTTCCTTATAAAATCAATTAATGAAGTTTTACCGTGATCCACATGGCCCATAACGGTTACAATAGGCGGCCTGTGTTGCAAATCTTCTTCGGCATCCTCTTCGTCTTCAATGAATTGAATGGACATTTGGTCAACAAAATCAACTTCAAATCCGTAATCATCGGCAATTAATATTATTGTTTCTCTATCAAGCCGTTGATTAATGGAAACAACCATTCCGAGTTCCAGGCATTTGATAATAACATCATTCGGGCTGATGTTCATTAGATTTGCCAGATCGCTCGTAGTAACAAATTCCGTAAGTTGAAGAGTTTTAGCTTCTTTATCTTTATCCTCCTGGATAACCAGTTCTTTTTCTTCTCTTTCTGCTTTTTTCTTTTGCCTGGCTTTCGATCTGTCAGAACTGCTCGCAGAGTCCATCCCGGCTAATGTTTCGCGGATTGCTTTCTCCACATCGGCTTCGGTGATTTGCTCGCGGATTGATCTTTTGCGTTTTCTGCGTCTTTTATCCTCAACTTTATTGTCTCCCGGCTTGGCTTTTACCTGCGATACACCTTTCTTTTTGGCCTTTGGCAAAGGTTTCCCCTTATCGCCATCGCCTGCTTTGGGCTTAGCTTTAGAATATCTATTGTCCGATTTTTGCCGCTTAGCCTTAGCAGCTTCCAACTCAATTCTACCTACGATTTTTAATCCTTTCAGACGTCCTTTTCCGGTTTCATGGGTTTCGACTTCAAGAATTGTCTTGCTTTTTCGGCGTTTCCTTTTCGGTTCATCAGAACTATCGTCACTCTCCGAACCAACCTCTTCGCCTGTGGATACTTCATCAGTAATTTCTTTTTCAATTTCTTCTCTAAGGATTTCTTTCTCTTCCTCATCTTCCTTTTTCTTAGCTAATATCTTGGCTGCAACTGGCTTAGATGATTTTTCTTGATCGGGTGCGGCGGTTTCAACTTCGATTTCAACAGGTTCTGCTTTTTTCTTTTTCCCATTTATTGCCGTAGTTTCTTTTTCATCTGATTTGGCTTTTGCCCTTCTTGATCTTGGCTTTTCAATTTTCCCCAAATCTATAATCTCGCCAACTCCCGGCTTGCCATCATCTGTTTTCTCTTCAGGTTCTTTGGCTTCCTTTACTTCTTCCGATGCCGCTATTAGTTTTTCCTCTGTGTCCTGCTTTGCTATTGATTCTTCGGCAATAGCTTCGGCAGCTTCAGGCTCCTTTTCAAGTTTAGGTTCTTCAGTTATTTGTTTTGCAGTCGAATCAGTATCATCATCAGCATCTTCTGAAACCTTGCGTATATCTTTATGCTTCTGAATTTTTTCGCGCTGGATTTCCGCTGCGCGTTTTTCACGTTTAAACTTTTCGTATATATGTTCAATCATCTCAGGGGTCAAAGCTGTGGTCGGTTTCGTATCTATATCATAGCCTTTGGTTTTCAGAAATGATACAATTGCATCCTTTCCGATATTGATTTCGGATGCAACTTTGAATAATCTTTTTTTTCTAACAGCCATATACCTAAATAACTTATAATTGAATAATTGTCTAATAAATCGCTTTCTCTGCTACTCCGCCGATTCTGTTTCTTCCGGTTCTGTTTCTTCCGATTCTGTTTCTTCCGATTCTGTTTCTTCCGATTCTGTTTCTTCCGATTCTGTTTCTTCCGATTCTGTTTCTTCCGATTCTGTTTCTTCCGGTTCGGATTCCTTCGACTCTGTTTCCGCCGGTTCGGATTCCTCCGACTCTGTTTCCGCCGGTTCGGATTCCTTCAACTCTGTTTCCGCCGGTTCGGATTCTTCCGATTCGGATTCGGCAGCAACGAAATCATTAATCCTGTCAAGCATATCCTGCGTTTCTTTTTCATCAAACTCAGTAAGGATTAGATGCCTGAGTTCGATGATTTTATCTTTGTCGAGCGATTCGATAGCCAACAGCACATCGAGGCCTGCCTCTAAGAATTCCCTGGCAGTTTCAATCTCGTTGGCCAATAAAGCATTGAACAGCTCTTCGCCGAATTCGTTTTCAAATTCACTCAGGTCAATATCTTCTCCGCCCTCTTTCAGCAGGGTCAGATTATAACCGGTCAGCTTTGAAGCAAGCCTTACGTTTTGGCCGTTTTTGCCAATAGCCAGCGATACCTGGTCATCCGGCACAACTACATTAGCAGTTCTGGTATCCGGAAATATTGTAATTTCCTTTACTTTTGCCGGCGACAAAGCCCGCATAATGAATACTTCCATATTTTCGGAATATTCGATAAGGTCTATATTTTCGTTATTAACTTCACGAACAATTGAGTGAATCCTGATTCCTTTCATTCCAACACAGGCGCCAACCGGGTCGACTCTGTCGTCATAAGAAACAACTGCCACCTTCGAGCGTTCGCCCGGGTCGCGGGCAATTACTTTGATTTGAATAATGCCATCGTAAATTTCAGGTATCTCTATTTCGAACAACCTTGACAAGAATTCTTCCGATGCCCTCGACAGGATAATATCCGGATGGCCGGATGCGCCTGACCTGTTGACTTCTTTAACAATTGCCTTTATCGACTGGTTCTTTTTAAATTTATACGGTTCGTTGGGAATTTGCTCTTCGCGCGGCAGCCTTAATTCAATTTTGTTATGAAGGACTAAGATGTCGTGCCTGCGGATTTGGTATATCTCGCCAATCAGTATCTCGCCAACTTTGGAGATGTACTCTGAATAAATATTATCTTTCTCTACTTCGCGAATTCTTTGGTTAAGATTTTGAGATGCCAAAGAAACAAGCCGCCGGCCAAAGTTCTCAGAAATATTGTCGAGAGTAATTTCTTCGATGAATTCATCGCCGACTTCATAGTCCTCTTCGCTGGATTTCAAAGCATCCTCCAGGGATATTTCCAACTCCGGGTCTTCCACTTCTTCAACAATATCTCTCATAAGATAGATTTCGATATCGCCTTTGTCCATGTTCACAATAATTTCGAAATTAGATTCCTGGCCATATTTCTTTCGTACAATCATCGACAGTGTCTCTTCGACGATACCCTGCAATAAATCACGATCGATATTCTTTTGCTTTGCCATCTCTGCAAAAGAATCGATTATCATTTTCTTGTCAATCTTAAACTTTTTCTTTCTACGTGCCATGAAATTATAATATTTACTGTTAATAAAATTCGCTTACTGTTAATAAAATTCGCTTACTGTTAATAAAATTCGCTTACTGTTAATAAAATTCGCTTACAATATCTTATCAGAATCTTATCAGATAATACTAAAATATTATACTATTACTGCTACATAAGCATTATGAGAAACAAAAAAAGGGCTATCAAGCCCTCCATAATAGAGATATACAAAAATACGAACATATCTGTTAATGAGCAAAATAATTTTTTTGAATAATTTTTTTGAATAAATATATAACCAAACAAGTGTCGGGATAGACTTTGCAAGCCGCTCCGAATATATACTCAAACAACCTCGGATTTAGTCGTATGCCCCGTCGGTTGTTGCTACCGACGATGAATAACAACAATAACAACAAGTCAGGTGTTACATCTGGCCGGACATCCGGGAATAGCCATTGTGGCATTCGTCGGAGGGCTAATGTAGAGGCATATAATTCATATTTAAGCAGTAGTGTTCAGTAAAAAAAAGAGAAACACTCAGAATATGCACCTGAATATTATGACTTGTCATTGCAGAACTCGTTTCAGAATCCAGTATTCACGGGCTATGTGGCCAAATTGAGATGGATTCCGGATTCCCGATAGCGGGATTACTTCCCAATACGGGAATTCGCTGGGCTCAACAAGTCCGGAATGACACGTTTAGATATTATTTTTCGTTAATTTCAAAATTGCATCCACTATAGCACAATATAGGCCAAAAAGGAGCTTATTACTTCGATTATCACAAATTGGCTGCTTTTAACCGGACACTTGTGATATTTAAGTATTAATTCCGAATATCATTATTATCTGACCTGCCTTTTTTTTATCTTGCATTTTCATATCTATTCATTAAAATAATTCTAAGGATATTATTATGAAGATAAGGCCTGCCCTCTATTGCATACTTCTTTTTTTGTTAGCTATACCTTTAACAGCTGAACAAATGACACCGGAAAACCTGTTGAAACTAAAACGGATAAGTGAATATTCCATCTCGCCGGACGGAAAGAAAATATTATATACTGTAACAACTCCGGATATGGATGATAACTCCGTTTCGTCGGATATCTTCATTATGCCGATTAAAGGTGGGACGCCGAAAAGACTAACGCATAATGGCAAGAATAATACAAATCCGGTTTGGTCGCCTAAGGGCAATAAGATTGCTTTTATCTCAGACCGTAATGATTTGCCACAAGCCTATATTCTTGACCTTAATGGCGGCGAAGCCGTGCAGCTAACATATATGGAAGAAGGCATTTCGCTTTTGTCGTGGTCGCCCGACGGCAAGCATCTGGCTTTTGTTTCCGATGTTAAGCTCGATCAGGATATAAGTGAGAAATACCCCAAATTAACGAAGTTAAATGTAAGGATATACGACGACCTCCCAGTCAGGCACTGGGACGAATGGCTTGATGAAAAGTACAGGCACCTGTTCGTAATTCCTGCCGAAGGCGGCGAGCCGAGGGATTTGATGAAGGGCGAAAAATATGATACGCCATTGAAGCCATTCGGCGGCTTATCCGATATTGCATGGTCGCCAAAGGGGACTGAAATTGCTTATGTATGCAAGAAGGTGAATGATTATGAGAACAGCACGAATTCCGAGATATACACTGCTCCGGTTTATGGCGGGAAATCCAAAAATATTACACGAGGCATGTTGGGGTTCGACATGCACCCTGTTTATTCACCCAATGGGAAATACATTGCCTTCCACAGCATGGAACGCCCCGGTTATGAAGCCGACCGCGTCAGGCTGATGCTTTATACTACGAGTAATGGCAGGATTCGCGAAGTATCCGAAGGTTTCGATAATTCCGTTAAGAATACTATTTGGGCCCCAAAAAGCAACTTGCTTTATTTCGTTTCATTGAATTTTGACGGAACAAATCAGATATTCTCCATCCCCCCCAAAAAAGGAACCCCAACGCTTCTGACTAAGGGCATGTACAATTTCGGCGATAAGGGAATCGCAGTAACTCCGGACGGCAAGACTTTGCTGCTCAACCGCAGGAATTTTAATAATCCGACAGAATTATTCACGATGCCGGCCAAAGGCGGCTCAGTGAAGCAAATCACTCAAATTAATTCGGCAATAATGAAGAACATAGGCCGCGCCAAGGTCGAGAGCCGTTTGATAACTTCTGTTGATCAGGAAAATGTTTTCTGCTGGGTCATCTATCCACCGGATTTCGACCCGAATAAGAAGTACCCGATGATAACTTATTGCCAGGGCGGGCCGCAACAGGAGGTTAGCCAATACTGGAGTTACGGGTGGAATTTCCTTGCTATGGCATCGAAGGGATATATCGTGCTGGCGCCCAACCGCAGGGGATGCCCGGGATTCGGGCAGAAATGGGTTGACGAGATTAATAAGGACTACGGCGGCCTTGCAATGGATGATATTATTGCTGCAACACGGGACTTAGCTCAGGAGCCGTATGTGGATGAAACAAGGTTGGCGGCAGTTGGCGGCAGTGCCGGCGGCTATGCTGTGTTCTGGCTTGCCGGCCATAACGACGGGCTGTTCAAGGCCTTCATATCGCATTGCGGAATGTTCAATTTAGTGAGTAAATACGGATCCACCGAGGAGCTTTGGTTCCCGAACTGGGACAACGGCGGGCCTTATTGGGAGCCAAAGAACGTGAAGTATTATAGAGAGCATTCCCCTCATTCTTACGTTAAGGACTGGGACACGCCAATTTTGATATTCACCGGCGAGAAGGACTACCGTGTGCCATACACGCAAAGCCTGGAAGCATTCACTGCCGCACAGGGCAATGATGTGCCATCGCGATTGGTATATTTCCCCAACGAAAACCACTGGATTCTGCATCCCCAGGAAAAGCTTCTGTGGTATGATGAATTCTTCAGGTGGCTGAAGCTGCATTTGAAATAACCCGCTTATTGCGGGACTTTTACTCAAGAGCTTCGTATCTCTTAGGAAATATTTTCACCCTCGTGACCAAGCCCCAGCTTGGTCACGCCATAATGTAGCTAATCCGGCATAAGAAGCACAAGAAGTGTGTGCGGCTAAGCTGGGGCTTAGCTGCAAGAGTATATTTAAAATAATCACTAAACAATTAATCTATTGAAACTTATGAATAATAGAAAGATTGTCATTCCCGTGAAAACGGGAATCCAGTATTCATACGGGGAATGGATTCCTGCTGAAGTTTATCCTGAGCGAAGCCGAAGGGCAGGAATGACAGTAAAAACCGAATTTTTCAGAAGTCTCCTATTCTAAATAAAATTAACGGGGATAATAAATGCAAAGACTCATATTTATTTTTATAATTCTTACTTTAAACTTAACCATGGCACAGGCACAAAAACAAAACTTCACCCCCGAAATGCTGAATTCATTGGCCCGGGTAAGCGATATGCAGCTCTCGCCCGACGGCAAATGGGTCATCTATAAAGTTTCCACACCTTCAATCAAAGAGAATAAATTCAACAGCGAGATTAAAGCCGTTTCGATTGATGGAAAAGAGACTAAGGTATTATCCGGCGATGATGCCAAGGACAGGAATATGCGATGGACGCCCGACGGGAAGAGAATAGCCTTCATCTCCGGCAGAGACGAAACAGCACAGATATATATAATGGACTTCCCCGATGGCAAGCCAAAGAAAATCACCGATATGGAAAACGGAGTTGGCAATCTGGCATGGACGCCCGACGGCAAATCCGTATCATTCACCTCGGATGTGCAAATATACGAAACCATATTGGAGCAATACCCCGGCCTGCCGGAAGCCGATGTTAGAATGTACGAAGACTTGCCCGTGCGCAATTGGGATGAGTGGAATGACGAGAAATTCAGCCACCTGTTCATTCAGAAGATTGATGGTGGCAAGCCGCTGGATGTGATGTCCGGCGAGGCCTGCGACACTCCGCTGAAGCCATTTGGCGGCGGCTCGCAAATAGCATGGCCGCCCGATAGCAAAGAAATTGCCTATACTGCCAAGAAAGTCCCCGATTATGAGTTAAGCACAAATTCGGACATATATATCTATGATATTAAATCCGGCAAAACCCGCAATATCACTGCTGGCATTGAGGGCTTCGACAAATCCCCCCTATATTCTCCCGACGGCAAATGGATAGCATTTACCAGCATGGAAAGAGCCGGATTTGAGGCCGATAAGGTCAGGCTGATGCTTTACGATAGGGAATCTGGCAATATTTCTGAATTATCTAATAAATTAGACCAATGGATAAGCGGTTTCATCTGGGCGCCCGACAGCAAATCGCTATATTTCAGTTCCGGGGCCAGGGGTACTTACCAAATCTACAATATGCAGATTGCCGATGGTTCTTATCATCAAGTCACTACCGGCACATACAATTATGATTCCGGCCTGGCGATTACACCGGACGGCAAGACTTTGGTATTCGGCAGAAGGCACATGACACGCCCGCCGGAATTATATGCAATGAATTTTCAATCGAAAAAGATCACCCAATTAACCCATGAGAATGATGAAGCATATAAGAAAATTAAACTTGTCGACATCAAAGAAAGATGGGTGGAAAGCACCGACGGGAAGAAAGTCCACTGCTGGGTGCTGTATCCGCCGGATTTCGACCCGAGTAAGAAATACCCGATGATTACCTATTGCCAGGGCGGGCCGCAATCCATGATTAGCCATTACTTCAGTTTCAGGTGGAACCTGTTCTTGATGGCATCGCAGGGCTATGTGGTGCTGGCGCCGAACCGCCGCGGAATGCCCGGATTCGGACAGGATTGGAACGATGCTATCAGCAAGGATTGGGGCGGACAGCCAATGCGGGATATATTAGCAGCCACGGACGAAATGATGAGCCAGCCGTATATCGACAAGGATAGAGTAGCCGCTGTGGGGGCAAGTGCGGGCGGTTACGCAGCCTTCTGGCTTGCCGGCAATCACCAGGGAAGGTTCGCTGCGTTTATCTCGCATTGCGGAGTGTTTAATTTCGAGAGTATGTATGGATCGACCGAAGAGCTGTGGTTCCCTAACTGGGAATACGGCGGGCCGTACTGGGAGAAACAGAACCAGGCCATATACATGAAGGATTCACCGCACAGGTACGCTCAGAATTGGGACACGCCTATATTGATAACCACAGGCGAGAACGACTTCCGCGTGCCTTACACTCAGAGCTTAGAGGCGTTCACTGTTGCACAGGTGAAGGGGGTGCCGTCGAAGTTAATAGTCTTCCCCAATGAGAACCACTGGGTGCTAAAGCCGCAGAATGCAGTATTGTGGCAGAGGGAGTTCTACAAGTTTTTGTATAAGTATTGTAAGTGATTGCTATTGTAGCTATTCGTAAAAAGGCTTAGTATATTCACCTCATTCCCAAATTCCGATTTGGGAATACAATTTTCCCGCAAATCTCTGTTTTGCAATGGATTAGTCAAAGTAATTTACGAAAGTTATTTTAACTCTAATTTAACAAATATAACATGCTTTTTTGTGTATCGTTACACTAGTGCATCATCTCAGAATAAATTAATATCTAACGTTCCGTCAGTTGTTACAACTGGCGAATGGCGGTAGTTTCTATATTGCCAGTTGTTACAACTGGCAGAACATAAATTCAGGCAGGTTGCGAACCTGCCACTACACATACATTGATTGAACTATAACAAAATAGTTATCAATCATTTATTAGATGTCGCACTAGTGTCATGTCCGGCATTTCTATACAGTGTGGGGCATCTGATTTGCCTGTAGATACCTATTAAATAACGGAATTAAATAACGGAATTAAATACTGAAATAGATTTTTATAACAATTCCGGCAGATCTCAATAAAATATGCCAGCCCGCATCCTTACACCAAACTGGAATACGTCAGAACTTCGCGGCACCACATCGGCCACCTCGTCGAAGAATCGCTCGTAGGCGGTGAATATATCGATGCTGCCGGACGGCCCTGCCAGGCTTAGCCCAAACTCAATCCTGGCGTTATATTCCGAATAAACGTCCTGTTCATATCCGGGATCGGCCGAGAAGAACAGCAATGTAGCGTTCGACCTGTTGTAAATGCTGACCGTTTCGTCGAATTTATGATGATACCGCAAACCGGCCGAGAAACTCGCCCGCAGATTTTTCCATGATTTATTATCGAGCGTATCGGGAGCGCGGAAATCCGAATTAAACAGATATGCCTCCAGCTTATATGTTGACATAAGAAAAGAATTATCGTCGTTTATTTCGATAGAGCTAATGCCGCCCTGCAACCCGGTTAGAATAATATTCCGCTTAACCGGAGTGTTTTCTCTTTGCCGGTCGCCCTCGGGGTGGTCGGAGTTGTCGATGTCATGTTTGCACCTTTGGAAGAAGCCTGCCTGCCAGCTAAGATTGTCCGAATTGTAATAATAAGAAATATTTTCCTCCCAATGGGCAACCCGCGGGTTGAAGGCGATGTCGTTCCAGGGGTTGGCATTCATTTCATGGCCCAATAGAAAAACCAGCGCCGACCTTTCACTGAACCGGTATATCTCTGCCAATCCGGTTAGCTTCAGGCTCCAGGCATGATCGCCGCCGGCCGAACCGAAGCCCCTGCCGAATTCTCCGGCGAAAGCAGTGCTTGCCATCACCTTTCCGACACCGGCAGTGTCATTCGGCAGGATGGCAACAAGGTTTCGGGTGGACAGTATTTGAGAACGGAGCGGTTGAAATACCGAGGCCATTATTATCGAATAAATAAAGATATATGACAATGTTTTCATGGTGATTTGGGTTGAATATGAATAATGATTTATTTTATTGACTTATTGCCAGGCCTTTTATTGATATTGGTTTTTTTGTTCATTTTGTTCATATATAAATAGCAGGGATATCCAACGATTCGAAAGATTTAGCCCCTGTTATGCGGCCAAGTCCGTTTCTTTCCCAAATTCCGATTTGTGAATACTGTTTTCCGGATTTAATCGATATATCTCATCATTATTGCTTATATTGTCATAACTTGTTCAAAGTTAAACTAACGACTATCACAAATTAGCTGTCAGTAGTGTCCGGTTAAAAATGAGAGACGTTCCTAATTTATACCTAATAATTATGATTTGTCATTGCGGAACTCGTTTCAGAATCCAGTATTTACGTCCTATGTGGCTATATTAAGATGGATTCCGGACGGGGTCCGGAATGACAAGTAATATTATTATAATTGCTATGATACGAAATTGTATCTAAACCAGCGTTATATAGGGCATAATACAGGCTATAACTGTGATTACCAATTATTCACTGCTTTTTAACCGGACACTACTGATTAGCTGTATAATACTTATATTTGATTTTGATCAATTCTTATCAATAATCCTAAGAGGAAGCCATGAAGAAATATATGTTTTGCTTCTCATTAATGTTAATCGCAATCGTAATTAATACGTCCTGCCGCCCGCACGCTAAGATTGAAACTTCAGAGCCAACAAAGATAACCGGCAGAATCACCGGCGCCGAATATGATGAAATTATATTTTCTGTTCATAAAAAATATACTTTCACCTATGAGATGGATGAATACAAGGCGAAAGTCGATGAAGACGGCAGCTTTGAGCTTGAGATTGACGCATATACAATGGCTCCGGCTTCGGCGTCATTGGGCGATACGAGGAATATCGTAAATATCCACTTAATTCCCGGCGATGAACTCGATATAGAGATTGCTTTTGTGGAAAAGGAAGATGATGAGGAAGTCGCTAAATCAAAAGCAGCTAAGCCCAAAGTAACTTATAAAGGCGAGATGGCAGATGCACAGCGGTTTTTTGCAGGATTGAAAGAGAAGTTCCCCGCCGATGATGAATTCTATAGTTACCTTTACGATAATTACGATTATGCAGCATCTAAGAATTTCTGGAATTCCAGGCGTGACAGCCAGTTGGTGTTATATGATGAATTCTTCAGGAATTCTTCCCTGCCGTTGGATGTATTGCGTGAAGCGAAAAATGAGATAATCTATGAATGGGCAGAGCGCCGTACTTATTATTTGCTCTATCATCATTTTTGGAGTATAAGCGATCATGAGCCTATCGAGCTTGACGGCAATGATTACGATTACTTAAAAGAGATTCCGATAAATAATCCATTATCAAAGTCTTCACAATCGTATTTAATTTTTTTGACATATTACCAAAAGTTGATTGCTATCAGGTCGATAGAAAAATGGGAAGAATATCCCGGATACGAAAAATCATTAAACGCTTTCGTCGGGCTTGCAAATGCCGAATTGGGCGGGCTGAGCAGGGATGTTGTATTAGCTTCAAGATTCTGCAGCGATTTGAAGAATGTGTCCAATCCTGATAATGTCGAAATCCTAAAAAAACATTTAGATGAATTCGGACGCACTGTGAAATACCGCGAATTCTACGATATGGCCTTCGAGCTTTATACCGAACGGCTTGAGTTGATGCCGGGCAAGCCTGCTTTTAATTTCACTATTCAGGATTTTGAGGGCAATGATGTGTCGCTATCGGATTTTGCCGGCAAGGTGGTCTATATCGACGTATGGAGCCTCGGTTGTGGGCCGTGCATAAAGGAAATTCCGTTTGCGAAAGAGCTTCACAAGGAGTTTGAGAACCGGGACGACCTTGTCTTTCTCAGCATTAGCCTTGACAATAGGTACAAGGATCATGCCTGGAAATACATTAAGAAAAAAGAGATGCCCGGCGTCCATTTATTGGCCAGTCTGGAGAAGGACAAGCAGCTTCGCAAGGAATATATGTACAGCGGAATTCCTTATTACGCATTGATAGGGCGCGATGGTAATTTCATCGTACCGGATATGTCGCGGCCAAGCGATGAGAAAACCAAGCAGAGGCTGATTGATGCACTGAAGATGTGACAGTTGGGTGGAGGATAGCTTGTGTTTTTCTAATTTACATTCATCAGGCGCAGGGCAGTTTCATTCTGACTTTAGTAAAATTATCAGGTTCGGAGTGGATAGAGAATTCGCCGTTGTGCAGTTCTATAATTCTTCTCGTTATGGCAATTCCGAGGCCATTGCCCTGCTGCTCGTATATTTTTCGCCCGAACTGCATATAAGCACCGATGTTATCGATTTCCTGCTTGGTCATGCCACGCCCGAAATCTTCGAATTCGAATTCGAAATGCCCATTTACTTTTTTGGAAAAAATATTTACCGGAGTGCCGCGCTCGGAGAATTTGAAGCAATTGTCGGTAACTTCATTGATCACTTTTGCAAAATGGTCATACGATATTTTGATTTCCGCATCTTCGAGTTTGAAATTTACATCAAGCGAACGCCCGGAATTTCCGGCCTTAAAATAAACAATATCTTTAATTACAATTTCTGCCAAAGGAGTTGTTTGATTTCTAATATTAGCAATTTCATCTTTGCTGGAAGCGGCTATCTCCAGATTGGCAAAGTAGATATAGTTCTCAACGAACCTGTTCAGCCTTTTGCTCTCAACGTAGATATTATTAATCATTTCCTTAATTTCCGCCTCGGGGGTTTTCTCGAAGTTCCTCTCCAAGAATTCCGACAGGCCCATGATTAGATTCAGAGGAGTGCGCAGTTCGTGAGGGATTGACCTGCTAAGGCTTTTGCGCAGCGTGTTGAATTTAATTTCAGCTTTTGATTCCACCTGTTTTGTCTTTTTCAGCCTTGTTTTCACCGAAGCCAGCAAATCATCAATATCGTAAGGCTTGGAAATAAAATCGTCAGCGCCAAGCTTCATGCTATGCCTATGGTCATCCTTGGATGTTTTTGCAGTCAGGAACAAAAATGGTATTGTGGAGGTTTCAGGCGATTGCTGCAATTCCTCCAGAACCTCGTAACCGTCTTTTTCCGGCATCATAATGTCGGAGATGATAAGGTCCGGAGAGTGCTTCTTGGCAAGCAGTACCCCTTCCTTTCCGTCCTCGCCCGCTATCACATCATAGTCGTTCAGCTTCAGAGTCAAAGACAAATCCTGCCGAATATCGGCTTCGTCTTCAATAATGAGTATCAATTTTTTCTGCATAGTATATACCATAAGTACAAATCCAAAATTGATATTGAAACTATCAATCAGATTAAAATATCTCAAATATCATGCCATTAAAATTACACTATCGGTCAATATGGCACAATTGGATTTTGTTTAGAAAATTAAGCAATGAGAATCCGGGTAATTTGGAATAAACCTTTCGCAATAATTATCACTACCGTCCGGTTAAAAATGAGAGCAGTTCTTAATATAAACCTGAATACTATGACTTGTCATTGCGGAATTTGTTTCAGAATCCAATGTTCATGGGCTGTTTGGCTATATTAAGATGGATGCCGGATCGGGGTCCGGCATGACAGCTTTAGTATTATTTTTTTTGCTATATCTATAATCGCATCCAAATCAGCACGATATAGGTCAAAATGGAGATTGCTACCGCGAATATCACTTATTATCCGTATTTTAACCGGACACTACTGAATAATTATGTTAATGTCTTTTAAATAAGAAGCTTATCTATATCGATATTCGGGTGCAAATTATAGTATAGTATAATTATCGAAGCAATGTAAGAAATATTGTTATTCAAGAGTGTGGCCCGGGGCCATTGGGAAAATCAGCTTAAACGTAGTGCCTTTTCCTTCTTTGCTTTCCAGCTCGATTTTGCCGTCCAGAATCTGAAGTGACTGCAGCACTACAGTCATCCCGAGTCCGGTTCCGGATATTGTACCAACGTTTCTGCCTCTGTAGAAAATATCGAAGATTTGCTGTTGTTCTTTCTTGGGTATACCAATGCCGTAGTCCCTGATGGTAAATCTGCATGAACCATTAAGGCCTTTTAAGTCGAACTCTACCCTGGTTTTTTTTGATGAGTATTTAATTGCGTTCGAAAGCAAGTTTATGAGAATCAGTCTTAATAATTTTTGGTCTATTTTACATTCCTCAGTAAGGTTTTCGTAATTAAAAATTATTTCACGCTTTTGTGCCAGGCTCAGTTTCAGGTCAACTATAATTGACTCGCAGAACTCGACCAAATCATAAGGCTCAACATCAACTTTTTGAATGCCGGCATCGGGCTTGCCAATAAATATTACGTTATCAATCAGGTCGGTCATCAAGTCCACTGTTTTGAGCACTCTTTTAAGGTAATCAGTCTGTTCATCAATAGTCAGCTTGTCGTGATATTTTTCGATTAGCTGGGCAGAGGATCGGATAATTGTCAATGGTGTGCGGAATTCATGGGACACCATGCTAACAAACCGGGTTTTAAGCTCGCTGATTTCCTTTTCTCGGTCCAGCATCTTACGTATTTCACGCTCGGCAATTTTTCTTTCGGCGATTTCGTTTTTCAATTTATGCACCAGCACCGTAAGGTCCTCGGTTCGTTCCATCACTTTAAGTTCCATTAATTCATAGGCATTCTGCATTGCTATTTCGGAGTTTTTTCTTTTGGTGATGTCAAGGATACTTTCTACTCTAAGTTCTTGCGAGCCGGTTCTCAGAAAAGAAATCGTTCTAAGAACCGGGACTTTATCATTGTTACTGGTGGTAAGTTCGGATTCGAACCCATTGTATATATCAATTTCATCTGCTTTGTCGGTATCGATAATCGGCAGGAAATTATCGAACGCAGAATTGATAATTGATGTGTCTTCATCTCCGATCATCTGAGCCGCAACCGGGTTTACCTTTACAATCTTTTCGGTATATGTATCGACTACTAATATCCCCGTCTGCACGGTATCGATAATTGAATTCAATTCTCGCTTGCTTTTGGCAAGGTCAAGGGTGCGGGCGGCCACTTTTTGCTCTAATATTTCCTTAGTATGGTACAATTGCTCTGACAATTCATTTTTCTCCAAAGTGCTTGTCACCAGGCTTCCTACTGTGTATAGGAATTTGAAGAACAGGGGGTCGAATCCGGACTTGGCAGCTTCGAATTCAACCACAATAATGCCTATAAAGCCAGAACCTGCCGTCAATGGCACAGCCATCAGGCTAATGTCCGGGTTGTCGTTTCTTTTAATAAATTGAACAGATGAGTTCTGAAGAGCTGTGCTAATGGCGCCTTCTTCTAATAATAAATCAAATAGTTCCAATCCCTTTTCCCTGTTGTCATCTGGGATCGATATTTTATATTCGAATTCGTAATTGCTATTATTATGCAGGAAGAGCGAAACGGTTTTGGAGTTTGGCAGATTGGCAAATATTCTAAGTCCGTAACCAGTAATTTCCGATTCGGAAACGCCCGAAATCGGTTTCGATATAAAATTATCTAAAGAGTCAAACAGATCCTTCCAGTTAATACCATCATCCATAAGAATTGGAACGTCCATAGTAATACGATTAATGAGTTAACAACAGGTTTACAGATTCTTCATATTTAACAACGAAAGAAGAAAGATTATTAGTGAAAAAATGATCTGGCAGTTTGATAAAAGGCCAAATAGCATTATTCGGCGGCGGTATCCTGGTTTTGTCGGTGCAGCCAATATCCATCATTCTTGCAACCGTATTGGCTAAATGAACGCTTGATACCAATTGATCTATCCGGCCGCCAACAAACCCGCTATGATGGTATACGATAGCATTTTTTATTGTATCCGGCAGGTCCCATTTCTCGGCAAGCAAGCCTCCGACTTCGTGATGGGTTATGCCAAATATCTTCATCTCGGATTCACGTATTGTTATATTATTTTCAAGCGAGTACACGACGACATCGTTATAATCATCCGGGTAGTATTTAATTAGAAGAAGCTTCCCGAGGTCATGCAAAACCCCGGCGACAAAGAAATTCTCTAAATTCACATTTTTCATCGACTGCCCCACCATGCGGGTTATTATGCCAACTGCAATGGAATGTTTCCACAAATCGACCGGGTTGAAAACGGCTCGGCCTATTGGCCGGCTGAATATTTCGATAATCGACAAAGTTGCAACCAGATTCTTCACTTCCTCAAACCCAATATAAGAAATGGCTTCGGATATTGTATCAATCTTTTTTCGCAGGCCGTACAGCGATGAGTTGGCGGTTTTTAATATTTTGACCGCCGACGACTGGTCAAGCGATATTACATCGGAAACCTCATTTATTGTTGATTTCGGATTCGCCATAATCTCAGTAAGAGTGGTGTATATGGTTGGTAAAGTTGAGAATTCCTCGACTTCTTCAATAATATTTTCTTTAAACTTCACTTAGGTTACTTTTTTAATTTAGTTATAATGTAATTAGTAATTGCCATCTCATATAAATCCATCTCATAATCGTTACGAGGTTGCCAGTTCATCTTCGAATTAATATATTCTATCGCAATTCCGCGCATTTCATCGCTAATTTCAAATTCGTCGTCAATGTTCTCCCTTATGGTAATGTTCTCTATTTTCCAGGCCTTTAGTAATTTCACATGGTTCGGACTTAGCGAGAGGCCCGATGGCAGCAACGTTTGGCCAAAATTATTCACGACCGGATCTTCAATTATCATTCCAATCTTTATTTCTTCTATATTAATTATTTTTGCCATTGCTATTAATGATTTTGTGGATTATTCTCTAATACTTTCAAACTTCCGAGTGCATCTTTAAACGTGATGTCATAATGAATCGGAGTGATGGAAACGAAGTTGTTCCTTAGGGCAACATCATCGGTATCCGCCTGTCCGTTTGCAATGTTGTACTCGCCCGAGTACCAGTAGTAATCCCTCCCGAAAGGGTCAGTTCTTTTCTCGTACTTGTCTCTCCAGACGGTTCTGCTATGCGATGTTATCATAATTCCTTTGATTTTTTCCTTGCTAACTGCCGGTACGTTTATGTTCAGAAAGCATTCTTTCGGGAGATTTATGCCCGGCAGCGCTTTGATAATTTCCACAGTATATTACGCCGCCGGCCCGCAATCGGCCCTGGGGCTGTGCGAGGCAACCGAGACAGCAATCGACGGAATACCGGCCAACATTCCTTCTGTCGCAGCAGAAACCGTACCGGAATATAAAATGTTGACGGCTGTGTTCTGGCCATGGTTAATCCCCGATACTAATAGGTCAGGTTTCTTATCCAACAGTGTCGACAGGGCAAGTTTCGCACAGTCGCTTGGGGTGCCATTGATGGAGCGTCCGAAAATCTCTCCGTTCTTGTAATAATTATGCACTCTTAGCGGTTTGTCCACCGATAGGGCATGGCCCACTGCACTTTGCTGCCTGTCGGGCGCTATTACAGTTACGTTGCCAATTTTCTTAAGCTCCCGGGCAAGAGCGTAAATGCCCGGAGAGTCTATGCCGTCGTCGTTTGTTACTAATATTTCCATCATAATAGTTTTGTTCTGCCCTTTTTAATCCCACATTGTGGGTTTAATTCCACGCTGCTTGCGGCGATTATTAAATTCTGTTAAACATTGATACCCCGCTGTTTGCGACGGGGTAGTTCATTCTTAAGTTCGAAAAGGAGGTAAGTGGGAGCTATGATTTATTCTCTTATTCCACAAGCTGGGCCTGTGGTTATTAATTATATTTCTTAATGCAATTATATATTTATCGCTCTTTTTCCTCAGAGCTGAAGCCTGCGGCTTTATATTTTAATATAAGGCCAGTAGTGTCCGGTTAATAAAATGAGAGCCGTTCTTAATATATAGGCCTGTCATTCCGAGTGAAGCCATTTATGGCGTAGTGAGGAATCCATCTTAATACTGCCATGAGCTGTAAACACTGGTTCCTTCGACTCCGCTCAGGATGACAGTACGTTGAATATCGGCAAGTATTTGGAACGATTCATGTTTTTAACCTGACACTTATAATAAAAGGTAATATCCCAACAGATGCACGATTAATATTCCCCTCCCCGACAAGGAGAGGCCATAGGTGGTTCTTATATTTACTCCAATCCCCAGGGGTCATCTCATAATATCTCATCTCATAATATCTCATCTCATAATATCTCATCTCATAATATCTCATCTCATAATATCTCATCTCATAATATCTCATCTCATAATATCAACGTACAAAATATATACCATAAATAAAATCAGAATTGCGAATCCTGTCTGCTGGATAATCATTTTAATTTTTAGCGGCACTTCCCTTCTGAATAAAGACTCAATGGAGACAAAAACCAGATGCCCTCCATCCAAAGCCGGGAAGGGCAGAATATTAATGAATGCCAACGAAATCGAGAGCATCCCAATAAAATAAAAGAAGCTGCTAATTCCGGACTCGGCCGATGCGGCAGCCTGCTTGGCAATTAATATCGGGCCGCCAAAAGATTGTTTGAAAGAAGTATTGCCTTCAAAAATCTGAGCTATTGTGCCTACAATCAAGCCTACCGTTTTATATGACTGGTTGAAGCCGTAGCTAAGAGATTCGATTACCCCGAATTTTCTATAAATAATCGGGCCAACTCCAAGCTCTACCCCAATCATCCCAGCCGAAGTTGTTGTCAGGGTGTCGGAAATAATTTTTGCTCCCCGCTTCCAAGCGACAGCCACATTCTTGCCTTTATTTCGCTGCAATATTTCCTGAAGCCTGCCCGGCGAATCAATTGCAAGGCCATTGACAGACATGATAGTATCGCCGGCGATAATGCCTGCTTTTTCCGCCGGATTCGAAGCTACCAGGTTTTTGATATAAGTAAATGTCCCGCCCGGGTTGATTCCGAATTTATTCTCGCTCGAAATGGCATCAATTATTTCAGGGCCGGAAACTTTAACGGATTGCCTATTGCCGTTTCGCAGGATATTAATCGTTTTGTCTGCGCCAAAATCGTCGGTGACAAGTGCCTGCCTGAAGGAGTCCCAGGTATCTAATTTAATATCGCCAACGGAAATGATTTTATCACCCGCCCTAAGGCCAATTTTCTTTCCGAAGGAATCATCGTCAATACTGCCAATCGTAGTGGTTGCTAATTTTGATTCGCCATTGAAAAAAACTATAACGGCAAATATAATAACGGCCATCAGGATATTCAATATCACACCGGCGCTTAGAACAACTGCTTTCGGCAGAAACCCCTTAGAACGGAATTCCCAGGACTGCGGCTCGGATTTGGCGAAATCGGCATCCATACTTTCATCTATCATGCCCGCAATTTTGACATAGCCGCCGATAGGGAACAGCGACAGCCGATAGTCGGTGTGTTCTCCGCCGTCATAATCCTTGGGCAGCGGGCCGAACGAAAATCCTGTTATCTTGTTATATCCGAACAACCTGTGGCCCATCCCCACAGAAAATATATCAGCACGCATTCCGAATAGCTTGGCTGCAATAAAATGGCCGAATTCATGTATTACTACGAGTATACCGATGACGAGTATGAAGTAAAATAAGCTGGTTATAAATTCCATATTTCTCTTGCTGATTCCTTGATTATATTAGTTTTTGATTATAATAATTCTTGATTTTATTAATTTCTACCTAAATTCCCAAAGTAAGTTAATTCCCAACTAAATATAACGATTACTTCACCAAAATCCACACCTTGCGTATTATTTGACTAATTCTTTTGCAGTTTCCACTCTTGCTACAGCGATTAACCCAGCATTATAAGCTGG
>JAJRTW010000104.1 GCA_024278075.1 Bacteroidota bacterium | reverse complement strand
GCCGGACCCCGATCCGGCATCCATCTTAATATAGCCAAACAGCCCATGAACACTGGATTCTGAAACAAGTTCCGCAATGACAAGTCATAGTATTCAGGTTTATATTAAGTACTGCTCTCATTTTTAACCGGACAGTAGTGAAATAATCCTATATCCCCAGGGCGGCGAACAGTTTCTCTTTCATGGCATCGGCCTTCAGATGTTCCATTTTCCCGGCCGGATATTCGGCCACATGCCTGTAGAACTCCTCGTCATCAATCAATCTGCGGCCAATTTCAATTGCCTTGTCGATTTCAAATTCATTCTCAAGGCAGGTGTCGGGGAAAAATTCCATGCCATGGCCGGTGGACTTTGTAGTAATTATAGGGATTCGAAGAGCTGCCGCATCGAGCACGAACCTTCCCCAAGTATACCTCTCGTCCAGATTCAGCCATAGATAGGCCGAACTGTTCTCGCTGTAGAATTTATTGGCCACAATATGGTTTTTTATTCCGAGATTCGGATCGTCATATATATTCTTGACTTTATTGAAATAATAATTAGGGTTCAGGGTTTTATTGGATACAATTTCGCCTATATGCTTCGCCCCTCTGTGGAATCGTTTTTCAAAACCGTAGTAAGGCATTCCCAGCTTTCTTGCCACCAAGCGGTCATTCCACCTGAGAAGAAGTTTGTGGCAGATCATAACTTCTTTCTTTCTATTCTCAATCGGAGTAGCAAACCCCGACATTTCATCCACCGGATAGGGCATCCCGATATACTCGGCATTTGTATCACTCATGCTCCGAAAAAAAGGCAATGTGAATATATTAATGCAATTGATTAAATCCGAATTGCCGAGCAAATCCTTAAAGTTTTCGTTTGGGGTGAGATAATGAGTAGCGTCGCCTTCAATTATTGTCACCCATTTAGTCTTGCCTCTGCGTGATTCGGCGAGCATGTTCAGGTGCTTGATGTATTTCCCGGGGTTCGAATTAGCAATAATAATGTCGTAACCCTGCAAATCGTTTGGAGTTGCTCTTAACGTATTGATATAGTCGCCCCCGAGGGCATAGGCCCAGCTTTTGGTGCCATTGTGAAAATCGCCGGGCAGTTCGGCAAATTTCTGACGGCCGCCATAACCGCTTAATACCAATACCTTTGGAGTGTATGACTCTATCTTTCCCATTACATCAACGAATAATAAATCATAAACAAGACGACATGAATTCGGTAATCTGATCTGTTATTTTTCTCCAGGTCAGAGATTGTTCCACACGCTGTTTGGCATTATCGCCCATCTCAATCCGCATTTTCTCATCGGCAGCAAGAATGTCCAGTGCTTCGGCAATTTCTTCTGGCAAGTTTGGGTCCACAAGCAGTCCGGTTTGCCGGTGGACAATCGCATCTTCGGCGCCGCAGTTTTTGCCGCCAACCGATGGCACTCCGCAGGCAGCCGCTTCAATATATGTGATTCCAAATCCCTCTACATCATTGTTAATATCGCGCGATGGCATAGCAAAAATATCACCGGAATTATACACCGAAACAATATCTTCGTCCGGCACAAGGCCCATAAAAAAAACACGGCCGGATACATTATTCTCGATGGCAATTTCTTCGAGCCTCGGCCTGTAATGGCCCTTGCCGGCCAGGTAGTAGTTCACATCCTTATTCTTCATCAATGCAATCGCCCGAATTGTCATGTCGAATCCTTTACGCTCAATCAGCCTGCCAAGCGATAGGATTCTGATGCCGGGTTTGATATTATATTTCTCAATAAATTCGCTGCTTAATTCAACGGGCTTAAATCTATCCGTATCCACGCCATTATTGATTACTGTCTGCGGCAATCCCGCACTGAGATTTGCCTTCTCAAGCAGGCCGGCCGTATAGTGGCTCACCGAAATCGCACCGCAGGAAGAGTTCAATGTTCGTCTCTGCAGAATTTTATTGACGAATCTTCCCTCGATTGCATCAAGGCCATGAACGGCAACAAAATAATTGATTTTCCCGGAGAAAGAAGATAGATAGCAGGGCACAGCCATTTTCCAATTGGCACAAAGGAAAACCGTATCGTCTGACAAAAATTCCTTAATGGCTTTTTTAACACGCCTGTTTCTGTGATTCTTCCACCGGGTATTGTCGAGCCTTATGGTGATCAACTCTCCCAGCTGCTTGCCATCAAAGCCGTCGTAAGTCTTAGTAATTACAATTACTTCAAATCCAATATTCTCAAGATTCTTACCAATCTCATAGCACCACGTAGTAATTCCGTCCGCACTCGGCAGATAATCCTGCGTCAATATTACTATACGTTTTATTTTTTCGGACAGCATTATTTCTTTTCTAACAAGTATTATTCATAAAATATTCAAAACACCTGACAGGCAATGGATAATAGATATTTAAGATAACTCTGGTAATAAGCCAAACATAATCACCGTGGAATCGGCCTTACTCGTATAATCCCTTAGAGATACGAAAAGTCCCGCAATATGCGGGCTAACAAGTATTCGTAAAACTCCTCCACCTGCCGTGCATGGCGCCGGATGCCAAAATTCTCCACTGCCCGTTTCCTGCCGCCGGCCTGCAATTTACGAACTAATTCTTTGTCGGACATAAGTTTCATAATGATTTTCGCAATATCTTCCGGCGATTTCTCCTTAACGAGCAAGCCGCTGTCTTCGGTAACGGTTTCCCTCACGCCCGAAGTATCGCTGCCAATGCCGACGGTTCCGCAGGCCATAGCCTCGTATAGCACCCGCGGCATTCCCTCCACTCCTTCGTGCGAGGGGATAATCTGTGCGTCGGCGGCCTGCATCCACTCGTGGATATTACTTTGCTGGGGAATAATCCGCACATAATCGGCCAATTCATTTGCATCGAAAAACGATTCGAGATTGCTTTTTTCAACATCCGAACGCGGAGTGCCGACATAAAGCAATAAAGGCAATTCTTCGGTGTTGCCGCTTTTCATTATCTTCATACTTTCGGCCAGTTCGTATATTCCCTTGCCCCGCGTAATCTGTCCGACGAAAATCAATATGAACCTATCCTTCGGCAGGCCAAGCTGCTCTCTAACGGCAGCTTTATCTTCAACCGGAGCAAACAGGTCTGTGTCCACTCCATTGAATATAGTCCTGCATTTGCTGTCGAAATTTGCAAACTTGGCAAACCTTGCCGATGCCGCACGCGAAACTCCGATAACGCCATCGGCCAAAGTGTAATTTATACGGTCGGAATTGTGCGGAGCATTGACTCTTGCATGCCACACAAGCCGCGAACCGGTGCCAATCCTGGCAAGGCCGCATATCAAAGCGTCGGCGCCGCGGTCGGGATGCAATATGTCGATTCCCTGTTGCTTAATTAGCCCTCGCAGCATTCTATATGTTGTAATCAGCTCGAGATAATGCCTCGGCTTAACCGGATATAGCGGCACAAAAAAGCAGCGGCAGCCGATTGATTCCAGTTTTTCGGAAAGCTCGCCTTCTTGCGGGCAAATCCCAATGGGCGTAACCTTGGTGCGGTCGAGATTTTCGATTAAATGAACCGTACTCTTCTGTCCGCCCATTCTGATATGGCTGAAATGGCTGACATAAGCCACTTTTAATTTTCGTTTCATTGGCAACAAGAGTGATTAGTTGGTTCTTTTTATAATATTGTCATGATACTAACCCGAATTCAGACCATATTAAGACACATTTACCTGTGTTTTAAAGCCATTTGCCTGTGTTTTAAAGCCATTTGCCTGTGTTTTAAAGCCATTTGCCTGTGTTTGAATGACATTTACCTGTGTTTGAATGACGTTTGCCTGTGTTTGAATGACGTTTGCCTGTGTTTGAATGACGTTTGCCTGTGTTTGAATGACGTTTGCCATTGATTAAGTAGTTCAACAGGCCTTATTAGCATTAAATATATTCATAATTTCTTAGCATTCATTCTTAAAATTCATTATTAATGCCAATTATTTATTCTTCAATAAGATATAATTCTTAAACGTAAAGATCTGCCGGCCACGTAATAGATTCTGCTCGATAAAGGTCAGGAGTTTATTCTTCAATCTTTCATGCTTCTCCGGTTTGCGGCAGGGATTGGGCTTGCCGGCGTATTGCAGCCGCCCGCCCCAGTCGAATCTGTCGATCCACTGGTTCATTACTTTGGGATGGGTGCCATTAAATGTCGGCAGTTTGTCTAATGGGCCGAAATCAAATTCCTTCGGAGCTTTGGCATATAATTCGGTAGCTCTTTTTCTGCCTTTGTGGTTGATGTCGAAGGCCTGGCGCTTGGCCTGCATGAAGTGCGGCGGCCTCACCCAGCCGTAATGATAAATATATGCATCGATCTGTGCTGCTTTTAACTTTTCAGTGCCTTCCTGCTGCCGGTAATCTACATAGTCAAACCCAGGAATTCGCCTGAAAGATTGGGCCGATTCCCAGGAATGTATGTCCTTGTCATTACGGATTATTCTGATTTCTTTGGCATACCAGCCGTGGGAATTGTGATAGTGGTTGTAGTCGCCCCAGAAGTGTTTGTATTTCAACAGTATTGCTTCCACGTCGGTATCGTCTTTGAGCTGTTCCAATCTATCGGTGATAACCGGCAGATACTTCTCGTGGACCACCTCATCGGCCTGGAGGCAGAACAGCCAGTCGCCCGAGCAGGCCTGCTTGGCAATATCGGTTTGACGGGCATGTTCGGTGCCGCGCGGATATTTCTCAATATCCCACACGGTATCGATGATTTTGATTTTATCGGAACCTAAGCCGAGGATTTCATTGCGGGTATTGTCGTCTTTGTCGCAATCGCCGATGGCAATGACATATTCGTCGACGATGGGCAGTATCGATTCTACGGCTGCTTTAATCGGATAATACAGCTTGCCGGCATTTTTTGCCATTGAAAAGCCACTGATCTTCAATTTGAATCAACCTTGTCAATTAATAATTAATCGAACTGCAAAATAAGGCAAAAAAAAACGGCGGGCAAAACAACCACCGTTTTTTTTATTATATCGAATAATATATAATATTTCCCAATCAGCTGAGTTTCTGCCTGATTTTCTTTTCGGACATCCCTCGCAGATAGAACAATTTCGCCCGGCGCACCTTGCCTTTGCGCAATACCTCAATACCCTGAATCATTGGCGAATATAACGGGAAAATCCTTTCCACACCAACGCCATTGGAGATTTTGCGGACCAGGAATGTTTGGTTAATACCGGCCCCGCGGCGCCCGATAACGATTCCCTTGAATATCTGGATTCTTTCTTTTTCGCCCTCCACAACCCGCACGGAAATGTTCACCGTATCGCCGGGTTTGAATTCGGGTATTTCGACGTAATTATCTCCGTCCTTTTCCTTGCGGCTTGCGATGGCACGCTCGACCGCCATTGTTTCAACTAAGTGTAATGCATTCATTCTTCGTTTCCTGATAAAAATAAGAGCTACAAATTTAGCTGTATTTTATTATTTAACCAAATTTTTTTTCGATTTATAATTATTTGAATTGTAAATCTCTTTAACATCAGCTTTTGGCCAATTGCCCCGTGCTATATATCTGTTTTCCTTATTAGAACTAAAATCCCCGCAGCTAACAACTGCGGGCCGTTGACTAAATAACAATGTCCGCATACAGCCAAATGAACAATATTCAACATGTTTGAGGCCAAGCCAGAGGCAGAATTTAATCGCCTCTCATTTTTAGCCGCTTAGTAATAAAATATACCCTTAATTTCATCTATGCGTTCAATTCCACAGAATCTTGAATAACACTGTCTATTACTTATGATTCAGCATCTTGCCGGCACTTAGATCGATATATTTTCATTATCAGTGTATAATAATAAGGGTTCGAAGAACCTTTGGCATATCTATTGTAATTTAATCTTTTTGTAAACACCGAATAACCCGTTTGTTAAAGCAAATATGTATAGATTAAAACTGAATATAAAAGTTCTGGCCAAAATATTGATTCTGGCCGGTGTTCTTAATTATGCCGCTGCAATTGGCCTAAGGGCGCAGCAACCCGCCACGGGATTCAACGTCCCAAAGCTTTCTGTGAATATTGACAAAGCCGATTCGAAGGACGATGTGGTTCTCACATTGCAAATCCTGGGTGTTATCACAGTCCTAACCTTAGCGCCATCGATTCTGATAATGATGACCTGCTTTACGAGGATAATAGTTGTTTTCCATTTTTTGAAGCAGGCCCTGGGAACTCACACTCAGCCGCCTAATCAATTATTAACGGGGCTGGCCTTGTTCCTCACATTTTTTATAATGCAGCCGGTTTTGGACCAGGCCAATACCAACGGCCTGCAGCCATATCTGAATGAAGAGATCAATCAGGAACAGGCGTTGGAAAAAATTATCGAACCGTTTCGCGGGTTCATGCTCAAGCATACCCGGGAGGAAGACCTCGGGCTGTTCATCAAGCTAAGCGATGGCAAAAAGCCGGCCAATATTGATGAAGTATCGACATGGGCAATCATTCCGGCTTATTCAATCAGCGAACTGAAGACGGCATTCCAAATTGGCTTCTTGCTGTTCGTGCCGTTCCTGGTGCTGGATATGATAATTGCAAGCACTCTGATGTCGCTTGGCATGTTCCTGTTGCCGCCCCAGCTAATATCGCTGCCGATTAAAGTGCTGCTGTTCATATTGGTTGACGGCTGGTATTTGGTGATTGATTCCATGATGAAGAGCATTATGAATAATTAGCCCGTGTATGTCGGGCTTTTATTCGAAGGTTTAGTATTCATCTTAAGTAGTGTCCGTTTAAAAAGCAGCAAAAAAGTGCTAATCACTGTAATAAGCTGAATTTTGCCATATATTGTGCAGTTTTAGATACAGATTGCAAGCTATTGATATTTATAAAAGATAAATAGCCATGAGTTTTAACTCCTTGGAAAAGAGAATTGGATTTATATACTTGGCTTTAGCCATAAACACTGGATCCTTCGACTCCGCTCAGGATGACAGTCCATAGTAATCAGGTATTTATATTAAGAACGGCTCTTATTTTTACCGGACAGTAGTATATCTATCTATTAAAACGTGGGTTAATTCAAAATTTAATATAGTTTTATTGGTATATAATTTTGTTGAGTATTACTTAAGGAATTGCCATGACCGACCAAATGATAATAACAATAGTAAGGGACGCATTTTATAATGTGATGCTGATTTGCGGCCCAATATTGCTCGTATCGCTTGTAATCGGACTGATAATCTCAATATTCCAGGCGGCGACCTCAATCTCTGAGCAGACCCTGACGTTCGTACCAAAACTAATAGCCGTTTTTCTGACCATAATTATCATATTGCCGTATATGCTGAACACTATTAAAAAATTCACAGTTGATATGATTAATATAATTGCAACACTTTAGGGTTATCGTGTTAAATATAGGAGGCTTCTGAATAATAGGGAAGTTGTCATTCCCGTGAAAACGGGAATCCAGTATTTATGCGGCAAATGGATTCCTGCTGGAGTTTATCCTGAGCGAAGCCGAAGGGCAGCAATGACAGCCTAAATGAACCGTCAAAGTATGCTTGACACGTCACGTAGGATAGTACCAAAAATTAAAGCACCAAAGATTTAAATGATAGATTCCGAATCGCTATATTTACTATCCGGGAAATTCATTATCGGCATACTGATATTTATCAGGATATCGGGTATGCTTGTAGCCGCACCCTTTTTCAAGACCACGACCCTTATACCGCAGGCAAAGATTTTTCTTGCAATAATTCTATCGGTTTGGATAACGGCTTCATACTGGCAGCAGCAGCCCGAAATAGAGTTTCATCTTTGGTATATGGTTGCTCTTGTCTTCAAGGAATTCCTGGTTGGTGTGGCCATGGGATTTGCTGCTAACACAGTATTCTTTGCGGCAAGGTTTGCAGGCGGCCTGATTGATTTCAACATGGGATATCAGACAGCAATGATGTTCAACCAGGCAGCAACCCCCACTTTGGTGGGCGAGGTTAAGGAATTTGCAACTATCATGCTGTTTCTGTTCCTTAATGGGCATCATTACCTGATAGAAGGGGTGTATGCAAGCATCCAGGCAGTGCCTTTGACCACTATGGCATTCACCGGATCGACTGTGGAGCTATTAATAAAAATGGCGACAACGGTATTAATCCTCGGCGTTAAAATTGCATCGCCTATATTGGTTGCTTTGTTTCTTACTAACCTTTCGCTTGCCCTGCTGGCAAGGGTTGCCCCCCAGACAAATATTTTCATTCTCAGCTTCCAGTTGAAGGTATTTGTAGGGTTGATAGTATTGATTGCCGCTGTGCCTTTATTCATTTACGTAATCAAGATTGCCCTGGGAACGGTGCAGAGTGAAATGTACCAGATGATCTTGAGCCTGAATCCCACAAGAGTATGAAGTAGATATTGTTCGCCGGCCGTTGCGTGGGAAAAAAGAAATATTATCCACCAGCAAAAGTATGTGGCAATTCGATACAGAATAAATGGCCGCGATTGTTAACTCTTAGAAAAAGATTTGTTGAAACTAATTTACTTTATGCACTAAAAACTATCGACTAAAGACTAAGGGAAAAACTCAGATGGCCGAGAACAAAGATGGCCAAGAAAAGTCCGAGCCGGCGAGTGCCAAGCGGATGCTCGAAGCCCGCCAGCGAGGACAAGTATCAAAGAGCCAGGACGTAACCACCGCAGCAGTATTGCTGTTTGGCGGGTTTGCGGTCTTTGTCCTGGGCGCACCTATGATGAGTAGTTTTCGGAATTTCATGGGGTATATCCTTTCTAATTCCTCGTCCATAGTTCTTAATTTCGAAAATATAATATTCTATTTTCAGAGCTTTGTTGCTTTCCTTGCCACTATCCAACTGCCGATAATCGGGCTTATATTCGTCATCATTCTTTCAGCGGAAATTAGTCAGGTGGGTGTGAAAATTGCTACTAAGAAATTCACAGAAGGATTAAATTTCAAACAGATATTCAACCCCTTTTCCGGCCTAAAGAAAGTCTTTTTCTCGTCGAAATCCATATTCGAATTAATCAAGAATATATTCAAAATATTAATATTGGGTACGGTTGTATATTGGGTGCTGTCGGACAAATGGGAAGAAACGATAGGAATGCTGGAGCGGCCTTTTGTCGACATTGGTGTATTCATGGTTGACCTCAGCATGGAACTGGTGCTGAAAATGGGATTGGTCTATATCGTAATCGCTGTGTCGGATGCAGTGTTCCAGAAATGGAAATTCAAAAAAGACCTTATGATGACCAAGCCCGAGGTGAAGGAGGAAACCAAGCAGGCCGAAGGCGACCCGAAGATTAAGGCAAGGCTGCGCCAGATAATGAGGCAGAGAATACGCAAGCTTATGCTTAGCAATGTTGCGCAGGCGGACGTCGTAATCACTAACCCGACGCATTTCGCCGTGGCTCTGGAATATAAAACGGACAAAATGTCGGCGCCGGTCGTTACGGCGAAGGGGGCCGATTTCATTGCCCTGAAAATCAGGGAACTGGCCGAAGATAATGATGTTACTATTATCGAAGACCCGCCCCTGGCAAGGACTCTGTATTTTTCTGTCGACATCTACCAGGAAATACCCGAGAACCTGTTCAAGGCCATAGCCCAGGTTCTGGCTTACGTCTACCAGATGAAGAATAAGGCTTCGTAGGCCGAACATTTCGGGTCTTTTTTTCTTTGGCTTCGTATCTTATAGGAAATATGAGAGTTAGACAGAAACCGCAGAAATTATTATTATCTCAAAATAGAGAATGAAATAATATCTATTAGAGACTTCTGAAGAATTCTATATTTACTGTCATCGTTGAGCAAGAGGCTATCATCGTATGTTACAAAGGAAAAATATATAAAAGTAGGGGCACGGCATGCCGTACCCCTGCCAAACACAACTTCATCTGATTGCCGGTTGTAACAACCGTCAGAACGAAAAACTGTCATTCAGAGTCCCGATTGATCGGGACGAAGAATCCAGATTCCGCATGAGTGCTGGATCCTTCGACTCCGCTCAGGATGACCCATCTAATTGTATTTATCTGTTGCATATACATTTGCGTAGCAATAACAGCATTGATTGAATTTATCAGAAGTCTTATTTTATGAATAATTCGGATTAAATAGCTATCTTTCTATTTTATAATCAATTCTAATAATCAATACTAATCAAGGCATCCATTGTTAAGAATATATATATTGAAAACATCCATATTGAGAATATTCATATTATTAGCTGCGATATTCTTGGGATTGAACCTCACTTTAGCCTCCAAACCGACTATAATCGTTGCATCCCGGCCAATCGAATTAATCGTAAAACATATTGCCGGAATAAAGGCAAATGTAGTCAATATAGTTCCGGACTCCGTCCTGCCCTGGCTCTATAAACCATCTATGGCAGACATGCTAAGGATAAAGGCGGCAGATGCAGTGATTATTTCTTCGCCGAAAATCGAAAGATGGGCAGCCGGCCTGCCGAGTATTAAGTTGATTATTTGTATGGATTTATTGCCCGAAGAATTCAAAATAGAGGCTGCAACTGTATCCGATTCCACATCTCCGGCAAATGATTCCTTAACCACGCAGGAATATAATCCGTTCTTTTGGACAGACCCGTTAGCAGTGAAAGAGATTGTTCCGGCAATTGCGGACTCGCTGTCGTCGGCAGACCCCGACAATGCGGCGTCGTACGCAACCAATGCCGGTCTTTTTGAAAAGCGCCTGGATTTGTTGGCCCGCCAGGCTGCACGTAGGCTTATCGATGCCGCTGCCAAGCCTTTCGTAATCTACGGCCGGTCTCTCGAATATTTCGCAAAAAGATTTAATTTAATAACTGCGGCTTGTTTTACTACTGAAATATTAGGCAATACGAATTCTTTCGGCAGCAATAAGATCACTAACCTCGATTCCATTCTGAAAATCATCAAGGACATTGAAGCCAAGTCCGTTTTTTATACGAATTACACCCCTGAATATATTATTCCGGTGATTTCCGCCCGAACATCAACAATTAAAATCATATTAAATCCGTTATCTATAAATACCAAGAAAGAAAGAACAGCGAAACATAGGGCAATGAAAAGGAATTATTCGGATTTGATCCTAAGTTTTGTCAGGAAATTTCGGCTCGGACTGGAGTAGATTCCGCTATTTTTCATATTTTTGCTTGAAATAATTATTAAGCTATTGCAATATTATATCTCATACAATTAAGCTATTGGCCTATAATTACACACAAGTCTATTTAAACCAGGCATATAGCAGATATGGCTAAAATAAATATTAAATAATATTGTTCTTGTGTCTGTAAATTATATAACTTATATTAATAAAGCAGCATTACAATTTTTTATTAAAAAGTTGAAAAAATCGAATTCCCCATGAAAGTCAGCAATTATTATAAATATATTACAGTTCTTCTAATCCTGTTATACGGGAGTAGTTTACTTGCGCAGGACGCTCCCGCCCCGAAACTGAAACCATTGTCGAATTATCAGCTTTACCAGGATGAATATTCCGAACTCGATGATGTGCCCATCCCGACAATAACAACGGATGAGAACATTTTGAGCACTCTGGAAAGGGCAAGGCAAAAATACCTGCAAGCCCTGATAATGATTGATAATGGCGATACGACAATGGCCATTAAGTATTTTGAAAAAGCACTCGATATAATTAATGTATTGGTCAGCTATCCGGAAATTGATGATAATAACGACTTCACCGACCTGGCGCATTCGATTATCGATGATTTCGAGAGCTTTGTCCCTAATCTTAGCAATCTGGATGCAGATACGCCGATTTTTATTATAAAGGATAAACTCCTGCAGGAATTCGAATCGCAAACCGCTGTTACCGGGCCGGAGATTATATCAATTGAAACTTCTGGAGTGTCGCATCAGGCCGAGCAAATGATTGTCAAGCCGGACACTTTCATCATACCTTTGCCCGATAATAAATATGTCCGGAAAAGTATAGATGTATTCAAGAAATGGAACGTATCGAGAAAATTTATACAGACCTGGCTGGAACGCACTACGAAATGGTTCCCGATGATGAAGAGGATAATCGAGCAAGAAGGGATGCCCGAGGAGCTTGTTTACCTGTCGATGATTGAAAGCGGGCTGAACCCCAATGCCGTATCCCGCGCCAAGGCCGTTGGGCTGTGGCAGTTTATGAGGAAAACCGGCGAGGCTTATGACCTGAACGCCGGGTCGAATTCATGGATAGACGAAAGGCGTGACCCCGAGAAATCAACCCGGGCCGCCATGAGGCATCTAAGGGATTTGTACTACAAATTTGGTGATTGGCACCTGGCAATGGCAGCATATAACTGCGGCAGCGGTTGTGTGAGCAGGCGGATCAGGCTGTCCAAGAAGAAGAATCCCACTTTCTGGGATATCAGGAAATCTTTGCCAAAGGAAACAAGGTGGTATGTTCCGAAGTTTATAGCTGCGGTGAGAATTGCCACCGAGCCGGAGAAATATGGTTTCAATATCGATTCCCTGGTTTTCCACGATGACTATGTTTATGATACCTATACGCTGAAGGAACCTGTCAACCTGAAGGCCCTGGCCAGATGTGCCAATGTCTCGGTTGATACCTTGCGCGAACTTAACCCCGAGCTTATCAGGATGAGCACTCCTGCCGGAGTTGACGAATATGAGTTGAAAATACCGCTTGGGGCAAGGCAGGAATTTATTGCTAATTTTTCTACGCTGACAGATGACGAAAAACGGCCTTGGGTAATTCATAAGGTAAAGCGAAGGGAGACGCTGTCCCGAATTGCAGGGCGCTACGGAACATCGGCTAAGAACATTGCTGAAATGAACCGGCTGAGAAGTTCTCGCTCGCGCCTTAGAACCGGGCAGCAGCTGAAAATACCTATCGATGCCGATGAATATGCCCGAATAAACGATCAATTAAAGGGTTCCGGTTCCTACCGCAATGGTGGCTCCACCGATGTTGTTCACCGTGTGAAGCGTGGCGAATCGCTATCGTCCATTGCCAGAAGATATGGCGTAAGAATTGCCGACCTGCGCAATTTGAATAATATCTCCTACGGTAACGATAAAATTCGGATAGGGCAGAGATTAATCGTTGCAAAGAAGGAAACAAAGAAGAAAGAACCGAAGATTGCACGCCTCGAAAGGCCGAAAATTGTTAAGCATAGGGTGAAGCGCGGCGAAACACTTGCCAAAATTGCCGATATGTACGACGTTACAATCAATAGTATCAAGAGTCTAAATCGAATTAAGAAGACAAAAATATTATCTGGCCAAACACTAAAAATTCAGACCTCAATTGACAGGAAGCCTTCGATTGCTTCGGCGCCGAAACCAAAATCCGGCCCCGTTGTGCATAAAGTCCGCCGCGGCGAAAATCTTGGCTCGATTGCCGCCCGCTATGGTGTGACCGAGAAACAGTTGAAGAGCTGGAACGGCAGGAAAATTAAGGGGACCACCGTTTACTCCGGTTCGAGACTGAAAATTTACCCTTCGCAAAGCAGCAAGGGAAGTTCGGTGGCGCCATCAAAGAAAGTTAACAGGACTCCGAAGTATTACCGCGTTCGCAAAGGCGATACGCTTGGCAAGATTGCCCGTAAGTTCGGCCTTAGCGTTAGGGCCCTGAAGAAGAAGAATAAGAATTTGAACGAAAGGCGGCTTCAAATAGGGCAGAAAATCAGGCTTTAGGGGGGGGTATATTGATAATACATTATGGCAGGCTTTCAATGTCTCCAATATCTTTTAATCTGCCCGTGGCTTTCTTGTTTATTTTAAGCCCCTCCAGATCAATTACGCTTATTTTCAAACCATCAATTACCATTTCTTCTTTCGTTTGATAACTATCCGGAAATGAAAGCCCTTATACTGAAGTCAATATATCTATCCTGTTCGGTTCGTATCCGAATTGAACCACGGTGTCATTTTCCTGAAATGTTGCCGCATCCAAATTCAAAGAACCAAAACCGAAATCCCGAAGAACTTTCATAAGCTTCTCTGAATTAGTTTTAGCAGGCAATACCCAAATATCGATAGCACCTGTGTATCGCGGATGGCCATAAAAACCTACTGCATATCCACCTACAACAAGATATTCAACTTTGTGACAATTTAATAATTCTACAAACTCTTTGAATTCCTGATTTAATTTCATCTTCCGAATAAAATTGTGACCTTAAATATTCAATAGCTTCGATTCTTTTTTCAGCCGGCTGGGACAACCAATATTCATAGCTTTTAGGTTCATGCCCTAATTTGTGGACGTTAACCGCTTTCTCTTTTATAACTATTTCTCCCATAGATCTATATATAATGAAAATGATTATCCGAACCTAATAGTAAAGACTTCCGAATAATAGACATATTGAGACTTCTGATAAAATCAATTTTTTCTGTCATTCCTGCTATTACTACCGCTGAATAATCAGCGGCAATTCGTAGGCAATGCCATCGATAATTGCTATTAGAAAATATCTGCCGGAAGCTAAGTTCCCAACGTCAATATCCTCAGCATAATCTCCCGGGGACAATGTAGTGTTCATCAGTGAAGCAACCTTTCTTCCGTTAATATCCGTAATAAACAACTCAAGATTTTTCTGCGTACCGCCATTGATGGAGTACTCCAGGTAAGCCGAGTTAATCGATGGATTCGGCTGCAATGTCATGCTAATGGCATCCATTTCATATTCATGCCCAACAAGGCTTGTTCCCTGCCCTTGGCCCTCGAGGTTGATATATTGCGTGCCGCCGGCCTGGGCGTTCGACGTTACCACCAGTTCACCTATATAGAATTTCTCCTGCATCGGCTTGAAATGAATATTCACATTCTCCGAATCCCCGGCGGCTATGGCAATTGGGAATGATAATTCATCGAGGAAATAAGCGTTATCATCATTTTTCCTGAAGACGATACTTGGGATTAGCAACTGCGAGGTGCCGGTGTTCGATATGATTAGTGTATCGGTTTTGACTGTGCCGGCTGCAACGGAGCCAAATACGAATGACCCACTGCTTATATCCAGTTCGGGAGTGCCAACAATTCCGGTGCCTGTAAAGTCTAATCGCGGCTCATCATCACTGCTGTTAGATTTAATCAGCAGATAAGATTCGTATTCCGCCTCTTCTACGGGCGAGAAAGTTACAGTAAATACTTGGAAATTATCGGGAGTAAGAGTGAAGGGATACTCCAAGTCCGGTAGAGAATAAACTCCATCGTAATCGAAAAGCAAATCCAGATTGCTAATCTCAAGGTCGTCATCACCGGTATTTGATATTACGAATTGCAATTCTTTGGATTGGCCAATAGCCACTTCGCCGAAATCCAGCGAATTGGTGCTAAGGACTGCCCTGGGGCCTACTACTATCCCATCGCCAACCAAATCAATTAATAATTCCGTGTTGTTTCCCGCATTAGATTTAATATTAAGATTTGCGAAGTAAAGGTCTTCGTCCTTGGGCTGGAAATTCACATTAATAGTAACTGAATCATATTGACTAAGGGTGACTGGCAGATCAAGCCCGGGAAGAGTGAACACTTCGTAATCGTCCCATTCAACGAGAATTTCGCTAATTGTTAAATCAACGGTACCCATATTAAACATGGTAAAAGACTTTTCGCTTGTCTTGCCAACATTCACCTCGCCGAAGTCGATCTCAATTAAATTGGCATAGATCAATGGCTCGTTGCTTTCCAGAACGTTAACGTTATAATCCTCAACATTGCCGAAATGCCCCAATTGGTGGTCGGGATGATTCATGTATCCACAAGGCTCCGGCGAAATATGCCCTTCGGAAGTACTCCTATCGGTATAGACCCTCATTCTGGTAATGCCCAGCACGGCATCGACCGGCACTGTGAATGACTTGGAAATACTGCCGTTTTCGTGGTTGAACCATTCCACCACTGTTTCGCCTTCGTCGTCAAAATCCTTGTCCTGATTCCAATCAATCCAGATTGTTGTATTCTGCGGAGTTGTCTGATAGATTTCGAGGTCGAACCTATACTCTTGGCCCAACCTGATGCCGGCCGCCTGAAGGCTGCTGAAATAGACATACTTATCGTTATATGCAGTTGAATTTGACAGCGACGGCGTGCTGTTCAGTTCCACCGATGTTATCCCGGAAAATGGGTTCGGCCCCATTCTATCAAAGAATGGTGGGATGCAATAATCATTGGCCACAAGGGCATTAGCCCCGAGAATTATAATTAGTATGAATGAAGATAAAAAAGCGTAAATCGATTTTGTAGCTGTTGTTCTCATTGTAACCTCATAAATTTTGTAATTAACTATTTGTTGTAGTTCATGCAATGTATGTGTAGTGGCAGGTTCGTAACCTGCCTGAATTTATGTTCTGCCAGTTGTTACAACTGGCAATATAAAAACTGCCGCCACTGGCCAGTTGTAACAACTGACGGAACGTTAGATATTAATTTATTCTGAGATGATACAATACCTAATAATTTATTGTTATTCATTTCAGCTTCCGAACATAATAAGAATGCGTATCTTTAATAATTATAGTTTAGTAATTTTATTTCAATTTTCCAATTTGTAATGAGCAATTATCAATATTATGATTCCGAATATTTTTGTTAACTTACTGCCGGAGTAAGTAACAAAACCTAAAACAGAATGATATTCAATTCATGTTAGGCAATAATTTATTACAATTAGCAATTCAGGAGTTATCCGATGAGAATTATATATTTATTGGCTGTTCTGTGCTTTCTTGCCGCGTGTTCCAAAGATGCAAAGGATTATAAACTGAAAGAGCTTGAGCAGGATTTATATGCAAAGCAACGAGTTAATAAGGAATTATCCGTGGACGACAAGTTATATCTTATGGCAGCCCAACAGAGAATGGCAGCAGGCGGCAAGGAAGCATCACTATCGGACTTGACAATCGGAGAAATAATTAATAATGAAAAGCAGCACGGCGACCCCGATGCTATTGAACTATTAAGGGCAACAGGCCGGGACGACCTCGAATTTGAATTGGTTAAGTATATTATCGAGTCAAAGGACGGCTCGGATTTCATTCGATGGGAAATAAACATACGGAATAACGGCACAAAAGCGGTGGCGGGGATAACCGTTACTTTGAGTATTATGGGTTCGAACGATGAGATAATGCGCTCGGACAGAATATTGTGCACCGGCATAATCGAACCGGGCGATAGCGGCAGCTGCATGTCAAGAGCATTTGATTTCAACCCGTCAGCCGGCAGCAAAGACCAAGTCGTTAGCAAAACCAGCCTTGATGTATTGAAGTCGATGGCTCAGTTCAGAATAGATGCTATTTCATTTAGCAGTAAATACAAAAAATAATCTGATAAGCATACTTTACGATAAATCTTTAAATACACCGAGCTTCGAAACAGGTTTAGATTCAATCATTTAAGCCCAATAAACGATTCTGAATAAACCGGGAATTAGCTTCATTATTAGCATAAATACCGGTTGCTGCTTGAGATTCGCCGCTGATTTGTGGCCCCTTGGCTGTAACAGGAAACCTTTTTGCCGAACGCTCCCGACTTCTCATTGATTCTTCAGCTTCTCGCCGCAGTGAGGGCAGAAATCAAATTGCCGCACTTCCTTATCCTTCTTTTTGCTTCTTGATTTCGACAGTTCATCGATAAAACCCATGCTGAGAATACCGGTCGGGATAGCCACCAGCCCGATTCCGAGAATTGCTGTAATTGCCGCCAATGTCTGGCCAAGCCCCGTTACCGGATACACATCACCATATCCAATCGTAGTTAATGTGGCAATCGCCCACCAGAAAGTGGCAAGGATATTCGGAAATTTATCCGGCTGCACTTCATGTTCGATTGTGAACATAAGCGAGGATGTGATAAGAATAATAATAAATGTCCCGAATAGCGTGATGAACAGTTCCTGCCGTTTGTCTTTTATCACTCTGCCAACTAACCTGATCGATGTTGAATAATGTGCCAACTTGAATATTCTGAATAGCCTCAGCAGTCTTAATACCCTAACGAAGCGAAGGTCCATCTTGATCAGCATCGGGATGTAGTAGGGAAGAATAGCAAGAAGGTCGACCAACCCAAGGAATGAGAATATATATTTCAATCGCGACCGGATTTTGCCCAATTCCGGGAATTTCAGGTCTGCAATCCAGATTCTTAATGAATATTCAACCGAGAAAACAAAGACGGTAAATATATCAAATGAATCCAGTATCAATTTATGTTCTGTATAAAAATCTGAAAATGATTCAAGGATGATGGAGATTACGCTGAGGATAATCAGAGTCGAGATAAACACATCGTCGGTATAATGAATGGGTTTCTGCTGCCCTTCCTTGGAATCAAGTATCTCGAATATATTTCGTTTTATTGTTAATATAGCTTTCATAATTCTCTGAGAATGAATTGCAATTTATATATGATTGAATAAACAAAAATACAATTTTTTTATTGCTTTACTATTACTTCAAATATCAAACTAACTGCAATATGACCGACTCAGGCTTGCTTAACAATTCATTAAACCCGAACTAAGTTTTTAACTTTGAATATTTTTTACTATCTTGAAAAAGCTTATAAATAGGCACTATTCCAATTGCAACTAATACTTTAATATAATATAGTATTCCTTATCTGGCTACGGCAAAGACTGCGAAGTATGAGAATTCGAAATAAAGCACAGGTAGATTATTATCAGAATCTTCAGGAATATAGAATCCCTGTACATTTGATCACATATTTAAAGGAGCTAATTCTATGGCAGTTAAGATATTTCTAAACGAAGACGAGATGCCGCGCCAGTGGTACAACCTCGCTGCCGACCTTCCTTCGCCAATGCAGCCGCCAATGGGCCCCGACGGGCCGGTGCCGCCGGAAGCATGGGGATCGATTTTTCCGATGAACCTGGTTGAACAGGAATACAGCACCGAACGATGGATAGATATTCCCGAGGAAATTCTTGAAATTCTTTATCGCTGGCGGCCGGCCCCGTTGAAGCGTGCTGTCTATCTCGAGAAAATGCTGGACACTCCCGCAAAGATTTACTATAAAGATGAAAGCGTTTCGCCAGCGGGCAGCCACAAGCCTAACACAGCAGTTGCTCAGGTGTGGTATAATAAGCAGGCCGGGACGAAAATGATTACTACGGAAACCGGTGCCGGCCAGTGGGGCAGTGCTTTGAGTTTCGCTTGCTCAATTATTGGGATTCCGTGCAAAGTATTTATGGTAAGGATCAGCTTCGATCAGAAACCTTTCCGCAAAACCATGATGCAGACTTGGGGCGGAAAGTGCATTGCAAGCCCAAGCATGGAAACAAATGCCGGCAGGGGATTTCTTGAAAAATACCCGGATACTCCCGGAAGCCTTGGCATGGCAATAAGTGAAGCTGTCGAGGCGGCTGCATCGGATCCGTCCGGGACAACGAAATATTCTCTGGGGAGTGTGCTGAATCATGTTCTGCTCCATCAGACAATTATCGGCCTCGAGGCCAAAAAGCAGCTCGCCAAAGCCGGGATTCGCAAACCCGATATTGTAATCGGATGCGCCGGCGGCGGAAGTAATTTCGCGGGGCTGGCATTCCCGTTTATACAGGATAAAATCAATGGCGATGATATAACAATAATCCCGGTCGAACCCACATCTTGCCCGACTCTTACAAGGGGTCTGTTCTCGTATGATTTCGGCGATACCGCATGCACTACGCCGCTTTTGGCCATGCACACACTTGGGCATTCCTTTGTTCCGGCACCGATTCATGCCGGCGGGCTTCGTTATCATGGCATGGCTCCGTTGGTATCGCAGACAGTGGTGGAGGGCCTGGCCGAACCGGTTGCAGTGCCACAGCTTGAATGCTATGAGGCCGCCGTTAAATGGGCCAGAAGCGAAGGAACGATTATCGCTCCGGAAACAAGCCACGCAGTAGCCGTTACTATTCGGGAGGCATTAAAAGCCAAAGAGGAAGGCAAAGAAAAAGTTATCTTATTTAATTTAAGCGGCCATGGCCACATGGACCTCCTTGGATATGCCAAATATTTTGACGGAGAGCTTAAGGATTACGCCCTGCCACAGGAAGAGATTGAAAAAGCCGAATCAGAGCTTGCGGGGCTTCCACCGGCGGCTATTAGCAAAACCGGGAAATGGTGAATTAGATGTAATTATTGGCTCGCTTTATTAGCGGGCCATTAATTTAGTATCGGCAGCAGATAAATATAGCGTAAACGAATATAGAGATTTGCAATGCCCTTTGCCGGGTATGAAATGATTTCTTTCCTCCGTCCTTATGGGCATCACTATTCCTCGCTCTTTGGGTCTATCCGCGTTTTTGTTGTGGCTTCAAATGCCGCTATTTCATGGGAATATCTTCGTTTGGCAGTGGCAAATCAACCTTGCTATGGCGGATCATTTTGGCTGTCATTCTTGCGAAATCAGGTCAGTAGTGTCCGGTTAAAAAGCAGTGAATAATTGGTAATCACAGTTATAGCCTGTATTTTGCCCTATATAACGCTGGTTTAGATACAATTTCGTATCATAGCAATTATAATAATATTACTTGTCATTCCGGACTCCGTCCGGAATCCATCTTAATATAGCCACATAGCACGTGAAGACTGGATTCTGAAACGAGTTCCGCAATGACAAATCATAATTATTAGGTATAAATTAGGAACGTCTCTCATTTTTAACCGGACACTACTGAAATCAGGTATGGCACGAAACATATTTAACCCGCATTATTCATAAATACAAAATTCATAGAAAAATTGTCAGCAATGCGATTCATTTTTTAGAATTTCCGTATATCCTGCCTTTTTTATTGTCACCAGATACCGAAAATGAATAGAAATCTATCATTATAAACATAATTCTGCCGATTGGTATCCAACGCATTTTCCGGGTTTAATATTCGGGCATCAGCAATATCGAGATATTGTTAGCCGCTCCTAAATTCATTGTTTTGAACGAGTGAAAAATTTGACTTGGCAGCTAATTTGATAGGATATTTATTTGTATATATAAATAATTATAATTATATTGCTCATCTGACAATAATTAAACATGACCATTTAGCAAATAATAAAAGGCCTTCTGAGCATATTCTTAACAACTTCAGCCTGCTATTCTCACAAAAGCGGTGGCACGGTATTTAATCATATACGGTATTAATCGTATATTGCTCTATCAAACCAATTACCGTCCTCCCATCATCAGAATTGCACAGGTACATCAATCCTAGCTTAGTATTAATTGACCAGTATTAATTGAGATTTCAACTTTTATTCTATAGATGTGGTAGTGATGATTTAGTCATCACAGCAAGCTGTGATTTATCTATTATGAATGGATAGTTCACATATAATTGGGAATGACAGTTGACAAGAAACTACTGATTGCATTATCATTTGACATATAATATTATCTAACATATGCTGTCAAATAAACATATGCCAATGAAAATGACAAACATAGTGCGATGTAGAAATGTATGAATAATACGAGGCAATTATGAGCCAGATTAAAATTTTAATTTCTGATAAAGAAGTTCTGTTTGCGGGATTATTAAAAATCTTAGTTGAAGAGCACGACGAATTTCACTTGACAGGCATTGCTAATTCTGAAAAGCAAGTTATGGACATCCTTACTCACAAGAAAATTGATGTTGTTATCATTGTTCAATCCAACCCCCAGCAAAAAATCATCGGCCAGCTTAGAAGGATTACTGAGAATTACCCCGACACAAAAGTTCTACTGATCGGCGGTATAACCGAACAAGCCTACATCAAGGAAAGCCTGAACAATGGCGCCAACGCCTGCGTCAGTAAATTTGTTGAATGCAGAGAGCTAATCGAGGCCATCAGGGTTGTGGCCGGCAATGGCTGCTATCTATGCAAGAAAAACCTTGCTGCACTTACTAATAATAGGGTGGAAAAAGGCGACAATTCATCTTTTGGCCAGGCATTTACTAAAAGAGAAAAAGAGGTTTTTAACCTTATTACCGATGGCCTTAATAATTATGAAATTGCCGAAAGGCTGTATCTTAGTGTCCGCACCGTCGAGACCCACCGAAGAAATATGCTGCAAAAATATGGCGAGAAGAACTTCGTGTCTCTTATCAAGTCCATCATGGAGCAGAATATGATACGAATAATGGATCTGGTTTGATTGAGATGTCAGTAGTGTCCGGTTAATAATAAGAGCCGTTCTTAATTTATACCCGAATACTATGGGCCTGTCATCCTGAGCGGAGTCGAAGGTTCCAGTGTTTATGGCTAAAGTAACCGCTTTTCGTTTCTCATTACCAAATTCCATACCAAGAAATATTTCACACTTTCTTACCAAAAGATGTCCGACACTTTCAAATTGTTGGACATCTGTGTGTAGAATCCATTGCGGTTTATACGTAGTTATATACCATATCCATGCACCATCTAAGTGTTTGATGGTAGTACCCCCAATCTAAGTATTTACACGTATATTGCCTTAATACCACATTCACGGTATTGCCTCGCCGGATTATACGGCGTATATTCGCATCCCCAATATGAAACGAAATTCAAAAACACATTGCAGGATTGGGACATGGACAAAATTCCGACAGAATTATCGAATCACAGAATTCACGCTAAGATAATAAATAAAGGCAGAATAAACATGGCACTCTGATGCCAAACGCTTTCAAAGGGTTGGGCATGTGCCGGTATAAAGCGTTCTTTGACAATCGATTCTATCAAAAACGATTACGATGGGTAAAGCGAGGATACGCTCACGGCTGACAATTCCCCCAGGATTGGACGCAATGCTGCTGTATCTTCAATGGCCGAAGCTGTTCTGGGGAATGCTTTGTTGGCCTTATGCTTGCCCGAATCTCAATGAAAAGCCAAGGCGAATGAGTTCGCTCTTCAAATTCATGGACTATGCAGTGCCAATAGTTTGGCTGTATTGCAATGTCAATGAAAACCAGCTTTGGCTGGCGATTGATCTACTTGCTGCGGGCCGGCAATGCCCGCCTGATATTGCTTTTTTGATAACCTTAGCTCCGTCCACATTTAGCATAAATGCTATTATCTTCCCTAAATCCGCAAGATAGCAGGAACGCTACTATAGGAAAAACAACAGGGAAAAAAACAAACGGGACGTCGAAGCGGGAAAAATAATTGAGCAATTTTATGGCGACTGATTGCCGACGAAGGGCGTGGCATGCAATATTGATAGGTTTGCAGGGGACAGAATTATATACCGCCACGGGGAACGAATGGATTAAAAACATACCCCGGGCCATATATGAACAACTCCGCCCCCCGAAACCACGATTTCTTCTCGAATGGGTTATCCGGCTATTTCTGTTATCGGCTCTTTGCCGTTAATATTAAGAGGAAATGAACGGATAATTATTTTTATTTTTTTGAATTTAATTATTGGAGAATAT
>JAJRTW010000103.1 GCA_024278075.1 Bacteroidota bacterium | reverse complement strand
TATATTAAGATGGATTCCGGACGGGGTCCGGAATGACAAGTAATATTATTATAATTGCTATGATACGAAATTGTATCTAAACCAGCGTTATATAGGGCAAAATACAGGCTATAACTGTGATTACCAATTATTCACTGCTTTTTAACCGGACACTACTGCCATGGGAGATAAAATAATGGGTCATATCGAAGCTATTTGCATCAGCGGGCAAAAAGGAATTGTTAAGAAAGAAATCCCGGAGGCGCAGTTCATTGAAAATCACGGTATTGACGGCGATGCCCATGCGGGGGACTGGCATAGGCAGGTCTCTCTGCTTGCCCTTGAGGATATAAATCAAATGAAGAAGATATTGCCCGATTTGCAGAACGGAGCATTTGCGGAGAATTTAATAATATACGGCCTGAGTTTGGATTCGATTGAAATCGGCGCACGCTTTAAAATCGGAAGCTTCGTAATGCTCGAAGTAACGCAGATTGGCAAGGAATGCCATACCGCATGTGCAATTGGAGTAGCGACCGGGGATTGCATAATGCCCAAAAAAGGAATATTTGCAAAAGTATTGCATGGCGGCGTTGTTAGAGCAGGTGATTCGATAGAGACAATCAGAATTCCCACCCGTGAAATTGCCGAATGACGAGTCGGTTTTAAAAAAAGCAGCCTATAGGTTCTGGATAAAAAATAAACGGAACTTATAAGCTGCTCAATTGATTCGGAAGAATCTAAGCTAAGCGATTACACTGTCGGATCGTAAGCTGCTTTTGGCTGATTCATCGCTACAGTAGCCGGCGCAGGCTGCATTTCGCCTATAGTTTCGGCAACCGCTTCTTTAATGAAAGCCTTGTTCTTGTCGGAAGTAATATCAATTTTGATATTCTTTAATTCTTCCCGAACCGAAGAGATTCCCATAGAAGAGTCATGTTTGGCCCTTAGTGCAGTACCTTCGGGCGTATCAAGGTAAAGAGAATGCCCCTCATAGAACAAAGCAGAGAAATTGAAACCTGCTTTCCTCAGGAATTGATGGAATTCATCATCGATAGCTTTTTTACCTGTCAGGTATTGGTTAAGGAACTCTACATTGCACTCCTGAGTCAACGCAAAATTCTCCAAAGCACCGAAATTGAAAATTATCCATTCCTTAATAGCGGATATTATTCCGTATTTGGAAATACCGCTGTCAGCCGAAGAGGCCATAGCCAATTCATCGAAGTTCGATTCTCCATGTTTTGACTTTAGCCTTCTGCCGGCGTCGTTCTCGGCAAACATATCGCCAATGCCGAAAAGATAATAATTTGCGTTAAGCCCTGCTGCATACAGCAAGCTAACGACTTGTGTACTTGGCTTTTCGTTGTTCATGTAATGAGACATATTTTGGCGCGATAAATTATTACCGCTTATATTCTCCAAAACTTTTGCAAGCTTCATCGAATTTTTCTCAAAGCATATCTTAACGAAAAGCTTTAGCCTTTCAGATCTTGATTCCATAGCACCGATCTTCCTATTAGTTAGACAAAAAACAATTATAAAAAAAGGTGTAATACCAATCGCAAATTAATAAAATTTTCAGTTCCATACAATATTAATTTCTAATCTTGATAAATAAAAGTACAAAATAAATTTATAATCATATAATGACAACGAAAATATAATATTCTTATGATGTTAACTCACAACTGTCTGTTTAGAATTGCTGAAAATCGGTCTATCTTCGCCGTTTCCCGCTGTTGGGGACGAATACTTCTGAGAATTCATAATAGCAACAGATCGGACATTTCTGTTATTCTGAATGAAGCGGAGCCACTTCTGGCGGAGCGTAGTGAAGAATCTATAAATATAGAGTTATAGATTCTTCATGGAGTTTATCCTGAGCCATGCCGATCGTGTCTATAGTTCGACTCCGCTCACTATGACACTAAAATAGTCACCCTGAGCGGAGTCGAAAGGTTCAGAATGACTGTCTTATCGCTGTTCTATTTACAAATTATTACGAAAATGACAATTCTCCTATTTTTCTGAAGTCTCCATTTAATAAGTTATATTACTTAGGCTGAATGAATTTTTCAGCTATTGATTCTCGATAACAAATGGTATCTTTAGACGATCGTTATGATTGAAATCAATATTAATCAGTATTATATCATTATGGGAGGGACTATGCCAAACGTTACAATATTTGGAAGTGGCGATGAGAAAAGCAATTCGAAAATATTCAAAGCCGCCGAAACAATTGGAAGAATTCTTTCTGATCACGGATTGGACATCGCAACCTGAGGATATGGCGGAATAATGGAAGCTGCCCTCAAAGGAGCAGCCAATTCGACTATTAATAAAACTGGTATAGTCCTAAAGGATTTGAAAATAAGAAATTGTAATAATTATGTCAATAATGTTGTTAAAACAAATTCATATATTGACCGTTTAATGAAGTTGATTAGTATTGGCGATGCTTATGTGATTTTCCCGGGCGGGACGGGCACTCATCTGGAAATTGCCGCTCTTATGGCTTTGATGCAAAGAGATATTATTAAAATAAAACCAGTTGCTTGTTTTGGCGACCAATGGAATGAGGTTTTGCAAACAATTGCTTTTTATTCCGAGTCTGCCATTGAAGTGTTTGACAGTATTAAGCATTTTTCAGATCCTTACGAAACGGCGGATTTCATTATCAGTAATGTATAGAGGTTCCTGAAAAATAATCGGCTTTCACCGATTTTTTTCGCTAAGGTTTCAATGCACTTAAAAGTATGATTGTTTGTGATTACACTATTATCCAGCTTTCACGCGAATCTTAATATGAATTCTGCCTTCATTGGGCAGGACAAGAGGGACGATTGCATTTGAGGAATTTATCTGATAGTGTCGTATTCCGTAGAAAGGTAAACAATATCAACTGTCAATAGCCACGCGCTAAAGCAATTTATTGCGAGCACGTGGCAATAGAATAACTAGTGCGCCATCTCATAATAAATTAATAGATATTTCGGGTTTTCAGGCAGGTTGCGAACCTGCCACTACATATACATTAGATTGGTCTATGAAAAATAGTTTTTGTGGCGTCAGGACTTCCCGCCCTGAGGCTTTTCCTTGCTGCCCAAGATAAGTTAGCAAGATAGGGTAATTATTTGTGAGATGATGCATTAGTGCCGTGTCAAATACACTATGTCATTCCGGACTTGATCCGGAATCCATCTTAATATAGCCATTTAGCCCGTGAATACTGGATTCTGAAACAAGTTCCGCAATGACAGCCAACAAATAATTCGTCAAAGTATGCATGACACGTCACTATCCTTTTTTTTTACTTAATTCTTGAAAGGTACGATAGTATTTTATCAAACGAATCGATTAAAATATACAATATGGGACAAATATTCAATAGAATAAAAAGCATCACAAAATCACACATTAATGATTCTGCAATAGACGATATACCGGTCGAAGATGATGATGGTGAACTGCAAAGGATAATTAATGAACTGAATTCAAGTGAAGAATCGGGGCAGTATGAAAAGTCCGCCGAAAGCCCAATGACGATTGAAAAGGCCTGCTTAATTCTTGGCACTAAACAGCATTGCTCAGCCGATGAAATAAAATCGGCTTATTTGCAAAAAGTCAAAGAATATCATCCCGACAAAGTTGCCAGCCTCGGCGATGAATTGAAGAAACTCGCCGAAAGGAAGACGCTTGAAATAAATCTTGCCTATGAATTTCTAACTAAGGTTTAATGGGGTTCGATCGCAATGAATAAAAAACTTTTGTTTTATGAAATAATTGGAATCGTAGTTGTTGCCGCAGCTCTTGGCCTGATCTACAATGCACTGCAGCCCAAGCCACTGCCAATGATTTCAACCGGCGAAATTGCCATCGTGCCGGATTCCCTGTTAATATCGCAGGGCCAGGCAAATACCGAGATACTGGACAAAACGCTGACCTACGAACAGGTAGTAAAATTGCTCGACAATCCCGATTTTATTTTCATTGATGCCCGGGATAAGGAAAAATATGAGGCCGGCCATATCGGCAATGCCACAAATATATTCCCTTATGAGGAGGAAGATATATATATGGAAAAAATTTACAGCCTGCCGCGGGATAAGAAAATTGTTGTCTATTGCGACGGTGGGAATTGCGACCTGAGCCACCACCTGGCCGAAGACCTTGTTATTAACGGATACGAAAATGTATTTATATATTCCGGCGGCTGGGAGCAGTGGAGCCAGAAAAACTCAGGCCAATAGTTTCACTTATTATACGATTGAATGCAAACAGATCCCGACAGCAAGCATGTTTCCGAGCTTTTGGAAAAGCGATATGGCATAATTGGTAATTCCAAACCAATGAATGATGCCGTAAATTTGCTTTTGCAGGTAGCCCCCACCGACCTAACTGTCCTGATAACCGGCGAGACCGGCACAGGCAAAGAGGTCTTCGCGAATGCTGTCCATGGCCTTAGCCTAAGGAAAAACTCCCCGTTTATTAGCGTCAATTGCGGTGCCATACCGGAGTCTTTACTCGAATCTGAATTATTCGGCCACGAAAGGGGGGCATTCACCGGAGCTATCGGCCAGAGGAAAGGCTTTTTCGAAGTTGCCGATGAGGGGACTATATTCTTAGACGAAATCGGCGAGATGCCAATCGGCACTCAGGTGAAACTCCTGAGGGTATTGGAATCGGGGGAATTCACAAGGCTTGGGTCGACGAATCTTAAGAAGGTTGACGTCAGGATTGTTGCCGCTACCAACAGGGACCTGGCGGAGCAAGTCCGGATAGGCGATTTCAGGCAGGACCTTTTCTTCCGTTTGGTAAATGTTCATATCATACTTCCTCCGCTCCGGGAGCATATTGAAGACATATCGGTGCTGGTAGATTATTTTGCAAAAAGAATAGCCATCAAACTGTCTTTGGATTATGAAGGAATCAGCAGGGACGTTATGGGCTTTCTGATGAGCCTGCCCTGGAACGGCAATGTGAGAGAGCTCAAAAATTTGGTTGAAACGGTAATAACCTTGGAAAAAACCACATCGCTGACTCCGGATATTTTTCAAAAATATATCACCCGGGCATTGCCGCCTCACGATACAAGTTCGCTGCCTGTTGAATCTTCTTTAGTTCATTTGCCGCCCCAGGACGAAATAGGGAATTTTGAACTTGGCTTAATCTTCAAAACTTTGCTGGAACTGAAAAATGATTTAAGCGATATGAAGCGTGGAATGCATATTATGCTGAACGACCTGGCTGAGATAAAATCCAAATTGAGAAAAGATGGTTTTGGCAATCATGATTTCGGCAAGGTCGAAGAAGTGCAACCCGAGGGCGAAAATCGCCCGGAAGAAGACTTGCTTTCCCTGGAGAAAATGGAGAGGAAATTGATCGAAGCAGCAATTAAAAGGTTTGACGGGAACCGCCGCCTTGCTGCTGAAACCTTAGGCATCAGCGAACGTACTCTTTATAGGAAATTAACTGATTATGGCATCGGATGACCTGGGCATTTCAGGCTTCTTACCTAGGGGAAATTTGTAACTTTCTTACGATATTTGAGTAATGCGAACTCTATTCGGCAGATAAGGAATAAATAGATTGCCCTCAAAAAGTACTAACTGTTTATTGTTATATTAATTACGAAAACTATTCAATTAGAAAGTGCAAGGAAATGGATTTATTATGCCCTTATGCCTTGCAGATTGTAGGACAACCCCCTGTTCGCTTTGCTCACTTCCCCCTTTATTAAGGGGGAATAGCCAATTAAATTCCCCCTTAAAAAAGGGGGATTAAGGGGGTTGTTATTCTCCTTAAAGCATAAGCATGAATATCTTTTTCCTGACTACTTTTTGAGGGAACCCTAATTATTTTGACTAATCCATTGCAAAACAGAGATTTGCGGGAAAATTGCATTCCCAAATCGGAATTTGGGAATTAGATGAATATACTAAGCCTTTTTACGAATAGTTACACTAATGACACGTCACTACCATCACACATTGCAAGAGTCGGAATCCTAATAAACTAATAGATATAATGGACACGATGAGTAACCAGTGAGTAACCAAATAGCATATAGCAGAGGCGGGCAGAGGCGAGAAAGAGGGGCGTTAGTCAATGCAGTAAAATGGCAGAGTCAAGTAAAAAGCCCGTCACCACTTGGATTAACGGGCTTTATATGCGAGCCACCTGACGGATTTGAACCGCCGACCGGCTGATTACAAATCAGCTGCTCTACCACTGAGCTAAGGTGGCCGGAATGTATGTTTCTCTCTGCTAATTCCTCAAATACCTGATGGACACTGATTCCTTTTATATTCCTATTTGCTTTCTATGACATTGGAGATCGTGATATATTATCGCCGTATCGTCTCTTCTCGTCTCTTCTCGTCTCTATAACGTTCCTTTTGGTTACTCACTGGTTACTCATCGTGTCCATTATATCTATTAGTTTATTAGGGTTCCGGCTCTTGTAATGTGTGATGGTGGTTTGTATATTGCCATGCCGTGCTAATTCCTGAACATTATACACCGATTCACCATTATCAATTAACGCATTTATAAAAGTTCTCCGAAACCCATGAAAAGCTCTCATACCCTTTTTAATACCTAATGATTCCTCTATCCCCGCCAGTCTTTTATTCAATACTGAAGTCGATGTCGGCTCCCAACGGAATACCTTATCCTGATTTCTGTAACGCTGAATAGATAAACGTTTGAGAACTAATAATAATTTATTTAGCTTGTGATAAATTGGGAAAACATCCCTTCGGGCAGTGTCCATTTTATTGGCCACTACAATTACTTTCCTGTCAATATCAATATCGCTCCAGTACAAACGTAACGATTCTTGAATTCTAAACCCTGTATATCGCAAGAATAGTATCAATAATGGAAATTCATAATCCCTCGGCAACCTGAACAAGGCCTTAATAAATATTTGCCGCACTTCATCATCCATATAAGCATCCCTGACATGGCCGCCAGTCTTCAGGTTATATCTCTTCCTAATATTTATACTTCTTGCCAACCATCCATTTTTATAACAATAGTTGATAAAACATTGATAATGCCTCATTATTGTAGCTTTTGTTACTAAAGTATGAATAGTTGTCATCACATATTCATCGGCCAACACTTCGAGGGAAAATGCGGACTTGTTATCAATTACACCTTTTTCCCGAAGCATAATTGCACTATCAGGCGAGACTATCGTTTCTATTGCATATTTGTACATCCTGAGTGTCTGCTTTGTCCTGCCCTTTTTCCTAAGATTATCAAAGAACCGATCTTTCGCTTCGTTGATTGTCAGATGTGTTTCTCTGCTTTCTTCCGGCAACAACTCACGGCCCCTAAGAGTTTGCTTGTAGCAATGTTTAAGTATATCAACTACAATGTTGTAATGGACGGGCGTGTCCTCAAGTCCGGTGGATATTTGTTTGCGTGATCCGGGCAGACGATAATACAAATAACCCTTGCCCGTGGAGCCAGATACTTTTGTATAGATAGTACCAGGAACGGTTTTCTTCTTCTTGCGTGGCATAATTGGGGATAAATTAATGACACAATGTTTTAGTTACCGGCTTCGATCTCCTTAATCCAGGCACGCAATTGCCCGAAACACTCCGCCCCGGCAATCACTGCTTCAAACTTATGCTCAGCCTTCTCTCCATCTTTCATAAAAATACCAATTAACCCAAGCAAAGCATTGTAATATTTTGTAAAACCTGTCTTATCCTTATCAGCGATGCTTCTAATATAATTATATGACTTATTCACTTTATCGAGAGTCAGTGAATATTTCCTAAACTCCCGATAGACATATTCTAATTCAGGATCATCAATTGAAGCAAAATAAACAGGGTTCATCTCATATTCAATATTTAACGTAGCTATTTTTATATAATCGCTTTCAAATATAAATGATGGCGGTTGAAGTTCTAAATCAAAAAATACATGCGTGACACCCTCAATGGTATATCTTCCCAGATTCTTAATCCAGACAGAATAATCTTCACCTGTTTCTTTTATATCACACCAAGCATTATCTTCATATTTAATATAGGATTTTAACCCGTTCTTCGCACCGGTAACATTCATTTTCTCTATTATATTTGTCTTTATATCAAACAAGTAGAATCCCACCGGATCGGGATCATAAACTACCTCCGGCTCGGTTGGGTTGTCCTTAGAACACGAAAGAATAAACAGGAAGGCGAACAGATAGATTAGCTTTTTCATACCTCAATACTCCGATTTATGATTTAATAGGCGGAATCTGCCCCGCCTTAAATTATAGTACCATAATATATTTATACAATATCCCTTTTTTGATTCTCCTCATGTTCTTTTCGATCATCTTTTATTGCTTTTCTCACAATATTATACAATTCTGTTGTCAGTTCCAAATTAAATGAAGCATCCGGCAGGCTGTAATTATATATTTTTTCACTAACGATAGCTGTGTTTTTCCGGTTATATTCTATATATAAGATTGCAGGCAGAGGACGTGCCTCGTTTGTAAATGAAGATATGAGTTCAACTAAGTTGACATTATTACGGGTAGCATAATTCCCTAAAGAGCCGTATTCATTAATAAGCCAGCCATGTATGGCCTTTTTATCTTGAGGAATGTCGTCATTGTTTATAGAAAATTGATTCACATCCGTGGAACCGGTAAATATCCAATTCAAATCATATTCCCCACACTTTTCTAAGATTAATTGATAATCAAGAGAATCTCTAACACGCCACATTGATATAACTGTTGGTGTTCTCCCTAAGAATTTTCCCAATTCTACATCTGTTATAAATCCATATATTTGCTTGATTCTTTCGATAATTCTGCCCGTACTATTTAATTTATTTTCCATGTCATTCAAAAATATAATTAGGAATATTCACTATTAGTTATTAAATTTGCAACATATTCACTATTAGTTACGTATATCACTATAAATTCTAACGCCAGTAAAGCGACATCATATAGACACGTTAACAATAACAAAGCGACATCCGAGACCATGCAAAGTAACAATAATAATGCCAATAATCAAACTGACGCTCCAAAAAACAGCCTTAATAGGTTGTTATGGAAAGGCTGGAGACAGGAAGCAAGTGTCGATTTAGGTATTGCACCGAATACCGCAAAGCTCTGGTACGACGCCAACCGCCCGATCCTTATGGATTGGCTGTATGACAAATTGACAACACGAATGCAGGCACAAGAAGAAGCCAATAATAAAAAAACTAAAATAATTGAAATGGCACATGAAATAAATTCAATCAAACCAATCTGACAATAATCGAATTAATAAATGGAACATTATGGGAAAAACGGCAACGATACAGATTGACTTCAGGAGCAAGGCTCTACTCTCGAAATAGGAAGCACGGAAATATTCCGGTATAAATATGACTTTTATCGACCAGGCTATTAAGCACGGACTGATTCAGGCTCGCTGGCAGAGCGGAAAGAAAACCGCCATCAGACGGGTTGATATTGACAATCTGTTTACCAAAATATTCGCCGTTGATTACCCGCAAAATATTTCTGACCCGGCCCAACGTAAAATGTTATTAGAATTTTTTGAACCTACAAAACCGGAGATGGCAAATGGCAAAAACTAATTCCAACACTTCATCTAATGCAGCAAAGATGAAGTCCGCACCAAAAAGCAAACCAAATAATAATACCAAAGCACCGGCGGCAACACCGGGAAAAAGAGACAATGAAAAACTAATCGCCGAACTTACGGCGACGAATAATATATTGCAGGATAATATCAAAGTTCTTAACAACAGAATATCATCGTTCGATGAAATTATCAAGAATAAGAATGTGGATATTGATAGTCTTATAGAAAAAAATAAGGGGCTGTCGGCCACCGATACGGCTAATATTGAGATCGAGAAGAAATATCAATCATTGCAGCAAGTTAACGTTGAGAACCTGAAGAAGATCGAAGTCCTTGCACAACGGCTGACCGATGCCGAAAGCAACAACCCAAGCTCAAATATCATAAGAGACCTAAATAATCAAATCCAAGAACAGAAAACAATTAATTCCAGTATAAACCAGGGCTTGCAACAGATGCAAGCCACGGCTTTGGATACTATTGTAATGTATCTGAGCATATTGGATTTTGACAATATGATTGCGAACAGTAGTGTAATGATGAACAATGCGAAGCTCAGGAATGACAACCGTACGTTTTCTGCTCTCCATTATCTGATTCAACAATGCAAAGTGCTTAAGAACACACAAGCGGCTATCCGACAGTCCCAACAGGGGCTGCAAACGAACTCAAATATTATTATGCCAAATTAACCGGAGACGTCATGGTACAGTTGGAAAAAACCTCTTGCATGAAAGAATTGAAATCTCTGCTAATTTTCAATGGCATATATTACATCACCGAACCGGATTCGCCGTTTTTCGATAAATTATCGTCCATACTACGTTATAATCTGAATTTGGATATGTATAAATCCGTAACGAATGCTGCTTTGGACGTTTCATGCTCAAACACAAGTGCAAGATACAAGGCGTTACATTTTTTTTCTAATATTTTGTCCCCAGACACAAATTCACACTCGCCACAGTCAGATAAAATCCTTTACGATAGTATAACTGATGATGATGTTAAGGACGAAATAAATGTTTTAAGTTATATATGGTATATGCGATTCAGATTAAGAGAAAAGCATTCGATAGCGATGGATGATGTGGCAATGGCAACGGCCTGTGATTACATGGCAAAAGTATTTTTGAAATATAGTGGGATATTAGCGGAGTAGGGCAATACCGGACAGCCCGATAGGTTCATGGCCTAATCATCGCAGGTTCAAATCCTGCCTCCGCAACTCTAAACAGCATCAATGATGCACTTCATCTATGCCCTGTTCGATGCGTATGGTAAATGAACGACAACTTAGAATGAACGGGACAGGGCATGGTATAAACGACCACACAACAAAATGGACTAATATGATCTATCACGACTACACGCAAAGCCGTACTCAAGGAGAAAAACGTTACAAAAAGCATTTCAAATCGACGATAGTCGAAGTTGCCTGCCGAAATGGTATTGTTAAACGAAATAATAATGAGTTGACCATCACCTGCGGGAACACTGACCTTGAGCTATTGGATTGTTGGGATGACATACCGGGTTATGAAGAACTTAATTATCTAATGATGATTTTTAAGTGCAAAAAATGCGGACATATATTCCCGAAAGCCATTGATAATATTCTCGCAATTAAATATCGAAAGGAGTTCGGATGCAAGTAATAGCCACTATAGCGGCAGTAGTGCTTTTACTCATCGTATTGTGCGGAATCGGATTCCTTTGGAAAGATTACTTCGTGGGGTCACGCTTCGACCTGGCAAACAAAAGAAAAAAGCCATTGGGGATACGGATTTTATTAACGCTTTTTCTTTTGACAATTCTCATCATCGGAGAATACACACTTTTATTTCAATCATTTATTCAGGAGTAGCAAATGGGATTAAGCACCAATCCGCCAATGGTTTTTGTCAACTGGGATGGCTATGAAGATGGCGGTGGAAAGTTCTTCATTGTAAAAAACGACAAGCGATATTATTACCCTACTCTGAACGGCAGCCTAATCAGAATAAATAAGCAATACGAAGAAAAACAAGACGGGAGTGAACGTGAAGTAATCGTATTTGACATAATGGATAACCAGTCGGAAACTATTTACCGGCTGAAACTAAACATCAGGATGATGACTGTCCATAAATTATTGAATTGCATGTCCGGCATGGCTACACTCGACGATATTCAATTATTCGCCTACCAGCACAAAAAAGACGGCAACACCTACAACAACATCAATGTACACCAGAACCATGAATTGGTAAGGTGGAGCCATGACCTTGCAATGGATTTCGAGGCATCACTGGATATGGCGGATAGGGATTTCGCTAAGGTTTATGAAATAGTGAATGGGACAAAACACGACGACGGACAAGGCAACGGGCCGCCGGAAGAAACTACTGAAAAAGAAACGGCAGAAGTACCGGAAGAGGATGAAGTGCCGTTCTAAATAATTCATAATTGAGGAATGAAAATGAGAATCATAAATAAAATACCAAAAACCGAGAAAATAATTAAACAATACAAATGTGTCTATCATATTAAAACTGTCTCGGAAATAACAGAGGAACAAGCATCTATACTACTGAAAGACAATAACGGTTATAGTCATGTGGACATGGGTAGTAATAAATATTGTAAGATACTCATTGATTACCCATTGAACGTGACAGTCGAATTGAAACTGAAAGTTAAGAATATCAAAAGGTTCGGCTCCCTTCTCTGGAAGATCGCACAGGCATATAAAACGATTTATGAAGAAGAAGAAAAAACAACGACAACCATAATCATCCCCAGAAACAAAAGGAAGGGGATGATAAATAGAAACCCAACTGACGGGAAATACGGCATCTGGGGCCATGACCTGGAAGACCTGTATTTCGAGGAAATTGAAATCTATGATAATGGAGTTATCGAGTTGTTTATCGGCTCGTGAATAATTAATTGAAAATTAAATTATAGGCAGGGCAGGTTTTCGCACTTGGTTTTTTTTTCCATTTGAGCCTGGTGCATCTAAAAATAACGGAGTGCTTCCCGTTGTTAATAAACTTTCCTGCCCTGCCTGATTATAAAAAGGAGAATGATATGCCAATCGTAAAACTGCCGACCGGTGCCGAAATACTGATTGATGACATTCAATATATACAAGAAATAAAATGTCATGGAAGCCCATCAAACCCTGCTTCTTTTAACATCCAAATTGATGGTACATGGCTGTACTTCTACGTGGGACAGCAATGGGGTGATGGTACATTAGATTGGGAAACAATGGAAGATTGCCGTGATAAAATAATTGACATTTGGCACAAAGTCAAAAAAGCAGAGATAATTGAATTATAAAATGAACGAAATAAATAAAATAATATGCGGCGACGCTCTGGAACAAACCGGTAAACTACCGGACAAGTCTGTTAATTGCGTTATCACCTCTCCGCCTTACTGGCAATTACGAGATTACGGCTTTGACGGCCAATGGGGATTAGAGCCGACATTTCAGGAATATCTTGAGCATCTCTGGAGCTTAATGGATGAGATTTGGCGTGTGCTTGCCGATGACGGAACGGTGTGGATTAATCTGGGGGATACTTATTCTCGTGGCTCAAGATCAAAAGACGGCAACAACCATACGGTTATAAATAAATCAAAAGAACACCACATTGAACCAAAAGCAAAGCCTGAGTATGATTCTGACAAATGCCTGCTATTAATCCCCCACCGCTTTGCTATCGGCTGTATTGAACGTGGCTGGATAGTCCGCAATGACATTATCTGGGCCAAGCGTAACGGGATGCCGGAATCATGTACAGATAGATTCTCAAAGAAGCATGAGTATATATTTATGATGGTGAAGAGCCTGAACTATTATTTCGATCTGGATGGGATAAAAACGCCTTATACCAAGCCTATGAATAGATGGGGGGGAGATAATTTCATAGCCACTGGGCAAAACACAAGGAATGATACATTAGGACAATCATATTACAGGCATAGAAATATGAGACCTGATCCCAACGGCAAAAACCCTGGCGATGTATCCGACTTTTGGGATATACCAACTAAGCCGGGTTCTACTACACATTACGCAGGCTATAATTCAGAATTAATAAGCAAGCCGATAATAGGCGGCTGTCCCAAAGGTGGAGTTATCCTCGACCCGTTCTGCGGCATAGGCACTACGATAATCCGAGCTATTGAATTGAACCGCATCGCTATCGGAATAGACGGGAATAAAGAATACTGCGATATAGCTCAAAAAGCAATTGATATTGAATTATCGAAAATGAAAATGTTTGTATAACCATAACTGGGAACTATAGTATGATTTACACAACAGGGAAAAGGCTAAAGAAGCATGATGCGTGCTTGAAATCATTTAAGAAGCTAATCGAATCAATTCCAAATTACACAGAAAAAACTAAAATACCGATTACATATATAATAAAAAGTAACGGTATTGTCGATGCTATATGGTCATTACGAGCCATTTACGGCAAGCAACAACGAAAACAAATTGCTTTAGAATATGCAATAGCGTGTGCAAAACATGTGTTGCCCATATTTGAGGCTGAGTATCCGACCGACAATCGTCCTGCGAAAGCTATTAATACCGCCACACTGAAATTAATATTTGATTCACCAAATAAGAAGAACGAAGCTGATATAGCTGATGCGGCTTATGCTGCGGCTGATGCGGCTTATGCGGCTAATGTGGCTGGGGCTTATGCGGATTATGCTGCGGCTGATGCGGCTAATGCTGCGGTTTGTGCGGCTTATGCGGCTGGGGCTTATGCGGCGGCTGATGCGGCTTATGCGGCGGCTGATGCGGCTGATGCGGCGGCTGATGCGGCTAATGCGGCGGTTTGTGCGGCGGCTAATGCGGCGGTTTGTGCGGCGGGCAGACAAAAAGAACGTGCATGGCAGAAAACTAAATTAATTGAGATATTGAAGAAGTATGATTAAAAGGAAGTAATTGTTTGTATAACCATAAATGAGGCTGTGAAAATGAGAGTGAATGGAAATTATAACCTGAAAAATGTAGTGTCGACAGATGAATTCCGCCCTGCCATGCACCGTGTCCTCTTAAACGGCGATAAAGCTGTGGCATCTAACATGTATATATTAACTATCGTGCCGATTGTCCGGGAGGAAGGCGATACGGATAAGGACATACTCATCCACATAGACGTATGGCAACGGATTGTTGCCCTGAAGCATACCATCGGGAAAATGGACAGATGCGAATTAACCGACGAGCATACTAAAATTATTTATCATACAGGGTTGGAAATAATATTTCCGCATCCGTCACAAGAAGATAAATTTCCGCCTTATCAGAAAATATTCACAGATCAATTAGACGATCTGAAGGCAAATGAAGAGCAGTACGATGACATCAACCTGAATATCAATTACTTGTTTGACATAGCTAAAGCCATGAATTGCTCAACTGACAGAATGGGAGTAACAATGCTTATTCATAAAACAAATAAGCATAAACCATTGTATTTACTGTCGCAAAACGATGACGAGAAGAAAATCGGTTTGATAATGCCAACAACGGTTGGCAATGCAAAAGATGCATTAATAGCACAAATTGAGGAAATGCTGACATTGCAGACGAACGGCAACGCCGAGGCAAAACCTAATAGAAAGCAAGAAAAAGAAGACAAAAATAAATGACACACGCAAGTTTATTTTCAGGTATTGGGGGTTTTGATTTGGCTGCTGAATGGGCAGGATTCGAGAATATATTTACAGTTGAAATAGACGAATTTTGCAATAAAGTATTAGAAAAGAATTTCCCTGCAGTGAAAAAATATAAAGACATTTATGAATTTAACGGTACAAAATATACAGGACAAATTGACATTATTTCCGGAGGCTTCCCCTGTCAGCCTGTCAGTCAGGCCGGGAAGCGAAAAGGCACGGCAGATGATCGTTGGCTCTGGCCGGAAATGCTTAGAATTATATCAGAAATCAAGCCAACATGGATTATCGTTGAGAACGTTTACGGAATGCTCAATATTGAGAACGGACTTGTATTCAAACAAGTGCATGCTGACTTGGAAGCCGAAGGTTACGAAACACAAACGTTTATTATTCCAGCTTCAGCAAAAAATGCCCCGCACAGGCGGAACAGGGTTTGGATTATTGCCCACACCAACGAGGAGCGATTACAGGGGAAGTTCGGCACAAACGGAAAAGAAAGGCAGGAAATACGAGACAAACAATTTGCCAGACGCAATCGAGCGTGGGAGAACGACTGGGTTGAAGTTGCAACCACGCTTTGTGGAGTGGATGATGGGGTTCCCGGACGGGTGGACAGACTTAAGGCGTTAGGAAATGCAATAGTTCCGCAAGTAGCGTATGAAATATTCAAATCAATATCAACCATTGAAAAGGATCACAAATGATACTATCTGATGCGGAAAAGGCACGCCAGATATTAAAAGCGTTCCATGACATTGCACATGAAAATATAACCATTACAATCGGAACATCGGACGGGTGGCACGGGCATTTTGGGGAATCGGGGGATGAAAGTGAGAATGGATTCTCTGGTTTATTAGATGAATTATACAAACATTTTGTCACCGGCAAAAAGGAAAAAGATAATGCAGGTTTATGATTATATGTGCAGGAAATGCGGGCATCTGTTCACACGGCGGGAGGCAATGTCGGACAAACGGATGCGGGATTGCACTGAAGATGATTGCAACGGGAAGGTAAAGACGATTATTCAACCGGTAAATACTTTTTTTAAAGGCGGCGGATGGGCCGATGATAATTATCACAAACCTAAAACGGAGAAATGAATGATGAATAATGTAATGATAAATGAAGTGATAATAACCCGAAGTGGCAATGAAATATATTTAATATTCAGCTCTGGGAATAAAATTAAATATTACTTAAATAATTCCTACCGGGAAGGAATGAAACCAGGCATAGTGTACACTGTGAAAGAATTCCATGTTGAATATCTGACATTGGAAGTACCCGGAAGCGGATTTTTGGCAATCATTAATTATCATAACTTCTCGCAGGAAGTATTAGTAAATATTATTAATCATTTGGTGAAAATGAATGAAAACGATTGAATCAATCAGGGAAGCATTCGGGCCGGAAATATACCGGTGGACACCGTCGCTGGAGGATCACTAAAAAACGAATAACATAAAGCCTCGTATTGCAAATGACTATATTATTGTAAAATATTCAAATACGGATATAATTGTGAGGATATACATGGGGACGAATATATCTTCGAGTTGTAACCTTAACAGTTATTATTTCCAGCAAATTGATACTGTGCCATTAAGGTCTGTTCAACGAACAAAACAACGACATCAAGAAAATAAGGACAAGATATTGGAATTATTAGGTAAGGATAATTAAGTAGGAGATTAGATGAGTTATAATATTATTTACAATTAGCAAACAAAGTAATTTAGGAGTAGTAATGTCAGAAATTTATACAACGGGACAGAAATTAAAAGAATATCACGCTTGTGTTCCTTCGATAGTTAAATTCAAAGAAACATTTCCTAATTATACAGATAAAACGAAAGTGCCAATTCTTCAAATTATTGAAGTCAATGGCCTTGAGGATGCCGTTTGGGCATTACGGGCAATAGCAGGCAAGAAAAGAGCAATGGAAATACCATTGAGATTTGCAATTGCCTGTGCCGAACACATATTACATATATTCGAAAATGAATATCCGAATGACGGAAGGTCTCGAAGGGCAATAGAAGCAGCAAAAATAGTATTACACCACAACACAAAAGAAAATCGAAGAATCGCCCGTGCCGCCGCCGAGGCCGCCCGTGCCGCCGCCTATTCCGCCGCCTTTGCCGCCGAGGCCGCCCATTCCGCCGCCGATGCCGCCGAGGCCGTCCGTGTCGCCTTTGCCGCCGATTCCGCCGCCTATTCCGCCTTTGCCGCCGCCGATGCCGTCCGTGTCGCCGATGCCGCCTTTGCCACCTATTCCGCCCATTCCGCCGCCTTTGCCGCCGAGGCCGCCGATGCCGCCGATGCCGCCGCCGAGGCCGCCGATGCCGTCCGTGTCGCCGATGCCGCAGAAAGGCATTGGCAAGAAAAGGAATTAATTAAAATACTTAGGAGTTATGATGGGGAAAAATAAATTAATCCGTGTGGGCGATACGGTCGTAATCAAATCAACCGGTGAAAGCATGAAGAAAATATTATCAAGAGCTATGATGAAAATCCGATTGATTATAACAATTATGTTTCATAAACATTTCTTCACTGTTGTAAAGTTGAATAAGGATGGTACATATCTTATTAGATGCGATCTGCCAAAAAAAGATCTTGAGATTTTATTAGCAAGAATATTAAATGGCGTGGCCGCTAATGAATTATTAAATTTTTCTAACCAATTAATTAATGAGGTAAAAAACAATGAAGATATTGAAATTTAGTGAAAAGACGAAGAATGACCTACGATTAACTGATGTAAGGAAGGAATTAGATGAGTTATAATATTTGGCATATTATGGGTATGGGCGAAAAGGTCAGCGAAGAAATACGAAATCGAAGGCTTGCTGTTTGTAAGGAATGCAATTACCTGACTAACCAGGGCAAATGCCATTTATGTTCTTGTCCGGTTGAGAAGAAAACAAGATTTGCAAACCAGAAATGCGATGCCGGGTTATGGCCGGTATAAGAGGAGAATGTTTAATCATTAAAGGAGAAATGAACATAGATAATATGAAAATAGGTTTAGTACATATCGATGGGCCATACCCCAATTTGGCACTTATGAAAATATATAATTATTATAAAGGCAAAGATGATGATGTTGCATTTTTTAATTCCTTTTTTGATTATGATAAAATATATGTATCTAAAATATTCAAATCCTCCCAGGATTGCCCTTACATTCATCAAGACAGCATCAAAGGGGGTACAGGTTACGATATATCAGTCAGGCTTCCGGATAAAATAAATAATTCTCAACCTGACTATTCATTGTATCCAAATTGTGAGTTTTCAATTCAACGGCATTCTATTGGTTGCTTGAGAAAATGTTCCTTTTGTGTTGTCCCAAAAGCGGAAGGTGATATTTCTGTCACATCACCAATGAATCTAAATCCGAACGGTAAATGGATTGAAGATATTACTAATAATATCCTCGCACAAGATAATTGGGAAGAATCCCTTAAATATTATATCAATGCCTCACAACCTGTCAATTTCCATGGCATTGATGCAAGGTTAATAAATGATGAAAAGGCACACTTCCTAAGTAAAATTAAGCTACACAAACAAATAAAAATAGCGTGGGATCATCCAAAAGAGAATATTGATCAATACCTTAAGATTCTTACTAAGTATATTAAACCTTATAAAATTATGTGTTATGTATTAATCGGATACAACTCAACTCCGGCAGAAGATATGTATCGAATAGAAAAATTAAGGGAAGCATCAATAAGCCCATTTGTTATGCCCTATAATAAAACTGACAATTATCAAAGGAAACTCGCAAGATGGGTAAATCATAAGGCAATATTTAAAACAGTAAAATGGGCAGATTATCATAATTAAAGGAGAAATGAAATGGCAAAGCACTCAAAATCGAACAGATTAAAAATAATCATTCAGGAAATTAAAAACGGCAAATGGAAGTATAAATTCAGGCGGTCGGGCCGGAATCTTTGCTGGAGCCAGGGCTACCCGGATAAAAAGGATGCTTTCACCAGGGTATCGGCTTTTCTCAAAGGTGTGCAGGAAATGAATGTTGAGGGTATGCCGAACCCTATGCAAATAGAATTCCGGCAGGAAGACCGGCAGGATGATAAGATTCAATGGTATTATGTTTTTGTTCGCTCTGGTGAAGATTTGTGTTGGAGCGAGGGCTATTCCTCGAAGAGTAAGGCTGTTTCGCTTTGCGATTCGTTGGTTAGTGCAATTCGGAAGATCGACAGGGTGAATGTACCTTTGCGGGATATGGTTGAATATGTGCCGTATCAGATAGCAATGTAAATATATGGGGATAGATCGGGCGGGGGATGACTATACATGAAGAAGTTCTTTCACAGCAACCGATTGTATAGATTATAAATGTGTAATATGCAAGTAGTTATACAAACCCGCCCGGTTATTTTATTGAGAATTAATAATGACAAAAGAAAATGAAAAATGAGTATAACAAAAGCGACTACGAAAATAAAACTAATCCAAGAGATAACGAAAATATTAAACGATGATTCTATTGGGAATGATAATGATGAATATGTCTTTCTGAAATACAACCCTTGTGAAGTAACGATACTTTATGGCGAACACACAAAACTTTTTTACCAAATAGCGAATATTAAAACTAAAATTATTATAAGGAATAAATAATGAACCAAAGCAGCGCAACAAAACCAGCAGGAAAAAAAAAGAAAAAGTCCCAGAAAGTAATAAAACCTTATTTATCTATTAGGCATTTAAACCTGCCGCAAGAACAGTTGCATTCAAGTATAAGCATTACAATTAATAATGAGCAGTCAGAATATAAAATTATTGATTGTGAGAGTAAGGTAACCCTCACTCAGTATTACAGAGGCAGACGTAGAAATGTTCATAATCGACAAAATGCAGTTTTTAAGCTGCAATCTATGATTGAGGAATTAACAAAAGCACGTGACTATCTTGTTTCGGAATTTGAACGGAATAATTTGAGATATAATAAAACAAAATTGAATTTACCGGCAAAGTTATGATAAAAGAAAATGAAAAATATCCACCGGCGTTCCATCTGATCGCAAAGCGGATTGAAAATTATTATGGTGTGAGTCATGACGATTTGCTACGCCAACGAAGGGGCGTCTCAAACGTAGTGTTGGCAAGGCATTTTACTTTATTCTTTCTTTGCAAATACACACATCCAATGTTTACGTTAAACAAGATTGGTGCATTCCTCGACAAAGGCCACGATTCAGTTATTTATTCACGGGATAAGATACAGGAATGTATTGATATATATGGCCAATATAAAAATGATTATACGTTGCTGGACAAAATCATCCGGCACAAACTAAGGAAATTTTACAAAACAGATGACTTAGGCAATTAATAAAATGGCAAGACCACAAAAGACAGGGCTGGATTACTTCAACGTAGATACCGATATTGAGAGCAACAGGAAAGTTCGTCTGTTAATGGGAAAATTTGGACTTTTGGGGCTTGGTGTATGGCTGCATTTCCATAATGCAATCTATGCAAATGGATATTACCTGCCTATTGATAATGAAGCAATTGAATTATCCGCAAGTTATGGTTTATGTGAACCAGAAAAATTGGAAGAAATTGTTGAATATATGCTCAATAAGAAAATATTTAATAGAGATATTTACGAAAAATATAATTTATTAACATCAAAAGAAATTCAATCCCGCTTCTTAGCCATTGTTTATCGCAGAAAAAAAATTCTTATTAATCCCAAGATTTGGCTTTGTGATTTTCCTGACCGGAATGACCCCGAGACCGGGGAACAAAATCTCAAGCTTTTAAAAAGAATTATTTATGTAGATATAAATGGGGTTATTGTTAACAACGACCCGTTTCATGTACGCACAAACCCCATTAATGATAACATAAACCCCATTAATGATAACATAAACCCCATTAATGATAACATAAATGAACAAAGAAGAATAGAAGAAAGAAGAAAGAAGTGTATAGGCTCAGCGGTAATGAGACAAACACAGCTTTTGAAAACGTGTGAAAACCAGCACTGTTTCCACAGGAAAATAACATGTAAATACAAGCTGATTTTCAATGAGTTTTCCTGAGGCATATTTGACCGGAAT
>JAJRTW010000102.1 GCA_024278075.1 Bacteroidota bacterium | reverse complement strand
TCTTCCAAGCAGTTATCTGATCAATTAATGGAATATATAAAAACATATAATAAGACGAGGGCAAAGCCATTTCAGTGGACTTATACTGGAAAACCATTAACCATATAATTAATTACTCTTTCTAAGGGATGATACACTAGTAAAAGAGTAATGTAAATTATATGTATCAATTCAATTAGTAAACGATATTACACATTCGACAATGCCCCAAACAAAATTCCCCAAAATTATGGGGATATTAAATATAACGCCGGATTCATTTTCCGACGGCGGTGATTTCAGCAATGCCGATGCTGCATATAATCATGCAATCGCACTGCAAAAGGCCGGAGCCGACATAATAGACATTGGCGGCGAAAGCTCCAGGCCGGGCGCATTGGGAATTTCCCCGCAAGAAGAGATAGGCCGTGTGATTCCGGTTATCGCAAGATTGAAGGAAAAAGTTCCTGATATTACCATATCAATCGATACTACAAAATTTGAAGTGGCCGAGCTTGCCATAAAGGCCGGCGCAGATATTATTAATGACATTAGCGGGCTGGGCTCTGATACCCGCCTTGCCGAACTTGCAGCTAAGCATAATAGAACATTGATCATTATGCACATGCAGGGCACACCACGTGAAATGCAGAACTCTCCGCAATATGATAACGTTGTCGAAGATATTTACAATTCACTCGATTCAAAGATTGCTCTTGCCAGGCAATGCGGAGTCGAATCTATCATCGCCGATGTCGGCATTGGATTTGGCAAGACGGTAGAGCAAAACCTGATTCTGCTCAACAACCTTAATCGTTTCAAAGCTTTAGGCGTTCCAATGCTGCTGGGAATCTCAAGGAAATCCTTCATTGGGAAAATGCTCGGAATAGATAATCCGTCCGAAAGGGACACAGCCACAGCTTTCATCCATTCCCTTTTGCCCGGATTCGGCGGGGATATTATCAGAGTGCATAACGTTGGCACTGCCGCCCTGCTTATGAGAATTAGCAGAATGCTGGCAGGGAATTATTGAAGATAGGCTCCTGAGAAAAATACTTCTGAGAAATCATACTACGACGTCACAGACGTAAAAGCAGGAATCCATTTCGTTATTTTCCATCTCGTTGTTCTCCTATCCATTATTTTCCGTTCCACGCATGAACACTTGATTCCCGTTTGTGCTTTGCCGCTGATTCTTGTCCGTGGAAATAGAAAATGCCTGTTATTCGAAAGGTTGAATTCTATATACTCGAAGTATCCGCTCAGATTTGAAGAGAATTGTATTTGATTAACAAATAGTAATTTATTATCTTTAAAATTGTTTCGTGTTCAAAACAGACAATACCATTTTATTATATTAGGATTACACAATGCAATTGGACTGGTATACATGCAAAGGCGGAGTTTGGTGCGATTTTTTTAAGCTCGATCTCGAGCACAGATACCTTAGAAAACTTGAAGGAGTTTTCTTGATCTGGAGCGGCGATAAGGAAAGAAGCATTGTTAAGATCGGGCAGGGCAATATATCGGACGAGCTGCTTGATTTAAGAAAACAACTTGCCATCCAGGCCTTTGCTCATTTGGGTTTGTTTTGCTCATGGGCCGATGTTTCGGCGCACCGAAGGGACGGAGTGGAGGTGTTTTTGTCGAAAGCATTAAAGCCAAAAATTACCGACAGCCTTCCGAATGCTTCCGAGGTTAGTGTGAACCTGCCGTGGGAGGAATAACTCAAATATCATCATTCCGAATTGCCCTTATCTTTTCTCTTGCCTCCTGTATATGAATTGATTTGGGATATTTCATCAATATTTGTGTAAAGCTTTTTTCGGCTTCAATTTTGTTATTCTCCATCAGAAAAGCTTTGCCGATAGTCATAAAAGCGGAATCACCATAAATAGTATCCGGATTCTTCTCAATCATTTCCCGCAATATTTTAATCGCAGCGGAATAATCTCCAATCGTAAATTTTATTTCCGACATCTTCATCATGCATCTTTCATACAGATCGCTGCCTTCGGTTTGTTTCGACACATCTTCGAATTGCTTAAAAGCACCGGAGTAGTCTCTTTTAAACAGCAGGTATTCCGACCGGGCAAACTCACCGAGCGGCGAAATAAAGTTCTTGTTTTGCTCGATAACCGCCAATCTTTTCAACGCATCATTTGCCACATCAGACGACTTATTTTTAATCAGAATTCTGTATAAAGCCACAGCCGAATCAATCCCGCCGCTGAAATACTGAATTTCGGCAAGCAGGAATTTCCCTTCTTCAACCTCCTCGGGGGCGGATCTTTGGAAATTTCCGAGCAGATGTTTTAATGTTTTCGTAGCAGATTTAAAATCCTCATTATTCAGATAGATTCCGGCAAGGCTGACCGATGCCTTAGCAGACAATCGATGGCCCGGAAATTTCTTAATTAATTTTAGGTATAGTTCGACTGCCATGTCCGGGTCGTCAAGGAATTCCCAGTGCAGGTCGGCTATTCTGAACATCGCTTCGGTTGCAGTGTTGGATTTCGGATACTCCGATATTATTTTCTCATACCTATCAATAATTTGGAGGATTTGCTGGCGGGATATGGTCGAATTATCCCGGATAATCTGCTCCAGGGTGCGGGCATATCCATACAATGCCGACGGGGTGTATCTGTTGGATTTCCCCTGATCGATAATAAATTCATAAGCCTTTAGGGCGATGTCGAAGAATCCGTCGTTGCGCGAGAGATTTGCAAAATTCAATACCTCCCTGCCCCTGCCATTTTTCAACTTGTCGAGCCTAAGGTATACCTCAAAAGCCTGATCCTGGCGGCCTGTGGTTCTGAGAAACCATGCAAGCAGCTGCTGAATATTTAGATTATTCTCTTGCTCGCCGGCAATCTTCATCAGGGATTTGCTAATATAGTTAATTGCCTTCCGGCTGGTCATCAGGGCATAGATTCTGCCCTGGGCAAGTGCAATATTTCTATTTTTCCCCAATAATATAATTATTTCGTCCACACCATTTTCGTAGTCGCCGGTTGCAATATATAATTTGCTCAATTCATCGGCGAAATCCGCAGGTATGTTCAGAATCTCACGGCCGGATTCCAGCGTATTGATTGCTTCTTGAAACAATTGCAAATTTGACTGGGTTTGAGCCAATAAGATGAAATTTGATCTTGAAGGGAATTCATCCAAAGCAATTCCCCACGTATTTTTCGCTTTCCTATACTCCCCTTTCCGCCATTGCAATTCCCCGAATAATATCAATAATTCGCCCGATCTCGAAGTCGTTATATATTCCTCAACTATCTCAAATAAGTCGGAATATCTGTGCATCGATTTGTAATTCCGTACAAGCCCCCGGAAATAGCTGGCCTTTTTCTTATTGGCATTGAATAGTTCCAGATAGAGCCGGGCGGCATTTTCCGGATCGCCGCCTTGCTCATAGGACTTGGCAAGGCGTTCTTTGCGGACGTCAGCATTTTGCGAATTCAATGCCGTGGCCGCCAATAAGACAAGCAGAAATACGAAAGCAAGGTGTTTCATTGTCAATTTATAATCCCTTAGTAATTTGTTCTGTTTAGCATTGACGCAAACTGCTTTCTTCTGTTGTTGAATAGATGGCAGATTTTAATTAAATTTAATACTCACAATTAATTCACTTTTGATAAATGAAACAATGAAAATATTCAGAATATTATTCGTTACGATTTTTTCGATAATTGTTCTTCTGACAGTCATCTCGTTATTCCTGCCATCGGCCTATTCCGTTGAGAGAAAAATGTATATAAATGCAGCCCCGCCCGTGATTGCCGGCTATATTTTAGATCTGAGAAAGTGGCAGCTCTGGACAGCCTGGAACAAGGAAGCGGACTCAACGGTTAAATTTACGTTCGAGGGCTCTGCCAGTGGTGTTGGGGCCATTCAAAAATGGGACGGAGAATATTTTGGCAAAGGGGAATTGGCAATCACAAAATATATACCCGACAGGTTGATAGAGTATAAATTAGATATGTCCGAGGGAGAATTCATCATTGATGGCAGGTTTCTTTTTGACGAGCGGGGCAAAGGTACGGAAGTGACTTGGTCAGGCACGGGCGATTTGTCATGGAACCCGATGCATAAAATATTCGGACTTTTTATGGATGATTTCATGGGGCCGGACTATGAAAACGGCCTTGCAAAATTGAAGATTATCTGCGAGCGGAATTGATCTATCTTATAACAGCTATGAACTTCCGGCAGATGTCCAACACCAGGATGCGCCGGACATCTGTTTCTTCGTTCGTTATAGAATTACTATAGATTCGTTATAGAATTACTATAGATTCGTTATAGAATTACTATAGATTCGTTATAGAATTGCTATAGATTCGTTATAGAATTGCTATAGATTCGTTATAGAATTGCTATAGATTCGTTATAGAATTGCTATAGATTCGTTATAGAATTGCTATAGATTCGTTATAGAATTGCTATAGATT
>JAJRTW010000101.1 GCA_024278075.1 Bacteroidota bacterium | reverse complement strand
ATTGCTTATATTTGTACTATAGTTTAACATATTCGGAGTGCAAAATGGGCAGACACAAATCCTTGCTAACAGCTGAGATTCAGCATAACATTGATTCAGACTTAAAGCAAATACCTAATTCCAAAATAGTGCTGAAGTTGACCGCTTTAAAAGCAGCTTCGACACACCGGCAATCTGATGTGGCAAAAATGTATAACATATCAAGATCAACCTTGCAAAGATGGGCATTTTTGTATAGGAATTTTGGTAAAGAAGGGCTCAAAGCAAAACCCAAGGGACATAACCCTGCAAAGTTGATTGAATCGGAGAGGGAGACAGTCAAGCAATGGATAATTGATAGTAAAGATCATTCAGGCAACACGGTACATTGGACTTTGAGGCGATTGAAGCAAGAAATCCTTAATGTTTTTGGGAAATCAGTAGGCAAAACGCCTCTTTGGTTATCTTTGAAATCTATGGGATTCAGTCTCAAAAAACCAAGGCCCCTACATTATAAAGCCGATCTGAAAAAGCAGGAGGACTTTAAAAAAAACTCAAGTAATGATTGACCAAATAGAAGATAAAGAAGAATCTATAGTAATGTTTTTCGACGAGGGCAGGTTCGGATTGAGATCGACGACCATGAGAAAGTGGGCCGAAAGGGGTAAGCCTGCAATTGCCAAAGTTAGACAGGGGTTCAAAAACTTTTATGCTTATTCTGCAGTATGTCCTTACAACGGAGAGAGTTATTCACTAATCTTGCCGGGGGTTAGGACAGATTTGATGAATATTTACCTGAGTGGTTTAAGCAAATATTTGCCGGATAAGAAAATCTATTTAATAATGGATGGCGCAGGATGGCATAAATCTAAGGAACTTAAGGCATTTGATAACATAGAGATAATTATACAACCGGCATATTCCCCTGAGTTAAATCCGATAGAAAAACTTTGGGAATGGTTAAAAAAGGAATGTCTCCATAATTTCATTTACATTTGTTTAGACGATTTGATGGATGTTGTTTGTAAAGAGTTCAGAAAACTTAACGATAGTAACTTGAAAAGGTTATGCAATTGTAATTATTTGTCCTATTACTAATAGGAAATGATATTATACTTCTTGTGGCAGATGATATTTTAATTACTATTTTGTTTATTCATAATGCGAGGCTTAAGCCCAATACCGTTCACTTAATATTTGGTTCATGGCTTGTTAATCTAACCCGCATATTGCGGTACTTTTACTCAAGAGCTTCGTATCTCTAAGGGATTATACGAGTTAGGCCGATTCCACGGTGATTATGTTTGGCTTATTACCAGAGTTATCTTAAATATCTATTATTCATTGCCTGTCAGGTATTTTGAATAAATTATAAATAATGCGGGCTAATTATGATAGATCATTTTATTTGTCATTCCGGCCGAAGAGCCGGAATCCATCTTTTTATAGTTAGATAGCCCATGGAATAATGGATTCCCGTTTTCACGGCAATGACATAGTACGCATGACACAACAGTTGACAGTATTGAATAAGCCACATGACTAAAACAAAATACGAACTAAAATCAGATTGTTGTTAAATGAACTGTATTGGGCTTAAGCCGCATTATTCGTAAAATATCCGGAATGGCTGACAGGCAAACAATAGTAAATGCTATCACGTCCTCAATTATAAGCTACATAGAATTGCCGTTTTATTTGCAGAACCTATATATCTCCAATGAGATACGAAGCCGAAGAAAAAAAGTCCCGAAATGTTCGGGTTAGTGCTAATCGGATACTTTCCGCTAACACTTTTTCCTGTTTCATTTCGTTTAATAAACCAACTTAATAATATCAAAATATCGAATACTTTCGGAGAGTTGGCAAAATGAAAAAAACAATAATTATATCAGTCCTGCTGGTTACGGTAGGAATATTTATGGGCGTGCTTCTTGTATCAAATATTGACCCATCGGCAATCACTTCGGTTTTCGCAGCAGAGAAGACAGAGCTCGGAGCTAAGAATCCGCCCATAGTGCCGGATGCAAACGCAGTTGTATTAAACAATGCGCTAGTATCGGTCAGCGAGGCAGTGCTGCCAACAGTGGTCAGCATCAGCGTGGATGTTGAGTTGAAGAATTATCATAAAGGCCGGGACGGCCAGTTTCGGGAATTTTTCAAGTTTTTTGGCGACCCCGAAGATGACAAGGGCGATAGTGATGGCAATGACGACACTTACCGGTCGAGGGGAGCCGGGTCGGGCGTATTTATATCGTCCGACGGGTATATCGTTACCAACAACCACGTAGTCGAGGATGCCGTCGAGCACGGAATAAAGGTAACTACAGTGAACCGCGAAACTTATGATGCCAAGCTAATCGGCCGCGACCCGCTAACAGATCTGGCGCTAATCAAAATTGAAGGCGATAATTTCCCGGTTGCTCATTTCGAAAGCATCAACAATGTTAAAGTCGGCGAAATGGTTTTGGCAGTCGGCAATCCGCTTGGCTTAAGCTCGACCGTTACAAGCGGGATAGTGAGCGCAATCGGCAGGGGCAACCTTGGACTGAACCGCAGAAATGCCCGCAGCAGCTATGCAGTAGAGCATTTCATTCAGACCGATGCCGCTATTAACCCGGGCAACAGTGGCGGCGGACTGTTCAACCTGAGCGGAAGCCTGGTCGGGATTAACTCGGCAATTGCAACCGGCACGGGCAACTACATCGGATATGGCTTTGCAATCCCTGTTAATTTAGTCAAATCGGTAATTTTGGATTTGATGGAAGACGGCAAAATTAACCGCGGATATATTGGTGTCAGGATAAAGTCAATCGACCAGATAGAAGCCAAAGCGCTTGACCTGGACCACGTTGGCGGCGTCCTTATTATTGATGTTATCGAGGGTTCTGCCGGAGATGCGGCTGGCCTTGACTCGCTCGACATCATTCTTGAAGTAGATGGCAAGCCGATTGCAACTTCCAGCGAACTTCAAAGCGAAATTGCAATCCACCGCGCCGGCGACGATGTTAAACTCACAATTTGGCGGGATGGCAAAAAGATACATAAAACCGTTACTCTTAAGGCAAAAGACGATGACAATGAAACCGCTTTTATTGACAATAAGAAAGAGAGAAAAGACGATGAAGATGAAGGCAAACCATACGAATTTGAAAAGCTGGGCTTCACCGCCGAGCCTTTAACGGGCAAAATGAAGAAGGAATTCGATGTTAATACCGGGGTCTATATTACTAAAGTCAAAAGATACAGCCCGGCTTCGGAACGCGGTATGGTGCCAAATGGCGTAATCCACATGGCGGGCAAGCAAAAAGTAAAGTCCGTTGGCCAGCTTATGGATATAATTGATGATAAAAAGGCCGGCGATGCTATTTTGTTTCAGGTGAAATATCCCGAGATGAACAGGATTATTGCCATAGAGATACCAAGCTGAACGATTTGAAATTTATTATTTGACATAACCTTAGCACGGCAGTCAGCACTTTTTCAGAATGCCTAAGTATGAGGTACGATTAGCTATAATTAATATATTCAGAGATTCGAATGAAAAGTAGTAAATCAGTTTTTATGCACCTATCAAGGGACGAGCAGAAAACAACTCTTGAGGCTTTGATTTTTGCTGCTGACGAGGGGGTGTCGCTGCGATTGCTGCATAAAATACTATTGCAAAAAGATGATTCAAGTAAATCGGATAATAGCGGCCTATTCGATGAGGACGGGAAAAACACTGAACCGGCCGAAGAAACTCCGGATGAAGATTTAACTTTGAATGACATCTCCGATATGATTGCAGAGATAAACGACGAACTGGCTTTCGGCAACAGGCCTTTTCAGATTGTCAATGTGGCGGGGGGCTTTCAATTCGCTACCCGGCCGGAATACGGGTATCTTGTGGCACAATTGAACAAATCGAAGCAGAGCAGGAAGCTATCGCAAGCTGCCCTCGAAGCGTTGTCTATCATTGCATACAAGCAACCGGTATCGAAACCCGAAGTTGAGCAGATTCGGGGCGTTAATTCGAATGAAATTGTTAATTCCCTGATCGATAGGAACCTTGTTAAAATGGTAGGCAGAAGCGAGGCATTGGGCAAGCCGCTATTATTCGGAACTACGAATGAATTCCTTAGAGTAATGGGGCTGAAGGGCTTAGGCGATTTGCCGAAATTAAGGGAATTGGAAGACCTTACCAATTTCGATAAATATCAAACCCACCACGATAAGACTTTAACACTCAATATTGACGGTCTTGAACACAAAGAAGATGATGCATCCTGAACGGCGAACTGCACAAGCGGTTCCTCGGCAAATTCGACGAAGAGGAAATGAAGAAGCGTAAGGAAGCCGCTAAGAAATTCCGCTTGAGGTATTCGACGGATTAAGGACGTTGTAGTATGTCATTCCGTACTTGATCCGGAATCCATCTTAATACAGCTAAATAATATATGGAATCCCGGATTCCCGCTGGAGTTTCGCTGCTTCTTCGTAGTCACGGGAATGACATAGTACAGTTGACACATCAAAAGATCAACCGCCTGAATTTACTTGATTTCTATCCCCGGTGAAATTATTCATTGGGGATTTTTTTACATTTTTATTAATTTCTCCTCATCATCTTGTATTTATTGCAATGAAAGAGTATCTTTATATGAGATAAATTATAGGAAAAATATCGTCTATTGTTCTAACGGTTGTTATAACCGGCTGTTGGATAATGGAAAAATATTAATTAATAATTAATGTAACTTTTTTACTAATCGGGCTGTCTTCTATTGTAAGCACAATATTCAAGACAGCCCATTCTTTACAGGAGCAAGCATGAAACTGATAATTTTAATTCTTTTTTTCTTTTGCCCCCTAATGGCGAATGATACGGATTGGTCATTGATGTTGGAAGATCCGGATGATATATCATATTTTTACACTATTGATAATCTGGATTCTGTTAACATCATGGCTGTCGCTAATCACTATGGAGTTTATAGAAGAATACTTAAATCCACAGATGGAGGTTTCACCTGGGAAATTGTTTATAGAGATAAATTCGGATCCGAGCCGCCTTGGTATCGCGCCCGCGATATTTCATATCCGACAAAAGACTTTTGTATTGTCTCCTGCGATACAAGTTCTTGGCTTAGGACAAAAGACGGGGGATTAACATGGGATACGACTTATACCTTATTCGGCCGCAATGATTTTCAGGGGTTCCGTTTGGTTGATATGTATGATGAAAACAAAGGCATAATGTGTACTCTGTTTCATATGATAATCTCAGATAACGGGTTTGATACATGGGATACCATTCCACCCTTTGGCCCTGCCGAAGATTTTTTTATAATGTCAGTAGATATTATTAGCGAGAACCAGATTACGCTTTTGACACGTGACCTGGACGGATCACCTACTTTCAATTGGATTTTTTATAAGTCTTTTGATTTTGGTAAAACCTGGTCTGAGTACCCACATCCCAAATACAGGGTACCAACGAAACACAAATTCGTTGATTCTATAGTCGGATATGAAATAGGAAGTGTGCGTACAGGAATTGGGAATACGAGAAGAGACATGATATATAAGACCATCGATGGCGGCCAGTCCTGGTTCAACGTATTGGATTCTATGATAGAAGGCGGGTTAAACTTCGGTTTAACAGATTTGGATTTCTACGACCGTGATAACGGAATTGTTGTAGGAAACAATGGTAAAATCTACTGGACACATGATGGCGGCAAATCCTGGGTATATGATCCGACGCTAAGAAATACAAGTTTATACGGGCCGCCGACCCAATATGTATGTATGTTAGGCCCGCGCACAGTCGTTATCTGTACTTTGGATGGCAAGATCTATCGCGGGGAGTCAGGAATATCCTTTGTTAAAACTTATGATCCGGCCGAACACAATTCAAGAGTTCACATTGATGGCACTTCTTTGATGCTGTGGATTGAGTATCCTCAAGTAGTAGAAGCCCGGCTGGAAATTGTGAATTTATCGGGCGGTAATGTTTATTCCGGTAACCACTTTTTGAACGGCAATGAAACTGAAATCAATATTGACATTTCCACTCTACCTGCCGGAAGTTATTTATACAGAGTTTCAAGTAATGGAAAATTAATATCGACGGGTAAATTTAATAAATATTAGACAAATAGCTAAATTAGGTTTTGCGATTAAAGGTATAAGCATGAAACTGATAATTTTACTTCTTTTTTTCTTTTGCCCCCTAATGGCGAATGATACGGATTGGCTGCTTTTTAACCGGACATTACTGACTTGATTATATTATATATGATCCGACTCCGCAACTTGTCCAAAGTTTTAAAATTTGGACAAGTTTAGCCGGATTTCCATATATAAAAATACCAATATATTTGAAGTGCCGGAACCGGAAAGAACATAATCGACGCTATCCAGAATCTCCGGTGTTCGCTATTGAATCCACTATTAGCATTTCGCTGTATGGCCTTTCTCAAATGGAATATATAGAACAGTATAACCGGCAATGACAGCAGCAGGCAGATAAAGTACAAAGCAAGAATATCAACCGGAAGGCCATAGCCGAGAATCCCGATTTCAACACCCATAACCTTGTCGAAAACGACGATGAGGTTCCAGAAATACGTACCAAAAACAAAAATTATTGCCAGTGGGATTAAGGTATTTATGCCTAATATTATTTTCGTTGATCGTTGCATTAAGTGTGTTTTAGCAGATGATTTTACTTTACCTGATATGCGTTTAGGACGAAAGTCTGCTCCGTGAATGAGTTGCCGTCATCTTCGTCCCCGAAATATTCCCGCTTGACGAAACCAATTCCTGGCGCTATGAACGTATTAAATCCTTCGGGCATTCCCGGATAATCATCAAAATACTTGTAATGATAGCACTTGAAATTCCCGGCCGGAACAGATATTAATATATCCGTGGCCATCAATTCCATCCATGTAAATGTCGTATCGTCTCCATCGTCGGAGACGTATGCAATGCTGTTAAAAGTATCCCCAACGGCGGCGGGGAATTTAATATAGTTTGAATTGCCTGACGGCGAGCCATAAAATATCCGGAGCCCATCGGCATCGTTTCTATAGTAGTCGCCTATATTGCTTATGTGGTAGAGCTTCCCGCCGACAGTTGAGGTATCGATGATATTAAGTGTATCTAATCGGGCCGACACCAGAGTCCCATCCGGATTATACCACCGAACTTTGGCTATCCAATGATTGCCGATGGCCAGCGGCATAAGAATCAACTCTGATTTATTAGTCGGAGCGGTAGTGTCATCGCAACCGGCAGTTAGCATAGCGATCAGCAATAAAGCATAGACAATATATTTTACACTACTCTGCATATTCGATGTGCTTTGATTCAATCTTTTCAGCAAAATAATTCTCAATATCATTTTTATATTCTTTGGGTATATATAATTTAAACGGTTTCGTGCTTGAATTAATGTAAATCTTAAGGCCGTGTCGCTGCTGGCCAATGTCTTTGTCCCACTTGGCTTTTGCCACTTCATCGATACTTTTAAATTTGCAGCCGGCACCGAAGAAGCCGTATTCACCAAAATATAAGCGGCTGTATTGCCCCATTTGGTAGTAAGCCAATATTCCCAAAGCACTTCCCTGCAGGATTACTAATACGGGATGAATTTCATCATAAAAGAGCAAGCTTAACCCAGCAAATGATATCATGGCCAGCAACATAATAAAAATGATTCTGCCGGCAGCTTTCTTTTTATTGGTATTATAATTGATGACGGCAGCAACCTTCCCAATTCTCTTCATCTGCTGCTTATTGATGTAGTATTTTGAAATGACGAATATGGCAATGAGCAATCCGAATAAAACCATAGATAAAGTAACTCTGTCCATAATAATCCTATAGTAATTAGTTGAAACTTCTGAATAATAGGGGAATTGTCATTTTTGTACAAATTAGCAAATAGAACAGCGATAAGACAGTCATTCTGAACCCTTTGACTGAGTTTATCCTGAGTCCTTCGACTTCGCTCAGGATAAACTCCGCGAAGGACTCAGGGTGACTATTTTAGTGTCATAGTGAGCGGAGTCGAACTATAGACACGTTCGGCCTGGCTCGGGATAAACTCCGTGAAGAATCCAGTATTCACAGGCTATTTGGATGTATCAAAATGGATTCCGGATCAAGTCTGGAATGACATAGAACAGTTGACACGTCTCTAATTAATAATTCATTGAAAATTGTTAAGCATCGAATAGTTTGAAAATATCAGAGTAAACTCTTAACTTTGAATATGCTATACGGTAATTTAATAATTTTTTAGTTATAAGAGGTTAATGACATGATAAAAAAAATAGTTCAGGATGCACTGAATACGCAAATGTTACGGGAGATGTATTCGTCGAACCTATATCTCGCAATGGCGGCATACTATCATTCGAAAAATTTAAACGGCTTTGCAAATTGGATGAGGGTTCAGGCGCAGGAGGAAATGGACCATGCTTTGAAATTCTTTGACTACGTGCTGGAACGCGGCGGCAATGTGAAGATTGGCCAGGTGGATTCAGTTCCGGAAACATGGGACAGCCCGCTTGCAGCATTCGAAGCTGCCCTTAGACATGAGGAAAGTGTAACGCAATGGATCAACGAACTTGCCGACCTTGTGATGAAGGAAAGGGACCATGCCACTGCTATTTTGCTGCAATGGTTCATCACCGAACAGGTGGAGGAAGAAGCCACCACCGGCGAAATAGTCGAGCGGATAAAGCTGGCGGGCGAATCCTCGAGCGGATTGTTTATGCTGGACAATGAGCTTAAGGCAAGAGTTTTTGTGCCGTCAGCCAAGTGATAGCAATGGAAAATCTTAGGGCGTCCCCCCTATGGATAAGCCGATTGGGGGATACAACGGCCGATTGGAGAATCAATGTGAATAATTCAGGATAGGTTATATAATAATATTCCACGGAGAAATCATGGTAGACGGAGATTTTATCGAATTAATTACTTATGCGATTGAAAGAGAAAAAGCGGCTGCAAAGTTCTACAGCCGATTGCAGCAAATGACCACAAGCAAGGCCAGCAAAGAGCTTTTGGGCAGCCTGGAGAAAATGGAATTGGCTCATGCTAAGGTATTGGGCAAATTCACACATGAAGATTCCACTTCGGAATTTATTGCTCCGAAAATAGCAAATCTGAAAATCAGCGATTATATGACAGTCCCGCCCCCAAGCGATGAAATGACTTTCCAGGAGGTGCTGGTGCTGGCAATGAAGCGCGAAGACGCATCGAATAAATTATACCTTGCCCTGGCGAATGAAGCCGATGATGAGAAAACCAAGAATTTATTCCTTCGCCTGGCATCGGAAGAAGCCAAACATAAGAACCAACTCGAAACTATTTACGACGAGGAAATTCTATCGGAGAATTGACCCGTTATACTAAAAAGATAAATAGCCGCTAAGACTTGCTGCTTTATAATATCTATTGGGTTTATTGCTATTCATCAATCGCAGCTACCGGCCGGATACATGTCTGTTGTTCTACCGGCCTTCAATATTAATTTGAGGGCTTTTTGATTTGTGGAATCTGAAATTCATCAATACGGTTAATATATGAATAATTTGTAATAAATGTTCGTTCCAACCCTTAGTAACTCAACATCTTACTAATCCCTATCAACCAGATAAAAATGGGTGGCGTATACCATAAAAAAAAAGAATTTTCGTATATTTGTAGTCTTGTGTTGATGACAAAGGCCAAGCGAGCATCTGTTTAACAAAAATAATTTATTAAATCTATATTCAGGACAATTGATATGAAAGAAAAAGTTTGCGTAACAATTGATGGCAACGAAGCTGCGGCTTATGTTGCTTACCGCGTTAATGAAGTATGTGCCATTTATCCGATTACGCCTTCGTCCAATATGGGCGAATGGGCCGATGAATGGTCGGCCAAAGGAATTACAAATCTATGGGGAGTAGTCCCGACTGTGTGCGAAATGCAGAGCGAAGGCGGCGCCGCCGGTGCTGTGCATGGCTCATTGCAGGCAGGGGCGCTGACCACAACTTTTACCGCATCGCAGGGCCTGCTGCTCAAAATTCCGAATATGTTCAAGATAGCCGGCGAATTGACACCAACTGTTTTTAATATCAGTGCCAGAACAATTGCAACTCACGCTTTGTCTATATTTGGCGACCACAGCGATGTGATGGCCGCAAGAACTACCGGATTTGCTATGCTGGCCGCCGCTTCGGTGCAGGAGGTCATGGACATGGGACTAATAGCCCAGGCATCGACTCTTAAATCAAGAATCCCGTTTGTGCATTTCTTCGACGGCTTCCGTACCTCGCATGAAGTATCGAAAATCGAACTGGTATCCGATGATGATATGCGGGAAATGATTGATGACGAATTGGTACGCAACCACCGCGAAAGGGCAATGACTCCCGACCGCCCCGTGCTTCGCGGTACGGCACAAAATCCCGATGTGTTCTTCCAAAACCGCGAAACTGTTAATACTTTCTATAATAATTGCCCCGATATAGTTCAGGAGCAAATGGATAAATTTGCTAAATTAACCGGACGGCAATATAAATTATACGATTATTACGGCCATCCCGATGCCGATAAGATTATTGTCATCATGGCATCCGGCGGCCACGCAGTGCAGGAAACTGTGGACTACCTTTTGGCAAAGGGCGAGAACGTTGGCGTTGTAATTGTCAGGCTATATCGTCCGTTCGATGTCAAACGCTTCGTTGAATCACTTCCTTCAACAACTAAATCCATCGCCGTCCTCGACCGCACCAAAGAACCCGGAGCTACGGGCGAACCGATGTACCTCGATGTCGTCACCGCACTGCACGAAGGCCTCGATTTGGGATACGGAAGCCTTACGGAAATGCCGAAAATCGTCGGCGGACGCTATGGGCTGTCCTCTAAGGAATTCACTCCCGCAATGATTATAGCTATTTATAATAATCTTGCCATCGATGCCCCGAAGAATCATTTTACTATCGGCATTAATGAAGATGTAACCAACACTTCGCTAAGTTATGACCACGATCTCGACATCGAGCCGGACTCTGTGGTAAGGGCTATGTTCTATGGCCTGGGATCCGACGGAACTGTTGGAGCTAATAAGAACTCTATCAAAATCATTGGCGAATATACGGATAATTATGCCCAGGGGTATTTTGTTTATGACTCCAAAAAAGCCGGCGCTATCACCGTTTCCCACCTTCGGTTCGGCCCCGATGAAATTCGTTCGAGCTATTTAATTAAAAAAGCTAACTTCGTGGCCTGCCATCAGACGGTTTTCCTCGAAAGAAACGATATGGTCAAGAATCTTATCGACGGCGGAACATTTTTGATTAACGCTCCCGATGCCGCCGATAAAGTATGGAATATTATTCCCAAGTCCGTGCAGGATGAAATCATCGAAAAAAATATTAAAGTCTATACCATAGATGCGCAAAGCGTAGCCGAAAAGGCAGGAATGGGACGCAGAATCAATACTGTCATGCAAACTTGCTTTTTTGCAATCTCCGGAATCCTGCCGCGCGAAGATGCTATCAAAGCAATCAAAGATGCTATCGTTAAAACCTACGGAATTAAAGGCGATAAAGTCGTTAATATGAATCTTGGAGCCGTTGATAATACTTTGGAGAATCTGCACCAGGTTGCTATCCCCGGAAAATCCACCGCAGAATTCGATTTGCATCCTCCCGTGCCGGCCGAATCCCCGGAATTTGTCCGAAATGTATTGGGCAAGATCATTGCCGGAGCCGGTGACGACCTTCCCGTTAGTGCTTTCCCCGTCGACGGAACTTTCCAGACCGCTACGGCGCAATGGGAAAGAAGAAATATTGCCCTTGAGATTCCGGTGTGGGACGAAAGCATCTGCATTCAGTGCGGTAAATGCGCTATGGTATGTCCGCACGCCTGCATCCGAATTAAAGTCTATGATCCGAAATTCCTTGACGACGCTCCGCCGACTTTCAAGCACATGGAAGCAAAGGATAAGGCCTGGGCGGGCAATAAATACACCATTCAGGTTGCCCCGGAGGATTGCACCGGATGTAATAACTGCGTTGAAGTGTGTCCGGCCAAGAGCAAAACAGATCCTAACCATAAATCACTCAATATGAGGCCCCAACCACCACTTCGTGAGCAGGAATCCGAGAATTGGGAATACTTTAAATCACTTCCCGAATGGGACAGACGAAATATTAAGATCACTGCAATCAAACAACAGCAGTTGCAAAGGCCATTGTTCGAGTTTTCCGGTGCCTGCCTCGGCTGCGGCGAAACCCCTTACGTCAAATTAGTATCGCAATTGTTCGGCGACCGCACTATAATCGCAAATGCTACTGGTTGTTCCTCGATTTACGGAGCTAATCTGCCAACCACACCATGGGCAAAAGACGAAAATGGAAGAGGCCCCACGTGGTCTAACTCTTTATTCGAAGATAATGCCGAATTCGGACTCGGTTTCAGCCTTGCTATCGAAAAGCAAGCCGAAGTCGGAATCAATTTACTTAAAAAATTATCCGCTGAAATTGGCGATAAACTCGTCGAATCCCTAATCAATGCCGATCAAAGCGATGAATTGGGAATTTACGAGCAAAGAGACCGCGTTGAATTATTAAAAGATAAAATAAAATCATTAAAATCGGAAGAAGCAAAGAGTTTGATGAGCGTTGCCGATTATTTAGTGAAGAAAAGCGTATGGATAATCGGCGGTGACGGATGGGCTTACGACATTGGCTACGGCGGATTGGACCATGTGATTGCCACGGGCAAAAATGTAAACCTATTAGTGCTCGACACCGAGGTATATTCCAACACTGGCGGGCAAACTTCCAAAGCAACACCACTTAGTGCCATTGCAAAATTCTCTTTTGGCGGCAAGGCAGTCGAAAAGAAAGACCTTGGAATGATGGCAATGAGCTATGGTTCGGTATATGTCGCATCGGTGGCAATGGGGGCCAATGATAATCAGACATTAAAGGCATTTATCGAAGCCGAGGCCTATGACGGGCCGTCAATTATCATTGCATACAGCCATTGCATCGCCCATGGAATCAACATGGAAGCACCTTTACAGAATCAGAAGGCTCTTGTAAATTCCGGCCAGTGGTTATTATACAGATATAACCCCGACGCGATAAAGGCTGGCAATAATCCTCTTACTTTGGACTCAAAAGCACCTAAGATACCGGTCGAAGATTTCCTTAATATGGAGAGCAGATTCACAATGCTCAAGAAGGCCAACCCTGCTGTGGCCGAAAAATTATTTGCTCAGGCACAGATTGACGTTAACAAGCGTTATGCACATTACAGATACCTTGCTGACAGGAAATATGGCGAGATTAAAAATGGAAAATAGGCCGAAGCATACTCAAAGTCCCCTCTTGAGAGTAGAGCAAGGGATGTATCCGAATCAAAGTCCCCTCTTGAGAGGGGATTTAGGGGTGTGTCGACATCAAACATCCCTCTTGAGAGGGGATTTAGGGGTGTATCCGCATCAAACATCCCTCTTGAGAGTAGAGCAAGGGGTGTGTCGAATCAATTAGAGAGCAATAAACAGACAAACATCACCGATTCAGGGGCAATCAACCGATTGCCTCTTTTTTTATATATAATTGATGATAGAGCAAGAGCGAATTATTGATTTGCCGTCGGCAATGCGGGGCGATAACAGAGCGATGGCGACAATAAATAATGATTAAACACTAATAATAAGCTTCTTGCGGAAGATTTAGTGACTTTCACAGCAGTAGAAGAGGCTTTCACAGCAGTAGAAGAGGCTTTCACACGAGTAGAAGAGGCTTTCATATGAGTAGAAAAGGCTTTCACACGAGTAGAAGAGGCTTTCATATGAGTAGAAAAGGCTTTCACACGAGTAGAAAAGGCTTTCATACGAGTAGAAAAGGCTTTCATATGAGTAGAAAAGGCTTTCATACGAGTAGAAAAGGCTTTCATACGAGTAGAAAAGGCTTTCATATGAGTAGAAAAGGCTTTAATATGAATAGAAAAGGCTTTCATAGAAGATTTATCAGCTCTTATTTCGTCATTCAGAGCCAAACGAAGTGCGGCGAAGAATCCAGAAAGCATGTTCAAAGCGCATATTACTGGATTCATCGCTTTGCTCTGAATGACAAGTCATTTATATTGATTAATTACAGCTCTTCCTTCGTCATTCAGAGCCAAACGAAGTGCGGCGAAGAATCCAGAAAGCATGTTCAAAGCGCATATTACTGGATTCATCGCTTTGCTCTGAATGACAAGTCATTTATATTGATTAATTACAGCTCTTATTTCGTCATTCAGAGCCAAACGAAGTGCGGCGAAGAATCCAGAAAGCATGTTCAAAGCGCATATTACTGGATTCATCGCTTTGCTCTGAATGACAAGTCATTTATATTGATTAATTACAGCTCTT
>JAJRTW010000100.1 GCA_024278075.1 Bacteroidota bacterium | reverse complement strand
TAATCGCTGTAGCAAGAGTGGAAACTGCAAAAGAATTAGTCAAATAATACGCAAGGTGTGGATTTTGGTGAAGTAATCGTTATATTTAGTTGGGAATTAACTTACTTTGGGAATTTAGGTATTATATAAACATAGCACCTGTAAATACTAAGGAAACGCCATCAGGTGAATATAACGCGCTTTATGACCTGAGACGTGGAGAAGATAATTATATATCTGCAAGCGCCCAGATTATTCTTGATGCTTCCGATAGTTCAATAATGGTCGTTTATGAAAGGTTTGACGGGATTGCTATCGTTAATAATCGCAGCCAGACGGGGATGACTATATTCCGGTATAATACAACCAGTGGTGTGCGCGGATTTGCCCGCCATATTGACTACGGCCAAACAGGCGGCCCCACGTATCCCTGGGCTGAGGAATACGAGCAGTACACTCATTATTTCAATCAATACCAGAATCCTTATGCTCGCTACCCATATAATTATCTTGCAATTAGATTTAAACAGTGGCAGAACACCTTGCGGGTGGTGGATGTTCAATACCGTGTCAGGAGGCAGACGCCAGGAGTCAACCTCAATTTCACAGAAAAAGTGCTTAAGGACAAAGTCAATAATTATGAGCTGCTTGCCGGAGAAGAAAAGATCGGTGCATTGCAGCCTGTTGTGATATTTCAAAACATGAGCAATGAAATTCAGGGGCCGGGCGGGGTGAATTATGTCCGTCAGGATTTGAGATTCCGCGCCAGGGTCAGGATAGTTAATTCAGTATCCGGCAGGATAGTTTATAACAGGATTATTTCCGTTGACAGCACCTGCCTTGCACTTAGCAACGTTTCATATAATTGTTCGGGCAATCCGAATATCAAAATGAATTATGTGCAGGTACACAAGCCGAATTCGAATTATACAACCACTAATAAAGAATTCCCCGGAGATGAAAACTTAAACGGAATTCCTCCGTACGGATTTACAGAAGTGTTTTTTCCTCCTTTCGAACCGAATCCATTTTATGACCAACATATTGGCAAAATGAGACTGGATGCTTTTGTGAGGCCGGAGGACCCGTGGACAGGCGGCAGGTTCAAAGATCGCTGGCCGTTCGACGATACCTTGTCAGTCAGGTTTAACGTAATGAAACGCTTGGATGAATTTACCGACGATGTATCAGAGTATCATTTCGTTGAGAGAGTGGCAATACCGTCAGTTAATAAATGGGTAAATATTGATGCTGAAGTTGTTCCGGGTGATGATGTGTCTCACCATCCGCTGCCGCCACGGGGAGAGTATGCGGCTGACAATAACGAAAATTATATTTTGGAATCGCCGGTTATTCGAATGACAAGAAAGACCCATCGGGGAAAAGAACCTTTAGACTCTCCCGGCGGCGATGAATTAAGGTCATTTCCAATCGATATGAGGAATAAATATGACGCAGTTCTGTCCTTATCTATTCAGCGCACTGCTTCAAGGGATGACTGGGACAGGGGTTGGAGCGACCAGCAATTAATCGGTGCCGAACCGCGTACTATTCTAAATGGCGATGTTTTCAACGTATGGAAAAGAAATGTAAATGCAGCTTCATACCAGCCCGATGAACTGTTAATCGAATTCGCCCGCCCAAGCCCGGATGGAGTGCAATATGTCACTAATATTCCAGATGAAAACTGGCGGCATCACCCGAGGAGGGGAGGCGCTGCTCCGGTGACTGATATGGCCGCTTTAACGCTCTATGGCGGCGGTGGCTATATGGTGGGTTTCCTCGAATCAGATAAGGATTCCGCACTGTCCCGTCCGGCAAATGGCAGATTGAACGGGCTTAGGCCAAATATTTATGACGACGGAATTGACCGGCAATACCAAAGATTCTTCATCCCAATACCGGATACGATTATCAATGCCGAAAACGAAGGGGCGAAGAACTTCAGGTTCCGCCTGAAGGTGAATGCAACCGATGACAAAAAATGCCTTGTTTGCATACCCGACGATGACGATGCTTTTTTTGTTGATAATATCAGGATAATGGACAGCAGGGGCGAGCAAACAGACATTGGAATTTCTTCGGTAAGTATTGATTGGCCATATACAATGACTCCGGCGTCGCAGGCCACAAAAATACCGGTAAACATTACAATCCATAATAATACGGCCGCCGATGCCGCATCGTTTCTTATTCAACTTGCAATTTGGAAAAAGGATGAATACCGGCAAGAGGATAAGGTAATAGCTTGCGGGTTTAATATTGTGTCGAATTTACAAGGGCACTCGACTCTCAGCAAGACGGTAAAATTATGGAATGCCAGGCTGGCCGGGCCGGGGGAATACCGTTTGGAAGCTGTTGTTCGAATTCCCGGAGGCGACCTGATTGATAATAACGACACAACTTATAAGGATGTTAGAATCAGATTCGGGAAAAGTTTTGCTTATGACCCAGTTGATAATCCGAGGAGTGACGTTCCTGACTCAAGATTCTCAAATACACCCGGACGAGGACTGAACCTTCATGGTTATGCCACCGGAGGCACTGGCAATGACAGAGGAGCAACCTCAATTTACAACGAAGATGTCTATGGTGCAGGTTATATTGGCGGAAGCGGGTCAGGAAGGATTGCTATGAAATTTACTTTAACGGAAACAGATACGATTAAAGGATATCATGCGTTTTTTGGAACATTGAATTGTGCATGGGATGATATATCATTTGCCGTATATAGTAATTCTTCTAACGGTTTACCGGGCAATTTAGTACAGGGTTCCCTTCATTTATCCAATAGAGGATATGATGAATTAAGGAATGATTTTTATTGGAATGAGTATATTACATATATTATCGAAGAACCTGTGGTATTGCAAGCCGGGACATATTGGGCCGGTATAAAGCAATTAGGTGAAACCGGAATAGAATTTGGTGCTTCCAAATCCCGTATGGGAATGAGGACTACAAATATCTCCATACCGGTTCCGACAAATACAGGCGGCGAAGTTGGCGGTGAAGGGATTTCGCTTCTGATGGAAAAAACTTTTCGAACTATAAAAGACGGCAAACTTGTTAATAAGAATTTATTCGCTTCGATTAATTCCAGTGCGGGTACTGGCTGGACAAGTTTCTCACCCACTGTTGGCAATCCGGGTTATGCTCATCTTCATCATTTCGGAATATCTCCGGCTGACGGGCAAACCGCCACATTATCGCGCGGCGGATGGATACCTTTGCTAAGGCCATATTTCGGCGAGAAGTCATATCGAACGGTTTACGATAATTGCCTCATACCAGTCGAGATGGTTTATTTCACCGGTGATGCGATTGCCAAGGGCATCAGCCTTGAATGGGCCACGGAAACCGAAGTGAATAACTATGGCTATTACATTGAAAGAAGAGAGCAAGGCCAAGCTATTGAGAATCACTGGGAAGCAATCGGATTTGTGAAAGGGGCTAATAATTCAAGTTCAAGGAGAGAATATAGCTATTTGGATGAAGGCGTTCAGATTGGCACTACGTATCAATACCGCCTGCGGCAGGTGGATTTCGACGGCACTTTCGACTGCCAGTCTTCGGGTATTATCACCCTTACTTTTAGAGATGTTCAGCCGTTGGAATTATACTCAAACAGGCCTAACCCGTTTAATGACAACACAACAATTTCCTTCTTTCTGCCCGGTCAGGAATACGTTACGCTTGAGGTTGTTGATATATATGGCAATGTGATGAATCGTTTGGTTAGTCAAACTTTAAATGCTGGAAATAGACAATTCACATGGGATGGCAGGGACGAAAGCGGGAGTGTAGCACCGAGCGGAAATTATATCTATAGGCTGAATGCCGGCGGCGAGGTGCTGACCGGGAAGATGGTGCTGGTTAGATAGGAAAAACTTCCAACAATAAAAGTTCCCCTCTAAGAAGAGGGGATTAAGGGGTGTGTGAATAAAAGTTCCCCTCTAAGAAGAGGGGATTAAGGGGTGTGTGTTTTTAAATTACGAATTACGAATTAAAAATTGGGAAGTTAATCCACCTGCCTCAGCACCCTTTCGCAGGTATCCTGTCCGTCCGGCAGGGAAGACAGAGTCTCGAATATTAGCTTAACACCAAATTCCTTGCTAATATCGTTGATTAATGTCTCGAGCCATTTATCACATCCCGGCCTGTCTTCGTCGGCCGCATCATATCTTTGGTGCCATTTCAGCCAGGGGCAGTCCTGATGCTCGAAATGCAATTCATTATCACTGCCGCCCGGAATAATTCTTGCCGTCTCGCCCATAGCGAGGCTGCTGTCAACGATAGCTTTTGCCAGTTGCGGTACGATCGGCTTTTGCGGGTCAATCTGTTTGATATATGCCTTTGCGGTGTCGTGGCCGACGATTTCCCAATATTTCAGCACAGCTTCTTTCGGGTCGGCGCCGGGGTTCATTGCGATAAAGGTTTGCCGCCATTCGAAATGAGCGGCACGAGTTATCTGGCACAGGGCCTTAAATTTTTGTTCTAATGAATATGGCATTGTGTTTATTGTAATTAATTGAAAATCCCTTCTATTCGCCTAACGTCAGTTGTAACAACTGACGGAAAACAAAAAAGTAATCATTTTTCAATGTAGGGGCAGGTTCCAAACCTGCCTTTTAATCTATTCTCCGGACGGTTTAGAACCGTCCCCTACTTATTCGCTTTGCCGAATTCCCCTAAATCCCTAACCTCCATAATCCCGGCGGGCTATTTCCTTAGAAATCACCCCGTTCCGGACGTCCTCAATCACTTTTTCCTTTGGCCTTTTTCCGGGATCGCCAAATCCGCCGCCGCCGCCGGCAGCCTGATAATATATGGTTCCCGACGGTATGTCGTCAATCATGTCTTTGGTCATCGGCACAAGTTTTCTGCCATCGGGATACGTAAGCTCGATAGTATTCAACGCACCACTTTTGCCGCCTTCCAGTCCGTAGGGCGGATCAATGTTGCCATCGCCAAACACCACCATTTTCGTATCGTCCGCCCCGATTAAAATCTCGGTTTCCACACCCAGCCCGCCGCGCCACTGGCCCGCACCGGCAGAATCAATCATAAATTCATGCCTGATTATTCTGTGCGGAGTCTGCTGCTCGAACATCTCATAATCCTGGTCCAAAACGCCGCCGGAAGCATCAATCATCCCGATATGGTCATAGCCGTTGTCGCCCTTTAGCGCCCCCGAACCGCCCTTCAATCCCATAAAACAAATATCAACATATTTCCTCTGTGTGCGCGGATGAATGCCAGTAAATAAAGAACAGAGCAGATGATTCCAGCCGGCGGTAACACGGTCGGGAATAGCATTCACCAGCGCCTTGCATATCGAATCGGCTACCTGCGGGCAAAGGTGGTTGCCAAAAGTTGTGGCCTTCGGATACGAGGCGTTGAGTATCGTGCCTTCGGGAACAATATACTTCAGCGGCTTTATCATGCCTTCGTTGTGCGGGATATTCGGATTGACCATTTGCAAAAATGTAAGCGTAATCGCCGAGCAGGTGGAGGTGTATGTGCCATTAACAAAGCCGTCTGTCTGCGGGGATGATCCGGAAAAATCGAATGTAATATCGTGATCCTCCACCGTTATTTTAGAATGAATCCTGAATTTCGACCCTGGGTGCTTGCCGTCATAATAGACCATACTGCTGCCTTCGTAAACGCCGTTCGGGATAGATTCTATCTCCTTTCGCATCATCTTTTCCGTCGAATTGAACAGCTCGGCCTTATGGGCTTCAAAAGTCTCAATCCCATATTTTCCCACCAAAGCCTCCAGCCGCCGCTCGCCCAAAGTGCATGAGCCTATCTGCGCCATAATATCCTCCTGCACCATTTGCAATCTGATATTGGCAAAAATCAGATTCCATACATCCTCACGCTTTTTGCCTTTTTCGAATATTTTAACAGCCGGTATTCTCAATGCTTCCTGCCATACTTCGGTCGCATTTGGGTTGTAGCCACCCTGCACAGCGCCACCAATGTCTGCCTGATGCCCTTTTGCCGCCGACCAGCCAATTAAATTATCTTCGTAGAAAATCGGCTTGAATATGGCAACGTCATTATTTTGATTGCCCAATGAAAAAACATCATTATGAATAATGACATCACCCTTGTGAATGTTATCGCCGTAGGTCTCCAGCAGCATCTTGCATACGGGGCCGAGCGAAAATGACAATATGGGGAGATTCTCGGTCTGCTCGAGCATCCTGCCTTTTGCGTCATATAATCCAGTCACGAAATCCTTGGCCTCGCACAAAATGGGGGAGCGTGTGGTTTTTGTAAGCGATATACTCATCTCGTCAGTAATCGACCTGAACGACCGCTGGAAAATCGAAAGTAATATTTTATCTATTTCTACCATATTATTAACTCAATAATTTTTTGATTACTCATAGTACTGTCCGGCAAAATGAGAGCTGCTCTTAACTTATCTCTGATTACTATCATCTCTCTTAATCTCCCTTCTAAGGGAGAACTATTGTTGTCATTCTGAGTGGAGCGAAGAATCTAAAACCCGCATGAATACTGGATTCTGAAACAAGCTCAGAATGAAAAATTACCCTGATATTCATAACTCACAACTCATATCCATCCGGATAGGCTTCATTGTCATAAACGATAAACGAGCCGAATTCATCAACAAGGCAGCTATAGCTCTGGCTCACGAATATCGAAGTGTTTACCTTTTCGATAATCGCCGGGCCTTTGATGACCTTGCCGCTGAGTGGCATATCCCCGTCGAATACAGCAACTTCACGCATTTGATTTATTTCCGGCAGGTAAACCTGCCGGTTGCCTTTAGCGGCGGCTTCAATATCAACCGAGCCGGCGCTGTCACTCTTGAATTCCGGCTTCTCGGTTTTCCCAATCGCACGCAGGCGGATATTAATTACCTCGATCTCCGTGCCTTCCTCTAATGAATAGCCAAAGAGCCGGTTATGCTCTTGGTGGAAAATATTTTCGATATTTAATAAGTTAAATTCTTCTATATCCTGCCATCGGACTGGCAATTGCACCTCGTGATATTGCCCAGAATATCTCAAATCCATTATCGGGTAATATTCAATATCCTCTTGCGATACGCCTTCTTTGTGCAGGGTATTCGTTCCCTCCGAACGCATTTTATTATATAATGATAACAACTGATTTCTGTCAATTTTGTCGAATGAATATAAAAAAGAATAGACATAATCATGTTTCAAATCGCCCAGCAGCATACCTGCGGCGCAGAATATAGAAGCCACATTCGGCACTACGAACATCTGAATTTCAAGTTCCCTGCATATCTCTCCGGCATGGATAGCACCGGCCCCGCCGGCTACGATGAAAAGGAATTCGCGAGGGTCGTGTCCCTTCTCGATCGATACCTGGCGGACGCCTTGTGCCATATTCGTATTGATAATTCTGTACATACCGGCGGCAGTGTCAACTAAAGATAAACCGAGTTTGTCAGATAATTCTGATTTCATTAGCTCTCTGGTTTTCTCGGAATTCAATTTGATTTTCCCGCCGGCGAAGAAGTCGGGGTTCAGGTAGCCGAGAATCAGATTGGCGTCGGTGCAGGCCGGGAGTTTGCCGCCTTTGTCATAGCATATTGGCCCGGGGGCAGCTCCGGCACTTTGAGGCCCCATGTGCAGCAGGCCGCCATTGTCTATACAGCCGATACTGCCGCCGCCCGCCCCAATGGTTACTATATCCAGCGAAGGCAGCGATACCTTGTAACGATTGATTTCGCCGTCTATGCTCGTAAGGCACTGATTGTCCACGACGATGCTGGCATCAAAGCTTGTTCCGCCCATATCGACGGTAATGCAGCTGTCGAAGCCAAGCAGGTTCGAGTAATAAGTTCCTGCTGTGGGCGCTGCCGCGGGGCCGGACAGGACTGTTACAGCTGGTGAGTTCTTTACTATGTCGGGAGTTACCACCCCGCCGTTGGACTGCATAATCAGCAAGGTGCCATTGAAATTTATCGAATCTAACTTTGATGTTAGATTATTCAGATAATTCGTCACCACCGGGCCGATATAGGCATTGACGGCAGTTGTGCTCACCCGTTCGTAGAACCTTATCGACGGCAGAAGCTCGGTCGAGGCTGTAATAAAGCATTCGGGCAGATGCTTGCGAAGGCAGGCGGCGGCTGCCTTTTCGTGAGTATTATTAGCAAAAGCATTCATAAAGCATATCGCTATGGCCTCTACCTGCTCTTTTCTCAGGAAATCAACAATTGCCTCCAATTCCGTTTCGTCGAATTCGGTGATAATTTCCCCCTCGGCATCAATCCTTTCGTCCACAACGCAACGTAAATACCGCGGAACCAGCGGCTTGACATTCCGGTAATGGTTATTGTACTGCTCTTCCCTTATCCCCCGCCTCATCTCAAGGGCATCGCGAACGCCTTTGGTTGTTATCAGGGCAGTCTTCGAGCCTTTGAGTGTCAGGAGCGCATTGGTGGCAACTGTGGTGCCGTGAACGATGGTTTCAATCGAGGAAATAAATTCATTATAGTTGATTTTAAGAATTTCCGCCAGGTCGCCTATCCCGGCCATAACGCCTATTGAGGGGTCTTCGGGTGTCGATAATGTTTTATATACTGTAGTGCCGCCTGTGGAGGAAATAAGGATAAAGTCAGTGAATGTGCCGCCTACGTCGATTCCGAGATTAAATTTCATATTTATTTAAATGATTTTTTCGATATAATAATAAAGTCAATAATGTAATATCCTACACCGAAAGGTAAATTTGCTGAACTAAACTTATTCCACGATCTGAAACACGTGGCTATTGATTTCTTTTCTATAATGTACTATTGTCGTGTCATCTATATTTTGACGAAATATTTACTGACTGTCATTCTGAACTTGTTTCAGAATCCAGTGTTCACGGGCTATATGGCTATATTAAGATGGATTCTGGATCAAGTCCGGAATGACATAGTATAATTGACACGACACTACTGTAACAACCAGTCCAAATAATCAGAAACACATCGAATGACAAGAAAGTATCGCAGATACTATTCATGCACAAATTCGGCCTTTACCTTCGGCCCGTTCTTCATGAAGTTCTCCAGTCCGATTTTCATATCCTTGGTATTGATGCATTCGCCGAACAATCTGGCTTCCAGTTCCAGCCCGTCTTTGAAGTCCATCTTAGCACCTTCGTAAATTGCCTTGGACAGTATATGGTCAATTTTCTTGCTCAGGTGGCCGATAACAATATTTTGCCTTTCGCCAATCACGTAAAGAGGGATTTCCGAGGCTTTCCTCGGGCTAATCGAACCCCTATAGAGCTGTTTGATAACGTTAATACCCTCATCAATCAAATCGCCCTCGACTTCCTTTAATATAAGGCCAATCCGAACGGCTTCCTCTGATGACACTGGCCGGCCAGTCCTAAGAATTTCAGAACCGGTGCCAAGCCCGACGAGCCGAGGCAATCTTTGTGTGCCGCCCGACCCGGGAATAAACCCAAGATTTACTTCCGGCTGGCATACGGCTATCGGCAGGCCTTTCTTGCAAATTCTTGTGGAACATGCCATCGCAAGTTCATTGCCGCCGCCAAAGGCAAATCCGTTCATGGCGCACACGACAGGTTTGTTCATCTGGTCGATAAAGTTAAGTGTGTCATGGAATTTCATGCACATCTGATAGCCCTCTTCCGGGGTTTTGCAAGAGGCCAATTCCCTTATATCCGCTCCTGATACGAATGCTTTATTACCAAAACCGGTTAATACGGAGCCAATTATCGAAGAATCTTTTGATATGTCATCGAAATGATCTTTCAATTCAGCCATCAATTCGCTGTTCAAGGCGTTCAGCACTTTTGGCCGCCTGATAGTCAGCACTGCTATGTTGTTCTTCACCGTCCTGATAACATTATGAATCTTCCAGTTGCCAGTCTGAGCCGCATTTGCAAGGCTGATTGGAACATCGAACCCAGTGTGTTCGCCGCAGAATTGCGTAACGATTTCCAATGCCTTATCCGTACCAATTTTATTCATCATCTTGAACGGGGCTTTCATAGACAGTGCTATTTCGCAAGCCAGGTTAAGGTCGCTAACGTCGACGATTCCGAGGTCGAGGATAAAGCCAGACAACGCAAAGTAAGCGCCAAGGAATTCGTTTTCCAATTTAGCCCGCTTATCGTCAGGCACCTCAACTACTTCATTGCGGCCGGCGGTTGGCCATGGAGTGCCGTCGGCTACTGCTTTCTGCAGAGCATCGGGCGATCTGAACCAGGGCATAAGTTTTTCTCCCATCTCGTCCAGGCCGTGGTTCGTAATCGGGTTGCCGCCGGTGAGATTCAGGGCTGTGAAAGGCCCGACGCCAAGGCCTAATGTATCGCAGGCTGCTTTATCAATTTCCTTAACGCTGCCGTAACCTCTTTCGAGGCAAAGGATAGCGGTTTGGCACAGGCCCTCGAATATTGGGTCGACTGCGTATCCATACGAACTTTTCACTTTAATCGGTATTTTGCCAATGGACTCATACAGGCCCATTACGTTATCGATATGAGCCGGAGCGGTTTTGCCCGAAGGAATAATTTCGATAACCGGATTTCTTTCGGCGGGGAAGAAGTAGTGAGTAACCATGCACCTGCTCTGATCTTTAATATTCTTGAAGATTACTTCCGGCTGCATGTGGGAGGAATTGGAGAAGAAAAGGCAGTTCTCATCGCAAATCTCCTGAACCTGCTTGAAGATTACATCTTTGATATTCTCATCTTCGGTGGCGGCTTCGAGCACTATGTCGGAATTCGCAATATTTTCATAATATAGCGTATAGTGAATGCTTGCGGACATTGCTTCGGCCATCTCGGGTTTGAAGGCTCGTGTTTCCAGGCCTTTAGCTATTTTTTTCTCAATTTTTTTCTTAGCATTGTCCAGCGCTTTCTCGGCAATATCTACAATTACAATCTGAACGTCATGGGTGGCAAATACTTTCGCGAAATGGAGAGCAATATCCGGTCCGATTTGACCGGCGCCAATAATCGATAGCTTCGAAATCTTTAGGTCTTTGAATTGATAACTCATAGTTCTTGTATCTCTAATATATTAATAAAGTATGATTTATGCTTGATCGGGCCAAGGTGAGAAACAGCAATGATCTCTACAATTCAGTAGGTTTGCCTTCCGAAAAAGATAAGAAAGGGATGGTATGCGGTTTATTAACCGGTTTATGGAATTGAGTAATGACTTTATTATTAATATGTTGATATTAATTAAAAACTATATACTAATTAAACACTATCATTCCCCATTGCCCTTTCCACTTCGGAGGTGCCTTGGCTTTTGCTTTTCAGATAAATAGTCAGATTATAATAGTCAGATTATAAATTGATACATGGAATCCGGATTAGTGATTACCCTATGCAGCATCTATAAAAAAACTAAGATATTCAAGGTAAGAAAATTATGAATCATAAACAAAATAAATCTTCTGTGATTTCATCGTAGGGGAGGAATCATACATCCTTCCTTTGATGGGAGATTAAGAGGGATGTCACCAGCAATTAAACCTGAAGCCTATTCATATCTGAGAGCTTCAATCGGGTCCAATTTAGCGGCCTTCCAGGATGGATAAGCTCCGAAAGCTACTCCGAGGAATGTGCAAATGCCAATGCTAATCAAAATCCAATCAACTGGAAGAGATATGTCGAAGCCCGCTGCCGAACTCAATAAGGCTGAACCGATAAGGCCAAATCCTATTCCGATAATTCCACCAATCTGGCATAGGGTGACAGTTTCGATAATGAATTGCATAAGAATCCACGATCGCTTTGCACCCACAGCTTTGCGGATGCCAATTTCACGCGTTCTCTCGTTAACCGATACCAGCATAATATTCATTATTCCCACGCCGGCGGCTATCAAAGCAATACTGCCGCAGAGCAGGCCGAAATAGAATACATATACAGTTAGCCCGGAGAACTGCTCGCTGAGCGATTCGTTCGTCTCGAGCTCGAAATTATTCTCCTCCCAGGGCTTCACCTTGCGAATAGTTCGCATAATGCCGATAGCCTCGTCCACCACTGGCAGCAGGGCTTCCTTCGATGGCGTCTTGATACTGATTTGCAGGGACTCTTCCCAACGGTAGGCATAATATCTGAGGAACTGAGTAAGTGGTATTATGACCTGATTATCCAGGCTTTGGCCAAGTACGGCCCCTTGCTCTTCGAGGATTCCTACTACATCAAAGTGGTGGTTCTTGATTTTAATTCTTTTGCCAATAGGGGAGATGTTCGGGAATACTTTAACAAGAATATCATTTCCAATAATTGCCACCGGCTTTTTATGGTCGATGTCCGATGCAGTGAAATCACGGCCTTTGCCGACCGACCTGTTGTTTATCTTGAAGTAGTTTTCATCGGTTCCGATTAAAGTGACATCAGGGTCGGTTTCGTAAAAATCCGATGAAATGGTGAGGCCACCGCTAACACTGTAAGAGCTTACCATATTCGACGGGTCGAGCGCTTCCTTGAATTCTTCGTATTGTGAATATGTTATAGGTTTGCGTTTGCGATACTTCCGCCATTCATGGCCGCTTGTTTGAATCTTGGGCAATCGGGTTATTGCAAAGGAATTCTCGCCCAAATCAGCAAGGCTGCCCGATACGGTACTGTCCAATGAACTAACCAATGCACCGGCGGAAATTATTGCAAACACTCCGATTGATATGCTAAGCAAAGTTAACGAAGCGCGAAGCTTGTTGCTCCGTACCGAATCAAATGCCTGTACTATGCCTTCTATTATATTCACAAACTGCGTTTGTCCTTTATTTCGTTTTTATTATTCTTCTAAATTTCGTTTTTATTATTCTTCTAAATTTCGTTTTTATTATTCTTCTAAATTTCGTTTTTATTATTCTTCTAAATTTCGTTTTTATTATTCTTCTAAATTTCGTTTTTATTATTC
>JAJRTW010000099.1 GCA_024278075.1 Bacteroidota bacterium | reverse complement strand
TCGCTTTGCTCACTTCCCCCTTTTTTAAGGGGGAATAGCCAATTTAATTCCCCCTTAAAAAAGGGGGATTAAGGGGGTTGTTATTCTCCTTAAAGCAGAAGCATGAATATCTTTTTCCTGACTACTTTTTGAGGAAGCCCTAATTAACCCGTATTATTCATAAAATAGGCAAAATGTCAGACATGCAATTGATAGCCGGCAGTATAATTAATTTAATTGCGAGCCAAACGATATCGCTGAAGTATCTGACTAACACTCATACTTCTAATATAGATACGAAGCTAAAGAAATAAAGGCCCGAAATATTCGAGTTAAAATTATTTGGTAATAATTAAAATAGGTAGTAAATTTGTATCCTTTGTTAAAATGTGAATAATAATTTGTTAGGAGCAACAGTGGAATCCACAGCGAAAATAACAAAATCCTTTAGAAAAGAAGATGTCGAAAGAGACTGGTGGGTGGTAGACGCTGCCGGAGCAACTGTTGGCCGCTTGGCTTCGCAGGTGGCATCTTTGCTTCGCGGCAAGCACAAGCCCTGGTTCACCCCTCATGTGGACTGCGGCGATTGCGTTATAGTAATCAATGCCGGCCAGGTGGAAATGAAAGGCAAAAGGCTTGAGCAAAAAGAATATTTCAAGCATTCGGGCTATCTCGGAAGCGGACGTTTTACTTCCTTTAAGGTTATGAAACAAAATAAACCGGAGTTCATTATTCAGCACGCCGTGAAAGGCATGCTGCCAAAGAACAGGCTTGGCCGGCAGATAGTCAAAAAACTGAAAGTATATGCCGGGGCGGAGCATCCGCATAGTTCGCAGCAACCTGTGGTTTTCGAGCTGCCTTATTCAACACGGTAGGCAGGTGCTGGAATAAATTATCGTCGAGAAAGTAGAAAATAATTACCTATATATTTCGGAGTTATATTGATGAAAGTTATCAGAGCAACCGGCAGAAGGAAAACATCCGTAGCTCAAGTAAGGCTGATACCGTCGGGGTCGGGGAAAATCGTTGTCAATAAAAAAGAATTAAGCGATTATCTACCCATTGATGTTCAGCAGACCAACGTAATCAAACCATTGACCGTAGTCGAGCTGGAAGGCAATTTCGATGTCAAAGTAATTGTCCGCGGCGGCGGCCCAAGCGGGCAGACAGGCGCGATTCAATTAGGCATTGCAAGGGCGCTCGTGGATTTTGACGAAACATTGAAACCGAAATTAAAAAGTGCCGGATTGCTAACTCGCGACCCGAGAATGGTGGAAAGGAAAAAATACGGACTCAAAAAAGCCAGGAAGCGTTTCCAATTCTCGAAACGTTAATATTTTCGTTATTTACCGGTCATAGAAATCATTTTCGACGGCTTTTAATATTTACGATTTATAATACTAATAAGTCAATAATATAAGTCAATAATTTTAGTTTATGAAACATCTGAAAAATTCGATTATTGCTTTTACTGTTTTTATTGCTACGAAATAGTTCGAATGAAAATCGTCATTCAGAGCGCAAGGCAACAACTCGTGGCGTAGTGGAGCAAAGAATCCAAAAGGCGCATGAGTGCTGGATTCTGAAACAAGTTCAGAATGACACGTCATAATATTCAGGTATATATTCTGAGTGTTTCTCTTTTTAACCGGACACTACTGATTTAAAATATTAAATTAATAAATTATCAATTTATTTTTTGATTCAATACTTTTTAGATTCATTAACTTTTCAATAAATAAACCATGTTGCCGGATTGTTTGTGTGTGGCGCGAAATCGTTGAGCAGACAAGGTGAAAGCAGCAGAAGCATAACACAAGGAGAAAAATATGCACTACGTAGAAATCGAAAAGCTACTCGAGGCCGGCGCTCATTTCGGCCACCTCACACGCCGTTGGAATCCAAAGATGGAGCAATTCATCTTTATGGAAAAAAGCGGAATCCACATAATCGACCTGAGAAAAACGCAAATCCTTATAGACATAGCCCGCGACGCCTTGCACGAAATCGCCGTTAAGGGCAAGATAATTCTATTTGTTGGCACTAAACAGCAGGCCAAGGAAACTATCGAGCTGCAAGCCAAACGCGCCGGCATGAATTACGTTTGCGAACGTTGGCTTGGCGGCATGCTCACCAATTTTTCCACCATTAGGAAAAGTATTAAAAGACTCGCTATCGTCGACAAAATGGAAGTGGACGGCACCTACGAAAAGATTACCAAGAAAGAACGCCTTATGCTTGACCGTGAGAAGGAAAGGCTGCGCAGGGTGTTCGGCGGAATCGAGGAAATGACACGCCTGCCCGGCGCCCTTTTCGTTGTGGATATTAATAAAGAACATCTTGCAATCAAAGAAGCTAAGATCCTGAACATACCGGTTTTCGCACTGGTCGATACCAATTGCGACCCCGAGGAAGTAGATTATCCGATAACGGTTAACGACGATTCGATTAAAACTATTGAGTTAATCACAAAAATTATGGCCGATGCCGTTATCGAAGGTTCGCAAGTGTCGAAAACACGCCGCGCAGAACTTATGGCCGATAGCGACAGAACGGCTAAGGAAACCGATGCAACTGGCGAAGAACCGGCTTCGGTCAGAAGAAAAATGCGGTCAAGGAAAAGAACCGATGAGGCGAGAACAAGAAAACCGGCCGGCGAGGTAAGGAAGGAAGTTAAAGAAAATACAGAAAAGCAGGCTCCGGCTGTTGAAACAAAGAAAGAAGTGAAAGAAACAAAAAAAGTGAAAGAAAAGGCCGAAGTTATTGAAGCGGTGGCAGTTGAGGCAACAGCTGTTGAAACTACCAATGAAGCACCAAAGGACACGGGAGCATAATAATTTATTAATGTTCCGCCGGCCGTAACCGCTGGCAGGACGATTTTTTATTAATATTTAACGAAACATAGTAGAGATTTAAGAAAATGGCAAATATTACACCAATGATGGTCAAAGAGTTAAGGGGCAAAACCGGTGCCGGGATGGGCGACTGCAAAAAAGCCCTTGTTGATTCCGACGGGAACATGGATGCGGCAATTGAAGTATTACGCAAGAAGGGTGCGGCATCGGCTGCCAAACGAGCCGACAGGGCCGCCAACGAAGGCACGATTGCTTCGAAGACTTCTGCCGATGGAAAAATTGCGGCTATGGTTGAAGTGAATTCCGAAACGGACTTCGTTGCTATTAATCAGGGATTTGTTGATTTTGCGGCCAAATTGGCCGGTATTATTCTCGAGAATAATCCGAATAGCGTAGACGACTTAATGAAGCTGACCTATGGCAACGACACAGTAGAGGACCTGCATAATGATATATTGGCTAAATTCAGCGAAAAGATTGAGATTCGCCGCTTCGACAGAATGGTTTCCGAAGGCTATATTGCAAGTTATATCCACGCCGGCAGCAAATTAGCCGTATTGGTTGAAGTCTCGAAGCCCGGGCTGCCGGATTCGGCACGAAAACTTGTGCGCGACATAGCTATGCAGGTGGCGGCCATGAACCCGCAGTTTATCCAGCGCAGCGATATTGATGAAAATACTATCGCCAAAGAAAAGGAAATCTACAAACAAGTGGCTATCGACGAAGGCAAGAAGCCAGACATTGCCGAAAGAATCGCATCGGGCAAATTAGAGAAGTTCTTTACCGAGCAATGCCTTCTCGAACAGGCTTTTGTGAAAGACGGCAATAAAAGCATTAAAGATGTCGTAAAGGAAGTATCCGATGATGCGGGTGATGAAGTTAAAATTCTTAGCTTCAAGAGATTTTACCTCGGCGAAAGCTAATCCGAATTGAAAATTCCCGATTTAACAAGATTATTTCGGGTTTTTTGTTATTACGATATATGTATCTGACAAGAAATTCAAGCCGGAAAAATATCAGGCTATAATATTTTCAGGCTATATAGTTCAATATTTGCCGGTTGTAACAACCGTCAGGACTATGAACTGTCATTCAAAAGGAGCCGAGCGACTGAAGAATCCAGAAGCCGCATGAATACCGGATTCTTCACCGAGTTTATCCTGAGCCAGGCCGAAGGGCTCAGAATGACTGTCTTCTTGCTGCTCTATTTGCAGATTGTTACTAAAATGACAATTGCCCTATTATTCAGAAGTCTCTTATGTAGCTAATGTCAGTAGTGTCCGGTTAAAAAAGAGAGACGTTCCTAATTTATACCTAATAATTATGATTTGTCATTGCGGAACTCGTTTCAGAATCCAGTATTTACGTGCTATGTGGCTATATTAAGATGGATTCCGGACGGGGTCCGGTATGACAAGTAATATTATTATAATTGCAATGATACGAAATTGTATCTAAACCAGCGTTATCTAAGGCAAAATAAAGGCTATAACTGTGATTACCAATTATTCACTGCTTTTTAACCGGACACTACTGAGCTAATGTTATTATTTGGCAAGAGAATTTGGCAAGAGAATTTGGCGGAAAAAATTATTAAATTGCATAATAGTTTAATTGACATTTATTATTATGATTCCATTATATAAGAGAATACTCCTGAAATTAAGCGGCGAATCGCTGATGGGGAAGAGCGAGTACGGGATAGAGCCGGAAGCATTGAAAACATTTGCCACCGAGATTTCCGATATATTCCAGTTAGGGGTTCAGATAGGAATTGTAATTGGCGGCGGGAACATTTTCCGCGGCATCGAGGCCGCCGCCCGCGGCATAGACAAGGTGTCGGGCGACCACATGGGGATGCTTGCCACCGTAATTAATTCTATAGCATTCCAGAATGCGCTCGAGGACATCGGCGTCCACACCCGGATGCAGACTGCCATTAAAATGGAGCAGATAGCCGAGCCGTTCATTCGCCGAAGGGCTATCCGCCATCTGGAGAAAAACCGCATAGTCATATTCGGCGCCGGAACGGGCAATCCTTATTTTACTACCGATACAGCGGCGGTATTGAGGGCAATTGAGATGAATGCCGAAGTGGTGGTGAAAGCCACCCGGGTGAATGGCGTTTATGACAGCGACCCGGAGAAAAATGTTAATGCACGGTTTTTCAAGTCTTTAACTTATAATAATATAATGGAAAATAACCTTCGGGTGATGGACCAAACCGCAATAACTCTGTGCAAGGAAAATAATCTACCAATCAGGGTTTTCAATATTAACGTTAGGGGTAATTTGAAAAGATTGGTTTGCGGCGAGGAAATCGGGACGACCATAACGAACGTATAAATTTTTGTAGGACTGCCTTATGATGGTTGAAGATATTTTAGAAAAAGCCGGCGAGCAGATGGAAAAATCAGCGGAGTTTTGCAAAAGCCAGTTTGCAAAAGTGCGAACCGGAAGGGCCTCTACGTCATTGATTGATGGGGTTATGGTTGAACTATATGGCGCTAAGGTGCCTATTTCACAAGGGGCTACGATTTCGGTTCCGGACCCCAGGACAATACTTATTCAACCCTGGGACAGAAGCACGCTTGCCAGCATCGAGAAGGCAATTCAGCAAGCAAGCCTCGGGTTTAATCCTCAGAGCGACGGCAATGTTATTCGTGTGCCGGTTCCGCCATTGACCGAAGAGCGGAGGTTGGAGTTTGTTAAGATGTGCAAGAAATTTGCCGAAGAGGGGAGAATTGCTGTCCGCAATATTCGACGCGAGTATATTGAACTCCTGAAGAAAGGAGAAAAAAGCAAAGAATTTGCCGAAGATGACAGGAAATGGGGCGAAGACGAGGTGCAGAGTTTGACGGATAAATATGTGAAACTGATTGACGAACATCTTGCCGGCAAAGAAAAAGAATTGATGGAAGATTAGATTAATTCTGACACTATATTAGAGGGATGCCCGGCGCCACCGTTGTGTTGGACATCGATTCAGATTTATGGGCTCTTAGCTCAGTTGGTTTAGAGCGCATCCCTGACACGGATGAGGTCGCTAGTTCGAATCTAGTAGAGCCCACCATTCAGCCTTGATGATTCAAGGCTTTTTTTGTCTGTGCTTCCTGCGAATCCACACTATTTCAACTAAAGCAAGCATTGATTCGTTGATTATTTGACAGATTTCATAATCACTATTTTGACGATGGCATTATGTTAAAAACGAAAAAAGTTTGCCAATCAGCAAGAATAATATTAATGGCTTGTTGGCTTGTTTTCATTGCCACGAACTACTCTTCCGCCCAGCAAACCGGGGCCGACAAACCCGAGTTCAATCCCGATACCGTATTTACATTCCATTCGCCACGGCCGCTTCTGAGCCTTGACGAGCTTAAAAATGCACTTACCAATGCATGGGGCGTCGACCTTGTATTTTCTGGCAATGGCTTTGCCGGCGGTGTTTTTATGCAGAAAAAGATTCAGGAAGGATTTTACGGGTTTGTTGATTTATATATATCCGGAGCAAGAAATTCAGATGAATTTGAGCTTTACGACCCGACCACCAGGCAAACATTTATTCGTGATAAGATAAACCGTCTGTATATGTTCCCTTTGATGTTCGGCGCTTCCTATAGTCTGTTCCAAAACAAAGTAATCGGTTCGTTCAAACCATTTGCATCTGCCGGGGTTGGCCCTACATTTATTTTGTCCACACCATACTATGACAAAGAGAAGGATATATTCGTAGGCTTTTTCGAGTCATTTGGCTCGGCTAAATTTTTCACCAGGTTTGGCGGGTTCATTGGGATAGGTGCGGATATTGAAACCAGTCCTAGAAATGTATCAAATGTTGAGATCAGATATTTTTTCATTCCGTTTGGCGGCGCCGGCCTTGAAAGTATAGAGGGCTTGCCGATCACAGATTTCGGCGGGCTGTTCATATCGTTTAGTATTGGATTTCGGTATTAAGGATGGATTCGGCTGCAAGCCTTAAAGCCCTGCATGTTTCTTTTTAATAATTCCCAGGCGAGGCATGGTTATTAATAATAACCAGTCTGTTTTGCCAGCTATAAACCCCAACTCATGCGGTGGATTGGCACGGCAATGCAAACGAAATAGTTGTGCCTTCGCCCTCAACAGAACTAATTTCGAACACCCCATCATGCAATTCAACGATTCTTTTCGAAATAACTAATCCCAGCCCGACTCCCTGCTGTTCATAAATAGTCCTCTCGAACTGAATATATGCGCCGATATTCTCGATTTGCTCTTTTGACATACCGCGGCCATGGTCAATAATAGAGATATGCATGAAGTTATTTTCAACAGACATTCTAACAAAGATTTTTGCACCTTTGTCCGAGAACTTAATCGCATTATCGATTAATTCGTCGATAATCTTATGGAAACTTTCGGTAGAAATTTCGACGGCCAATTGCTCAAATTCGCCTTCGACGGAAATATCGTCAGCCCGATCGCTATTCTGAGCTATCATATATACGATGTCATGGATCATAGCGCCCGGCTCATCGGTCCGGAACGTGCGAAGCTGTTTACGCTTCTCATAATTCGTCGAAAAAGACTCCATCCGAATATAAATCAGGAAATTTTCGGTGATTCGCATTAATCTTTGGGCCGACGAAATAATATCCTCGGATAGTTCCGTTATCTCGTCTGCTGAAATATCGTTGCTGTTGCTGTTCAGATACTTTGCTGATCCCACCACTTGGTTCAGGACAGTCCTGAATTCATGCGGAAGTGCATAAGTAACATTTCTTCCCACTTCTTCGACTTTTTCCTGAACGTGCTTTTCTATCTGAGAATGCTTCTTCCATTGGGCATCGATAGCGTTAATCAACTCATCTCTTGTATATGGCTTCACAAGGAAGTCGTCGGCGCCCTTTTCCATGCCCGCCCGCATATTGGATTTCTCGGTGAAGGCAGTAAGAAAAATAAAAGGCGTCGTTGTTGTTTGCTGCGAGCTTCTTAGTTTTTCCAATACTCCGTAGCCATCAAGATTAGGCATTGAAATATCACAAAGTATAAGGTCGGGTACGCATTTCATCGCTTTATCCACACCCTCGATTCCATCAGCGGCTGTGAAGACTTCGTAGCCCTCAAACTTTAGTAAGGTAGAGGTGCTTTCAAGAATAAACTCTGCGTCGTCAATCACTAAGATCTTTTTCATGGATTGCTTCTAATTTTATAATAATCAGATGATTGGTTTGAAGAAATATAATTAAAATTATTTTTAAATAAGATATTTAATTCCATTACAAATTTACAAAATTATTAATTATTGATATTTAAATTATAAAAATTAATGATAAAGCATGGCAGCTTGGTTTGAGCATTCCGACATCTATCATAAATCTATATTCTTCAGGAACAATGATAAATCGGACAAAAACATAATGATTGCATGATTTATAATCAATCGCTGTTGATAATAAGCTCATCATAAGCTCAAACCCGAAACTGCATCTGGCAATCTGCCTTATCTGAAAACCCATTGCTAATCAATGCGTCAGCGGTCGCTACGGCTGTATGAAATTCTCTCATTTTTTGCATCACAAGCCAAGGCAGCCGGCCGTAAACTAATGTACTTTAAAGAGATATAGCACAAGCAATATCCATGATGCAAAATCCGTGCCTAAAAATGTTTCCCTACTTTTCCACAGTGCGAATGTGGAAGTTTTGTGAATAAATGTAAATTAGAATGTTATATTTTTGTACTTAGCATTTTAACCCTTTCGTTTTAATTAATAATTATACCAAAGACGTCTTTGCAATTGCAATTGCCATTTTTTTCAACTACATTGCCGTCTGTATATTGGGTTAATTTAATTTTACTTAGGTACGTTCATGCAATCGGCAGCACAAAGAAATCAGTATAAGAATGCAGATCAATCCGAAAGAGAAAAGACAGAGTATTTGAGCATCGGCAATAAAGTGCCGCCACATTCCCAAGGTGCGGAAACAGCAGTGCTTGGTGCCATGATGCTCGACAAGCTTGCTATCGTTAAAGTAATCGAAATTCTCGACGAGGATAGTTTTTATAACGAAAAGCACAGGATGATTTTCAAATCGATGATCAATATGTTCGAGAAGGGAATAAGCGTTGACATCATTACATTGAACGAAAATCTAACTAAATCCGGACTGATCGGCAAAGTGGACGGAACATATTACCTAACAGAGATTAATGCTAAAACCCCATCGGCCGCGAATGTGGAGCATCATGCCTTCATAGTCCAGGAGAAATATTTGAAACGCCGCCTGATTAGTATTGCCGGCCTGATTATGGAATCTTCCTACGATGAAACATCCGACGCACTGGACCAAATTGACATTGCCGAAAGTTTGATTTTTGAAATAGCCGAAAAACGATTCAGGAAAAGCTATTCCCATATCAAGAACCTTGCGCACGAAACCTATGACATTATTGCCAAATTAGCCGACAGGGGCAATTCCGGCCTGACCGGTATTGCTTCGGGCATTAAAAAACTGGACGACCTGCTCGGCGGATTCCAGAATTCCGATCTGATAATTATTGCCGGCAGGCCATCGATGGGGAAAACCGCTCTCGGGCTTTCTATTGCAAGAAACGTTGCGCTCGAATATAACGTGCCGACGGCTTTCTTCTCAATCGAAATGGCTTCTTCGCAGCTCGTTATCAGGCTGTTGAGCGCCGAGGCGAAGATCAATCAACAAAGTATACGCACCGGCAGGCTTAAGGCAAGCGATAATAAAAAGATTGTAGCTTCGCTTGGCCGCCTCTCCGACGCACCATTGATTATTGATGACTCACCGATGCTGTCCATTCTTGAACTCAGGGCCAAATGCAGGCGATTGAAGGCCGAACATAATATTAAGCTTGTCGTTGTAGATTATTTGCAATTAATTCACTCGCCGAAAGCCGAAAGCCGCGAGCGAGAGATTTCCGTTATTTCGCAATCCCTTAAGCAGATTGCAAAGGAACTGGAAATCCCCGTCCTGGCCATGGCGCAGTTGAACAGGTCGGTAGAAGCCCGAACAGACAGAAGGCCAATGCTGTCGGACCTTCGCGAATCCGGTAGTATCGAGCAGGACGCAGACGTTGTTATGTTCGTGAACAGGCCGGAGGTGTATAAACAGGAAAAATTTGATGATGGCACGCCAACAGAAGGCCTGGCCGAAATAATTATCGGCAAGCAACGAAACGGCCCCATCGGCACTGTTAGGCTCGCATTCCAGAAAGATTACGCACGCTTCGAAAATCTTGCTTACGAATCCGCCGGGCCGCCGGAGGATATACGGCATTATGTTGAAAATGACGACCCCGAATTCTGATTTCTATGAATTGAATCGAGCAGGAGGCGGGGTTGCAATCACCGTAGTCTCACCTTTGGGTATCTGCCCATGCCGGATGCCCCATAAAAAATGCCGGAACGGAAAGTCCCGGCTATGGTCATTTAACTCAGATTATTGGTCGAATTCCGAAGCGTTAGTTCTTGAATATTATGTTCTTAGCTTTCAGGCCTCCGTTTAGTCCCATTACGTGCTCTTCCACAGTAAGGCCTACATTGCCGGACTGGCGGGCAGCGTCATAAGCAAATTTGGACAACCCGCTGCAGCACGGCACTTCCATTATAACTACAATTGCTTTCTTTGTTTTGCCGGTGCTGAATATCTCTGAAATTTTATTGGTATATGGTTCGGTATAGTCCAGTTTTGGGCAGGCAATAACAATTGACCTTCCCTTTAGATATGTAGAATGGACATTAGCATCGGCCAGCGGCCCGCAGGTTGACATTATTACCAGCTCGGAATTTTGAAAATAAGGAGCTTGCGGGTTCACCAGGTGAAGTTGAATAGGCCATTGCCTAAGTTCAGATTTCATAGTCGTGTCCTTTCCGGGATTTTCAGAAATACGGTTTTCTTTTTTATCGCTTTTATTAATATTATCTTCTCCGATATTATCTTGAGTCATATCTACCATCATTGAGCCCGGACAGCCGCCAATGTTTCCTTGAGCAGGTGATTTCATATTATTATGTGTTTTCATATTATTATGTGTTTTCATATTATTATGTGATTTCATATTATTATGTGTTTTCATATTATTATGTGATTCCAATTGAACAAGATTTGGAGCCGGCTTATTATTTGACATCAAGGGTATTTCGATGCCAATAGCTGCCAAAGTCTTAAGAGCCGTTGACAGATGCTCGGTTGCATTATGGTCTTCGAGATGCTCGAGATGAGCTTTAAGAACAGCCTCCGGGCCTTTGGCCAATATTTGAATTACTCTGGCCTCGTCATAAGGCTTGGCTTCTCTTTTTTCAATGGTAATCGCATCTGCGTGGCAATGCCCGATACACGCCCCCAAGCCATCGCAAAATATTTCGCTAACAATTCTGCATTTACCTTCGATAATCTGAATAGCACCTTCGGGGCATTCCGGCACACAATCGCCGCAGCCATCGCACTTCTCTTCGTCAATTTTGATAATCTCTCTTAGCATTATGTCCTTTATAATATCAGACAATATTGTCTGATATTAAGATAAGATAAATTTATCTTTTTTACAAGAAAATTTTGTAATTTTGATTAAATAATAAATTCCATATAGGCTTATCTAACCTTACGATGCGATAATATGACAGTTATATTTTCGAAGAAATGCGAACTCGGACTTCAGGCTGTGTTATTCTTGTCGGCACAACCGAAGGACATTTTATTCAACTCAAGCGATATATCAAAGCATTTGAAAGTGCCGAAGGAATTTGTGTCGAAGGTGCTCCAAAGCCTGACAGGCAGCGGGATTGTCGGGTCGAAAAAGGGCAAATCCGGCGGCTTTTTTCTTACTAAGGACCCGGATGATATTAGGTTGATAGACATTGTAATGGCCATTGACGGCCTCGAGATTTTCCATAAATGCGTCCTTGGCTTTCGGGGGTGCAGTTTCGAGGAGCCATGCCCGGTGCATGACACCTGGGGTGCCTTGCGGGACAGGACCTATAAGATGCTCAGCGAAGAAACCCTGGCCCAGCTTCGGGATAAGACAATCAATAAAATGGATTCTCTGTAATCTTTTGGCTTTCTGCTATTATTAAGACAAAATAAACCGATAAGCAACTTCGCCCAGCCGGCTGTTGCAATTAACGAAACTAAATTAAAGCCCCGATGATTGGTTATTCACCGGGGCTTTATTGAATTATTTCCCAAACCGAAGTTTAGGTCATTGATATTCGGAAAAAATTAGTTGATATTGGCCGAGATCATCAGATAAGACCAGAACGCCATATCCTGATTGCCAACACCACCTGTTTTGAAAATCGTTTTCATCAGCTGATCCGGCAACATCACGCTGTTGCCCCAAGTAAAAGTTGTGCCTTTGATGAAACTATATTTGAGTGTAAGGTCAATTTCCTGGCCGTAGTACTGAAAGCCATCATCACTTTTCTGATTTGCCATTAGCTGGTGAATATCGAGATTAACAGCAAATTTAGAATCTTTTGGCTTGTATTTTATCTTAACGTACATATCATTAAGCCCCAAATTATTTGTATTTCTTGGAACATTGATAAAATAATCCATAAAGCCATAGAATTTATGATTCGTACCGAAGCTTGCGGCGTAAGAGTTATTATCGGCATCTCCCGGCTTTGTTCCCGAAAGTATATCGAAGCCGGCTCCAATATTTAAATCTCCTATCTGATAGGCTGCTATAGCCGAAACCGTATAAGCTGATAAATCCTGCGCCCCCGTCGAACCGGTCTGGACAGCAGCTTCAACCACAGATGTCAAATTGCTGCCGTATTTGCCATAATGGCTAAGGCCGAGAGTTGCCCTTTGAATCATAAAATCATTTGTGGCCACAGACTCAACAATGGGTTTATTGCGATTGGCTTCATAATATCCGAAAACATCCAGCTTGTGGTCGACATTTAATTTGTTGCTCGCCCAAAAACCGTACATACTATAACTGTCAACGCCCTCGGGGTATGGCCCATAAGCGCCAGGATTAGCATTTCCAATGTAAGGAGAGATCTCATCGCCATCCTCATCCACTCGTATCGCTTCTCTGATAGTCAATGCGAATACATCTATATTAAAACCGGGATCGAGCGACATACGGACACCATCGAAAGAACGCCCGATATAATGCCAGCCAACAGCCCCGAGGAATCTTTGCGTTCCGTATGTTACTTCAAATCGCCCCACTTGCAGTGCCATCGACAGGCCAAGAGGGTCCATCAATTTAATATAAGCCTGGTGGAAATCGAGATTGTCCAAACTCGACATCGTTCCCTCTTCTTCGCCAAATATGCGAGAGTCCTGGATTTGAGCAAAGAACAAAATGTCATTGCCGATTCCCTTTTCGACTTCCAGGCGAGATTTTAAACTTGTGAATGACCTGGGAAAAGTTGTATTGGAGAAATCCCTGCCGTCAAGCTCGGATCTCATCTGAATATGCCCTTTCAATCTCCACGAGTCGCCCTCGGCCAGCAGGCTTCCAAAGCATAATACTAATGCAAATAAAACCGTAATTAGTTTTTTCATATATTATATCCCCAAAGAAAGTTAATAAGATTTGAAACTCTGATTATAAATATAACCAATTTATTTGAATTATTACAAATATTAAATTATAACCTAAATTCCCAGAGTAAAATACGGAGAAGTGACTCCAATTTGTTATATTGCAATTAGTTAAACAAAGAATAACAACAAATAAAAAGTCACCTTTCCGATGAAGAAAAATAAGAAAAAAAGAGCAAAGAGCATAAAAATAAAATCAAGTTTTTGCGGTGGCGCTTTAACAAATTT
>JAJRTW010000098.1 GCA_024278075.1 Bacteroidota bacterium | reverse complement strand
TTAGTTCTCTCGCCCCTGAAATGATAAGGCTCTTCGTGAGAAAAATCGGCGGAAGTATCTTCTTCCATTACCTTGACTTTTTTGTTTGTCAATGCCTTCTCGTATCTTTCAATAGCGTTTTTGTAAGTTCTGTCGGTAGCGTACCAAATTGCCGACCGGATGGCTTTTTCATTGTTCCGCAGCGGCAAGAGTGTCATTCCGGTGCCAAACGAAAAACTAAAGGATTGCCCGCGGATGATATGGGTATTGTCGAAATTATAATCCCCTACTCTTAGGTCAATATCGAGGATTCTCTGATTAGTTGAATTATTTGATTTAATATCGCCGAATGAAGAAGTGATCCTAATTTTTTTTGAATCCGTAATATTATATGCGATATAATACGGAGGATTCTCCTCATTTTTCAGCTTGGCCATTGACCGTTCAAGTTCCTTTTTTGCCGCATCCAATATTATTTCATCCGAAGCATTTACATTCGAATAAGTTGTTAATATTGCAACTAATACTGCAATTGATAATAAAAATTGCGGCCTGAGAATCTTAATCATAAATTTTACACCCGGGTTCTTAAGTATTGTCATAATCATTATCTCAATAAAAAGTAGTGGTATTTAATCCGGTATATATACGCTTTATCATTGTGATTATTGAGCCGGAGGTTAATTAAACTAAACCGGCAACAAGGAATTCAGCTTTGTTCCCGGAATAGTTTTGATACAGCTCTAAGTATTGATGCAGCTACAACCCGCTTATTGCGGGACTTTTACTCAAGAACTTCGTAGCTCTTAAGAAATATTCGAGTTAGGCCGATCCAGCGGTGAAAATAATTGGCTTATAATTGAGTTATCTTAAATATCTGATATCCATTGCCTGTCAGGTGTTTAGGATATTTTATGAATAATGCGGGATAAAAAAAAGCCTACCCCATTCTCCGTGTCATTAGCTGCTTTTGCCGCCATTTGTTAATGTTCGGTTTGCCGTTTCGGGTGTAGTAGAGCTTGTTCTTCATTCTATGGCTATAGGCTGCAATCGCCGCAATCATTTCCTCATATTCGTCACGCATCCTCTCCAGTTCTGCAAAATCAAATTCATTCTCGATGAAACCGGTGTCGAAATATCCATTGCGAAATACGGGGTGGTTCAAAGCAGCTATATGGAACGGCACAACCGTTTTCAGGCCAATTATCCGGTAATTCCGCAAGGCGCGTTCCATTCGCCGCAGGGCGGTCTCGCGGTCGCTGCCCCAGGCAATTAATTTCGAGAGCATAGGGTCGAAGTGAATCGACACTTCAGATCCGGTCTCTATTCCGCTGTCGACCCGCACGCCATAGCCGCCCGGCTCGCGAAGATATTTGATTCGCCCCGTGTCCGGCAGGAAGTTATTCAAGGGGTATTCGGCATATATTCGGCATTCTATGGCATGGCCGGTAATCTTAACATCTTCCTGGCCGAACCATAATTCTTCGCCGGATGCTATCCTGATTTGGGCTTTCGCAAGGTCAATGCCAGTAATCATCTCCGTCACCGGATGCTCCACCTGAAGCCGGGTATTCATCTCAAGGAAATAGAAATTTTTGTTGCGGTCCAGCAAAAACTCAACCGTCCCGGCATTAGCATAGTTGCAGGCACGTGCGGCATTGACGGCCACCTCGCCCATTCTCCTGCGAGTATCTTCATCAAGAACAGTCGAGGGCGCTTCTTCTATCACTTTCTGATGGCGGCGCTGCACCGAGCAGTCTCTTTCCGCCAGATAGACATAATTACCGTGTTCATCTCCCAGCAGCTGGATTTCAATGTGCTTCGGATTTACGATGAACTTCTCAAGATAAACCGTATCATCGCCAAATGCTTTCAATGCTTCGCGGGAGGCCGCCTCGAACCCTGACTGGAAGTCTTCCGCTTTGTCAACCCGCCTCATACCCTTGCCGCCGCCGCCGGCAGCAGCTTTCAGCAGTACCGGAAAGCCCATATCCTTTGCAACGGCAATAGCATCGTCGATGTTAGTAATTTTTTCCGTAGTCCCCGGCACAATCGGAACACCGGCATCGGCCATCAATTGCCTTGCGGCTGTCTTATTGCCCATAACAGCTATTGCATGGGCGCTGGGGCCGATAAACTTTATTCCGGCATTTTCGCAAGCATCCGGGAAATCACAATTTTCCGACAAAAATCCATATCCCGGATGTATTGCTTCGGCACCGCTTTGTTTTGCAATGTCGATAATCTGGCCTATATCCAGATAGCCCGCTTTGGGAGTATCTGCCTTCAATTCGTAGGAATAATCCGCATAATGAACAAAGGGAGAATTGCGGTCAACTTCGTGATAAACGGCTACGGTTTCGATTCCCAGTTCCTTTGCAGCCCGCATTATCCTGATTGCAATTTCGCTTCGGTTTGCTATTAGTATTTTTTTGAACATAGATGTCCTTTCCAAATAATGCTATCTTGATAATGCAATTTTCATAATGCAACTATAAAGAAAATAATTTAGTTAATTTTTCGATTACTAACAATGCTGATGATGATGATACTGTAGAATTGTACTATACTTGGACGTAATAATGAAAAATATATTCCGGATGAGTCTATTCTGTGGATGATTTGATGCTGATGTTCGGCCAGGTGTCATGACAAGGATATCTGTCCCGCGAGTTATACGTTTGGCTGTAATTCCGTAAGGGCGAACGGCCGTTCGCCCCTACATTACTCATTACTCTTTATAAAAAAAACTAACGAAGTTAGCTCTTTACTCATTATTAATACTCCCATCAGAGAGTAAATGTTACGCCAATTTTAAAGATTTCATATTCAAAAGGAGGTACTGTTTCCGTCGGCCAGTTCATATTCTTAGTACGTAATTGGTACAAACCGTAAGAAAAACCGTTCTGCAGAATAAAGTTAACCACCGGCACGACATAAGGTTTTGAAGACAAAACGCTTCGCACAAATCCATTTATTATCCCATGCCCGGCTCCTTCTACAACTTCTCCCAGCGCCCAATACCAGAACATGTGCCGTGGAAACACGATCACCTTCTCATAGGCCGCATTAACAGCAACCAAATCGAAAAGCCTCAACCTGACACCACCCTCGAACTGGTCGCCGAACCTGAATTGATCGCCGAATAGATCCGAAGCCTTGCTATACGAAGCATACGAAGGTGTTAAATTCTGTTCTTCAACTAATCCACTATGCCTGTAGTTGAAGTCCAGCTTTGTCCAGCCCATACCATTAGTATTATAAAAAACAAGGCTGCTGAAATCTCCGAATCTGTAGCCATAACCCTTGCTCTCGGAAAATCCGAATCGCCATGCATTGACAGTAGTCATACCATTGGCGATGTCTCCCGATATATATTCATCCGATATATTGCCAAGAAATAAATAGCTAAATTCGTATTTTATTATGCCGCCGGTCATTTTCTTGAATTCGGAATGCCCCAAACGGATTTCGGCAATCCCGAGTTTCCGCAAAGAACCGGTGAAAACATCTTCGTGATATTTGGGAGTTGTCGGGCCGAATTGAAGCTCTATTGTTGGAATTTCGATTTCCAGTGAAGGTGTAATATCCCAATAGTCAATATCCCAATCCTCATATTCAATGTCTTTATTTTCTTCTTTATTTTCTTCTTTATTATTATTATTAATATTACCATTGCCATTTTCATTCTGCGCAATGGTTTGCCCTGTGGAAGCTACAAACAGCGATAAGAACAGTATAAGTGTAATAAAACGCATGATTACCTCTAACTAATTTGATAACATATCCAATTTTCAGATGATTGAATTGCTCAGTTGTTCAGGATGCAGACAAAAGTTAACTCCTAAACTCCTAAACCCCTAATAACCTACTAAACAAACAGCTTTGAATAATATACGCAATCAATACAAAATAGTTACAATTCGTTAGAATGCGTGGCCGATACCGAAATGAATTTGCCCCTGATTGAAAGCGAACTTCCTTTGGCCCAGCGGGTCGTACATAGGCCATGCGAAATCAATTCTGAACGGGCCAACCGGGGTTTCGTATCTGATGCCAAACCCAATGGCAACGGCAATGGCTTCAATAAAGTTGCTAATCCTCACCTCAGTTGTATCTTCGGCAAACCACCCGAAAGCATTCCCAAAATCCATGAAAGCAGTTACTCCGAGCTTCTCCAATTGCTCGGCAATAATGCCCCTGGTCCTTTTCGGCCTCGAGAACCTGTGCCTAAGCTCAATGCTTCCCTCAATCAGATATTGACTGCCAACAATATCCTCGAGAATATCGAAAGAGTTTTCATTGACCAATGTATCCGGTTTGAATTTAGTATAACGCAATTTCCTGGACGGCCAGGCACGAACCGAATTCGCACCGCCGGCAAAGAATTGCCTTTCAATCGATACATACTTGTTATTCTCGTCCCAAAACCTAATCCCGCCGACCTTTATTTTCCATGCAAACACGCTCTGCTTGCTAATCGAATAAAAATCAAAATGAGTAAAAAGGCCCCTGGAATAATTTGCCAATCCCGATATTGGCGAATCACCGAAAAAGGCTAGGCTTGTGTTTAGATTCACATTCGTATATACCCCTTTTGATGGCGAGAAGATGTTGTCCCTTTTGTCGGCAATAAAAGAAATGCCAAGCAAATTCGAAGTGAACCAATGCGTCGCATCCGGGTCCTTAAGATAATCATCCAATCTCTGATAATCCTCGATGGCTTCCATAACCCAGACCGAGTCCTGATATGTAGCCGTAGAATTCCGCAAGATGTTATTAATATCTATTTGCAAGTCAATTGGCCGCTGCCGGTCGAACGACCAATCAATAATCCAGGTGTTAAAAAACGTCCATTTGGGCAGTTGGATCGGAAATTTAAATGGCATAGTAAAGGTTTCGAATTTTATTTTATTAAATTTCCTGAACGAATATAAGGGATTAAAACCGAAGCCTACGCGGGCGTCGTCTATTGTCCAAAGCAACGGCTGGGCAAATTTAATTCCAAGCTGCACTTCCAACTGCTCGCCGAAAACAAACTTATCACCCGATAAAAAGCTATTAACATCGGTAATTGCCACATTCACAAATGGATTGAGAACCTGGGCGGCACCAAAGATGTTTCTGTGGATATACTCCGCTTCCAAACCAAGGTTCAAAAAGCCTTCGTCCATTCTTTGATTAATAAACACACCGGCTCCATAATCCTGAAGCTCTCTGTATTGGAGCAATACTTCCATTGGCAATGTGGAATCGGTAATTGGCACAAAATGCGAAGTTGTGTCAATGATTGCACGGTCGAATGTACCGAGCGACAAGAGATTCTCTATTGACTTCTGCACTTTCGCACGGCTATACCATTGCCCTGCTGCAAATTCAAGCTGCTTTTCCTTCATTGCTTCAACCACTTTCGACTGGCCGCGAAGGCTGTCAATTAATATAACTTGACCAATCCTCTGCCTTTTCCCCGTAAAAATATTAACGGTTATACTGTCGGCCCTGTTCAATGTGTCTGAGGTCACAATTGGCTTGCCTACTATTTTCGAATAATAATACCCTCCATTCTGCAATATTGAATTGACCCGCCCGATTTCCTGAAGGATTTTCTTTTCGCTGAAAGGAACGATAGAATCGACGATTTTAAATTTATCAATCTCTTTTTTGATTTCCCGCGGCAAGGAATCCAATCCGTAATAAACAATTGGGGCCATGACGGAGCGATTGTTTTCGGATATATGGAATGTCAGAACATTTATTCTTTTTGCCATGTCCGGCAGGAAACTATAAGCAGCCGAAACGTTGTGAAACCCGTTCTGATTATAATAATTTTTCAGTGAATTTAAGTCGCCTTCCACTTGCAATAGAGAAAAGAATCTGATTTCTATCGAGAATTCTAACAATTGTTTCTTCAGATAGGTATCTAATTGTTTCGGTGTGTGCTTGTTTTTCTTCAGTTGATCGTATAGAACCTTCAGGCCGAAATGGGTTAAGCTAATATTGCTTGGCCCGGAGGATATGGCTGCTAATAATTGATTATCGTCGAATGCTGTATTGCCAACGAAACGAATTTGGCCGATTTCGAAATTATAAGGATCGCTGCCGGATGGAAAAAGAGGAGCAATATCTTCAACGGCTGAAAATATCCGCCCGCTAGCAATAAGCAAACAAAGCAATATTATCAGACTATTTCGATGGATGCAACTCTTTTCTGCCATAGTGTTTTTCCGCATGGATTCCGGAATATGGATTCATAAAAAGTTCAGAGTAATAATTTTCTGTTCCGGCGGTTGCTACAACCAGCAACTAGTATTGGCCCGACATGCCGTGCCCCTTACTCTTTTTTAAGCATTTGCCCTTTGCAACATACAACGACATTCAATAAGCCTTTTCACACAGCCTCGGTGTTTGGTTTCGAGTGTAAAGCAGCCATCGTTATTAACAATACTTCGGACATTTTTGTCATTCTGAATGGAGCCGGGCCACTTGTGGCGGAGCGTAGTGAAGAATCTATAAACACTTAAAATGTATAAAGTTATAGATTCTTCGCAGAGTCTATTTAATAATATAACCCGCATTATTCCTAATATGCCCAAGATACATGGCAGGCAAACGATAAGCTGCAAGAAGCAGACCTTAATTTTGCCGACCTGATTACCATGCTATCTGCCTAACTCATATATTTCTAAACAGATACCGGCCTGAGGGAGAAATGCCCGAAATATTCGTGTTAAAGATATTAAATAATAAACATCAAGTTAAGAAAAAAAATAAAAAAAATAAGGGAAAAGTGCTATCACCCTTCCCATATTAATAAATTTAAAAGAAATAACCGGCAAGATTAGAAATATTGCTCTTCTTCATCATCATTATAGAAATATTCCTCTGTGGTAATGTCTTCGTACTCAGGCCACAAATCCTCCATTCCTTCAACATATTCGTCGGTGTCTTCCAATTCGAGAATATTGTCAAGTACCTGCTGGGGGCAACCTGTCCGATTAGCATAATCGAAAAGCTCGTCCTTAGTCGACGGCCAGGGCGCATCCTCAAGCGTTTTGGCTAATTCAGGTGTCCAAAACATCTAATTCCTCCATACTGTTTCTTATCATTACATGATAAATAAAATTTCAAATTTAGTATCGTTCGTTCTTCTACCAGGGTCAATCCCTTTCCGGTTTAATACCGAAAATAAACTACTGTTATTGTTAATTTTTGCGAATTTATAATAATTTTCGGTATATACAAAAAAAAACCTTCTGTTTTTGGCTGCAGAAGGCTTTTTTATTAAAATTTATCTTATTATCGGGAATAAAACTCAACAACAAGAGGAACTTCGCACTGAACCGGCACTTCCTCTCTCGGTGGAACATAAAGCAATGTGAATGAGAAATCAGCCTTGGACATATCTAAATATGGCGGCGGAGAAGCTGATCTCAGAGCCTCCTGAATAGCGTCTATCTTGCGGCTCTTCTCTTTAATAGCAACCTTATCGTTGGCATTCAGTTTATATGACGGGATGTCCACCCTCTTGCCATTTACAAGTATATGCCCGTGGCGAACGTATTGGCGGGCGGCGTAAATCGATCTGGCAAGCCCGGAGCGGAATACCAAAGCGTCCAGCCTGGCCTCGAGCAATTGCACCAGCAGGTCGCCGGTATTGCCAACTAATTTGGAGGCTTGCTTATAATAATTCAGCATTTGCCTTTCAACAATATTATATTGAATGCGCAGCCTCTGCTTTTCAAGCAGCTGTTTGCCATAATCGGATTGTTTCGTACGGCGCCTCGAATTGCCATGCTGCCCGGGTGGATAGGACTTCTTTGCAGCGTATTTGCTTGCTTTGGGTGTCATCATTATCCCTATCTTCCGGGATAGCTTCACTTTTGGCCCGTTATAATTCATGATCCCTCACTAATAAAAAAAATATTTATTTCTGTCTTTATCTTTCTAACAATTAACAGGATTACAAATATAAGTGTTTTCCATAAACTGACAAAACATTGAATCGGATTTTTTGATTATCACAGATATTTAGTTCTAATTGTTCTACCACAACCTAAAACCCGTTGCTATGTATCGATTTCAATTGCCACATGCTTTCGATCGCGGATGCTTTTTCTTATCATTTCCACTAATTAATTGCTCCGCTGTCATCGATACCTTATCGGGTCTTCTATTCCGGCGGCGGCAAACCCCCTCAGCCGAAGCATGCATGAATCGCACTGGCCGCAGGCGGGTTCGCATGATTTATAGCAGCTCCAGGTGAGCCCGAACGGCACCCCAAGGCCAAGCCCCATAGTAACGATCTCGCTCTTGGCCAAGTCTATTATCGGCGTATAAATAATTATATTGGTTTCGGGTTTGGTGCCGGCGGTGACTGCCAGTTGGAATGCATCGATAAATACTTTCCTCGTGTCGGGATAGCCGCTGGAGTCCTCCTGTATTGCTCCGATGTAAATGGCCGGGGCGCCAATTGCTTCAGCCCAGCTGGTTGCGATGGCCAGCATATTGGCATTCCTGAATGGCACATAGCTCGACGGAATGCCGGAATTCTGCAAGTCCGCCCGGGCCACTTCAATATTATTATCTGTCAGGCTCGACCCGCCAATTTTCGACAGGTAATCTATATCGACAATCAATTTCTTAACAACGCCAAAATGATCTGCCAGTTTCTCGAAGCATTCACGCTCCTTGCTTTCGGTTCTTTGGGCATAGCTTAAATGCAGGGCTGCAATACGATAGCCATCGCGCTTGGCTATTGCAGCACACAGCGCCGAATCCATCCCGCCGCTCATCAGAACCACTGCTGTTTTGTTGTGATTTGTCATTTTGTTGTGATTTACTATTTCGTTGCCGTTCAGGGCTATGTACAATTCCCTGTGTGTTATTCCCGGAATTTGCTTTGATAATCTTGTCGATAATTATTTATCAAAGCCATTCTGCCATATTCTCTTTTTCCAAATTATAAAAAATCCTTGATAATATTAAGTTGCAATTAATTTATCAGATATTAATAAATTTGCGATTATAGACCATTGCAATACTGAAAAACCAATAAGCCTATGAAAACAAGAATCGCCATACCATCTAATCCAATATATTCGAAATTAGTTGCCAATGCCCAAAGTATTTGCAGGGATAAGGGCTATGAGTTGCTTGCCCTGCCCGAGGGCAAATGCAATGAAATGATGCTCGAAAACAGGGTGGATGCTGCGCTGGTCACTCCGTTGGGATATGCTTCCGGGCCGGATGTGGCCGATTTCAGGATTCTACCCGGGCCGGTTCTCTTCAGTTCGGGATATAGTCAATTAACTTCGCTGTTTTTCGCCGAGGGCCTGCCGGCAATCAGAACTATTGCTTCGGCCCAGCCGGAGGATTTTATTATGAAAATCGGGAAAATCCTTTTGGCAGAGCGATTTGGCATTCAGGCCGAATTATTCAAGTCCGGTGGCAGCAAAGATGAATTGTTGAAAAAATTTGACTCGGCTATGCTCTGGAGTGCCAGCCATCACGGGGATAATTCCTTAGACATCAGCGAGGAATGGTTTGTGAGCTATGAAACGCCGTTGCCATTGGCTTTTTGGATAGTGCGCAACGAAGAAGCACCGGATGGCATAGAAAGCACCGTCAGGGCCTTTGCCGAGGATGACCTCGGCCCGAGCAATATTATTGACGAAAGATACGACTACAGAAAGGGCAGCCTGGCCTGGATGTGGGAAGATAGTATGGAAGAGGCATTATTGCACACCTTTCATCTTTTGTATTATCATCAATTGGTTCCGGAAATCAGTGCCATTAAGATTTTCGGCAGGGATGAGGAAGGTGTAGTGGAATGAAGTGGAATATTTTTACCAGCAAGCGGCTATTTTAAGACTCCTTTTATGTTTCTTCTTCTTTTATCTCAAGGCTCCGCTCTATAGCATCGAAAATCGAGTCCGGGCTTAAATGGTCCATACAGCAATATTCCTCATTCTTGCACTTGGGGCTAAAGAAGCATTTGCATTGCTTCGCAGGCTGCACGATCTCCCCCCGGCCGTAAAGCTCGAATTCATTTGGGTTGAATATATTGTTCATCAGCACCAGCGGTTTCTTCAGGCCGATGGCAATGTGCATCCCCATCGTAACAGCCGAAACAACCAGCGAGCACTTATCCACAAGCGAGATGAATTCCTTCAGGCTAAAATACCCCGTATAGAAAGAATTAGTCGATTGGGCGAATTGGCTATTCTTAGCGTGTTCCTGTTTGCCGCCCAGCAGCATCGGGAAATAGCCCACTTTTTGCAGCCGTTTGATTAGTTCTATCCAGTTGCCATCGCTCCACATCCGGGACACCCAACGGTCTCCGCATCCGGTATTCAGGCCGATTATCTTTTTGCCTCCGCTTGGAATATCCCACGGAACCGACCTGTCGCAATCAAGAATATATTCTTCGCCGGAGAATTCCCAGCCGGCAATTTCAAAAATTTCCTCGAGGTAAGACTTAGTATTTGCTTTATTTACGTCATCGAACAGGCCGGTAAGGAATTTGTGCTCTGCCAGCTGGTTTGCCGGTGCCGGCCGGCCATTCTTCAGAGTGAAGCCAAATTTACTTTTTGCTTTTATTCCTTTTGCCAATGCACAGGCCTGCAGGTCTTTGTCCAGATTGATAAGCACATCGAATTCGGTTTCCCGAAGGACAATCTCGGATTCGAGCGAAAACGGGAGTACCTTATCGACTATTGCCGGGACAATTTCCGGTGAATATGTGAGCCACCAAACTAACAAATCGGGATATTGTTTCCGGATTCTGCGAAGCAGGGCGGTTGTCCTTATAACGTCGCCGGCGGCCCCAAGCTTAATTACCAGCAGATGCTTTTCCTTTGGCAAAAAGTGTTCGCATTGGCTGCAATGCACACCGAATTCTTTATGAGGCATACATGGCATATACCCCCTGAAGTGTTCGCATTCGGGCTTATAAACTAAATTCGCCTGGTTCATAAATCAGAGCTTATATTGAATTAGAATCGAGATATGATAATTGTAAACGAATGACTCACCAGATTCATCACGTTTTGAAAAGGTTATTAGTTCTCCACGGTCATTATTACGATTCAAAAGGTTCATAATTGAGAAGGCAACACTGGGATTAATCTGAAAACGATCAACCAAATCCCCTTCGATACCTATGCGTAAACTTCCACCAAAACGCAAAGCATTCACCTTCCCACTATATTTCGTGGGATAATCCCCTTTTATTGTCGGAATATCGTAGACAGTAAAAACTCTTTCCCATTCCAAGGAAACACCATTGATATACGACGTTCTGGCTTCCAGGCCGATATACCCGAGTGCGTTGGCAAGCGGGAACTTAACAAAAACCCAATGAATGCCGAAATAAGCCGATAGAACATCCAGCCTGTGGTGAAGTTTTACATAGTAGGGGCCGGCGGCCGCCACTTCTTTGGCCGAGTAAAATTGATAGTCAATGCCAACAGGGAATCGGAAGGTCTGGCCTTCATCTATCGGCATCGTTAATCTTAATTCAATGCCCGGTTGCGATTGGTCGAAACTCCCCCCCAAAGGTTTATTGCTGTCGGGAAAACGAAATATCCTGAACCCGCCCGGATTCTCTCCCATCAGCTTGACGGTGGATAGCCCGAGGGCAATCTTATAATCCCGGTCGAACTGCGATTGTGCCGTTGATGATATTAGAAATAAGCACAAAATTAATAGCGGGAAGAAGTAATTCCAAACCTTAGCAAACCTCATATAATCCTCATAAATATCTTATAACCGTTCCTTAATACTATATTGAACGTTATGGAAATTATTTTTAATTATTAGCTCTCCGATCAGCCCCATTGATATTAACTGAACTCCAACAATTATCAGTGCAATCCCAAATAATGCAAGCGGTCGGTTGCTTAGCGATGTAAGCCCCATTGCCCATTGAATGCTGAGAACGGAATCAATAATCAGTCCGGTTATGGCAAATAATGAGCCCAGGCCGCCAAAGAAATGCGATGGCCTTTTCATAAACCTGGTTATGAACATTACGGTCAGCAGGTCGAGGAAACCTTTTATAAATCGCGAGGCACCGAATTTTGATTTCCCGTACAGCCTGGCATGATGCACAACGGGGGTTTCGGCCACCTTGAAGCCGTCGAGATGCGCCAGGGCAGGCAGGTACCTGTGCATTTCGCCATATACCTGCAGGCTGTCCACTACTTCTTTGCGATATGCTTTCAGCCCACAGTTGAAGTCATGGAGTTTCACGCCGCTAACTATCGAAGTAACAAAATTAAAAAACTTAGAGGGCAGCGTTTTGCTAATTGGGTCTTTGCGCTTTTTCTTCCATCCGGTGACCAGGTCATTGCCCGCACGAATTTTCATTATTAGATTCTTAATTTCCGAAGGGTCGTCCTGCAGGTCAGCGTCCATGGTGATTACAATATTGCCCTTTGCCTGCTTGAAACCCACGGCCAAAGCAGCGGATTTGCCATGATTTCTGCGAAACCTAATGGCTTTGAACTTACTGTTTCTTTTGTTTATTTCTTTTATCACCAAGAAAGAACGGTCCGTCGAGCCATCATCAACGAAAATGACTTCATAATTCTTGTTAACCAGCTTCTCCAGTTCCTCCTGTAGATGAAGCGATAGCTCCGGCAGCGATTCCTCTTCATTGTACAGTGGAATAACGACTGAAAGAAAGGATGATTGTTTCGAGCGAATATTTCTTTGATTCTGATATTTTGGCCTGCTGCGAGTTGCTTTGAAATCCCTTTCGGGCTTTTTCTGTGTTTGTTTGCTTTTTGTACTTCGGTCTTGTGTGTCTTTTCCCACTTTGATTTTGCTCCCTATTGCTTCTAAAGAAACGAATGTTTTATTATTGCCGGGCATTCTATGACGAATTATCTATGATATAATTCCTGCTGCCGCCAATTAAAGCGTGATGCTAATATACTTTATTTCTTTAGAAAACTTCTATTTAGTTGATTTCCGTAATTATCGGCTATCTTAATATAATAATAGCCGGCTTGAAAATTTTGAATATTGATTTGGCTAATCTTCTGGCCAAGCAAACCCTGCTTTGCCACTTCGCCAAGTATGTTATAAATCGTATATCTTGATTTATCCCGTATATTCCGCAGTGTCAGAACATCGGCGGCCGGATTCGGGTATAGTGATATGGTTCCATTTGCACCTGTGGCTTCGTCAATATTATTAATATCCCTGGAGAACCACACTTTGAAAAGGGTTTTAGTCGGTTTGCCATAATCCATGTAATTATATGTATATGACTTGTTTTCTTTCATATTGATTGAAAAAAGGTCGCCCGTAGGATAGGGCTTTGTAAAATATGCCGAGTCTATCGCGGCAGGCAAGATGCCCCATGTAACGGTTATATTTTCTCCTATATACGGGTTAACCGTAAGCCCATATTCGGCATAGAACTTATTGGTATCCTCCGGGAAGGGCTTGAAATTCTTGTAAGAATAATACTCTTCATTGGTTTGCGGATCAACTACGACCACAAAGGCATGGAGTGAATTCCAGGGCCATCCCGGATAATCTCTCTCTCCCAATTCTGTGTCAAGGCCTAATGTTGCTCTTTGATCGGTGCCGAAGACAATGTTGTCAAATCGTTCATTTGCTTCGGTGGTTATCATAAGGCCAATTCTAATGGTTTCCTGCGCCGGGCTTTGATACGTAAAGAATGCTAATATTGTTAATATTGTTAATACTGTTGCAATAATTCTCATATTATAATAACAATTGATATGTTCTTAGATTACAGTTTAATACGAATTGTTGATATTTCTTTCGACAAAAATACAATCGTTGTTGAAATTACATTAAATAAAACAAATGGGCAACATATTGATGCCGCCCATTTACTATCATAAAAATCAACACTAAATATTTACTTTTGCTTATTTTACAACAACAATCCTTGTAATTTTTGTGCTGTTGCCGGCTGTAAGTTTGCAAATATAACTGCCGCTTGCGGGTAATAAGTTAGTAAATAATGGTTCAGAGTATTCGCCTGACGTCCGGAATTCATCGACTAAAGTAAGAACTTCGATTCCAATTTCATTGTATATCTTAACCGTGACGTAGCTGTTTTCAGCAATTGAGAAGCTAATAGTTGAAGTTGCATCTGTTGCAGGGTTAGGATAGCTCGATATGCCAAATGAACCCTCTTGATCTTCAACATTTCTATTAACTCTGATATTATTTGATGTTTCCTCGATTATTTCAATAATATCATTTGAGCCTTTCCTGATAGTGCCTAATTCCTTACCGGATATATTATCATAGAAAGTATAATCAGCATCAGCATTGTCAATCGAAATTGATAATGGATACGTTACACCGCTCAAATTAATAATCGAAGTATTTGAATTTTCGAGATTGCCATTGCTTGCAAAGCGAATATCAAACATATTGCGCATTGCAGGCGGCAGTTCGAAGTAATTCAATTGCACATCTCTATCGGTGGACATATAGACGGTGCCAACGTTTTGATCGTTATCGCGAATCATAACCTTAGCACTGGCGGCCAATACATCTGCTTTGCCGTTATTGAACGAAGAAGCAACTTTGCCTCTCGAGGCTTCAATATTCAGGTAGCCATGCTCATCAACCTTAAGCCAATAACCCAGGCCAGGTTCCATAACAGATACTTCCTTGTACCCTTCGTTAGTGAAATAGCCATAAACGCCATGGCGTTGCACATAGTCGCGCGATGGCCTTTCGTTGCCGTCATTGTCGAAGCCGATGTCTTCAACATTTACGGGGCCAGAGCAGCTGCCAACGGTATTCCATCCACCATCCATACCGGCATCGCCAGGATACAGCAGCGGTGAATTGCCTGTTAGCAGTGATATTTTCGAAATAAAAGTACCGGCAAACTGAATATCTACCGTAGTGCTATATTTCACAAAATAGCCAATGCCTTCTCTAAGAACATTTTCGTCCTGATATTGGTTTTGCGAGAAGTAGAATGGCCTGTTAATAGCATTCGGATAGAATACATCCCAAGTACTGTTAGTCGGCTTAACCGGCAAAGACAGCAAGTTCCAGCCCGGCTTAATAATCGGCACGCCGTATTCATCCACATAGTCGATAACCCGCGGAAGAGTATATTCGATAACAAAAGAAGTAATTCGGGGATCTTGAATAGTAAATGAACGCTTGGTTGGCCCTTGGCCGGTAGCATTGCGCATATTAACACTTGGGAAAAGCGCACCGTTCATAGTATCTCTGATAAATAATTGTGAACCTTCAATGAAGTCACGAATATCCCATTCAAGAATAACAGGATAATTTTCATCGCCATCTGCATCGAAACGAACCAGGTATTTAATAGATTCGGTCGTATCGGTATTGCTTCGGATGTCGCGTGAATCAGAGCGTGGCATTTCGTCATTCGAATTAAAGTCTCCGAGTCCGAATAGTGTCATATCATTACCATCTTTATCCTTAGGAATGAATCTTGCACCGAATCCGCCAATCGGATATTCGTATGCATATTCTCCGAATAAGGAATCGACGCCATCGGACGCACGGTGGCCGGTACCGAAGATCAATTGAGACCTCTCTATCACTGGATTCGAGTTCTTAATAAACAATTCAATTCCCGGATCCGACGCTGTCCTGAAATCACCTTCGACCGGATTTCTAAAGTATATACATGTGACACGCATTCTAATCGGATTTATCAAAGCATAGGGCGATTTGAATGTTATATAGCCGACGTAGATGCCTGTTTTCTCCGGGTCTCCTTCATCATCTCCGAGGTTCAAGGCAGATGGGTCGAATATTATTTCCAGGTGCACCTCGCCATCGTCTACCGTCTCCTCAGCCCGAGGATCCTTTTCAGTTCCGAGGATATTATTATCAATATAATCGATCTTGCCATAAGTGGTAGGCAGGGGTATTGGATTCGGCACCATAAAGTTACTGCCAAAATCCACAGTTCTGAACTGTAGCCACGGCGAATCAGATTCAATTTCTATATGATTCAATCTTGAAGATATGGTTTTATTCAATACCTGAACTATCCTCTGTCCAATGGGGCGAAAAAGATCATACGTATCTGCCGAGTCAATTGTTATCGGATCAACCACATACCATAATTCAGTAGATAATTTCTCGATTGCTGGCTGTGAGCCGATACCTCGTAAAAGTTCGAAATCGAAATCAGGCAAACTACCCATTAATCTTAAATAAATAACGCCGGGAAGAGTCGGTTCTATCGGCCAGATTTCATCCTTGTCATCATTTCGCACACCTTCGATACCGGTTTCAATATTCGGATCCGGGTATTGAATCGCTACTTGAGGATCGTAATCTCTCATGTGGGTGAATGGTGCAACTTTTGTTACAATCAAGTCATTGTACCTGATGGTATCGTTAGAAATAATTATAGGTGTATTTTGTGCCGTTCCCATTTGTCCGCCAACTTTAGGTACCACACGGAATTTTATGTAAAGCAAAACTTTCCATTCCCTATTGTCGAGGTCAGTATTCGGGAGTGGTTGGCTGGATGTACCGGAAATAGTTATACCGCGGCCTTTCTCATAATCCTGTCTCGGAGTAAGAGGGTTCAGGTATAATCTATAACTAAAATCTCTGTCGTCATACCACGATATGTTAAAATCCTGTGCCAGCGGCTCGTACCATTCGAAGAACCTTCTATCATCATATGCGTCATAGTACTCTTTGGTAATCGGATGGAATTTCTGAACACCGATTGCTCTTAGAGCGGACGAATCGTAGAGAACCTTGAACTGGAAACTGTAAATTGGGTCTGCCACATAGCGGTCAGCAGTTTCCGGATATGTTGCCCAACGGTTATCCATGAATATGGGCAGTAAGAACTCACGCGGGCCATTTGCTGATTGCGGCAGCCAAATTCGCCCGTCGGGGTACCAATTATCGTCATAACTGCCGTCAACACCGGTCAAACTCAGATACGGTATTGTTGGCCTTTGAGAATGCGCATTATCGACTGTGGCAAGCATAATGCCGAATACAAGCACCAGTGCGAAAGCAATGCGGCTTCCTCTGCTAAGTAAACTTAATTTTGTCATAAGGACCTCATAAGTATTAATTGAACTAAAAAAATTAATTTATTACTAAAACAATTTTATATATTTTCATGTTTGATTGAGTAACTACCAGAATATAAACACCTCTACCCAAATGATCGCTTTCATATTCTACATAATTACTATAATTTCCATTTCTATAATTCTCATCATTATAATTCTCATCACCGAAACTCCCAGCCAATCGTCCCTGCAAATCGTAAATTCTGACTTTATATATCAGATTATTTTCGCTTTTAACTACTATTTTGTTGCTATAACTGTCGTAATATGCTTCAATCTTGTCTTTCTCTTCTCTATTATCCGCAACTGCAGTTGTAGTATCTGTGGCGGCTTTGAAACTTTCCAGAAATGAACTGTCGCCCTCTAAATTCGTAATGCAGGCACATTCATTTACTTTTATCGGATTAATTGTCAGCGAGGTAACTATCGAATCCTTTTTTACCTCATTGACAATTAATGCTATCTTTTGATTCCCAAGGATTGCGCCTGCGAAGTCAACCCGAAAATAGTATTTGCCATTTAGCTTTGAGAATTCGCTTATTTCAATATCACCCGATATTGGGTTTACTTCAGATATATCATAATTAGCTGCGGCGGCCACTTCAATTTCAAATTCAGCAAAATCGAGCTTCTCAGTATCGCTTGTTACAATCTCAGCGATTAGCTCAACAGTTGTCGTATCCTTGAATTTCAAGGAATCGCTGAGTATATCAACATAAAGCAGCATGTCGTCGTCCTTAATATAGCTGACAACCACCCCGTCTTCATATCCAACAACTTCCCTCTTGAACTCTTCATTAAAGTTTATACTAACAAAATTAATAATACTCGTATCCGGACACTCCGGCCCTATATAATCCCCAATGAACCCAATTAACCTTCCGTTGCCGGCCACCGGCCTGAAGCTAAGGTTAACCCCGTAGCCAGTTAAAATGCTCTTATCTAACGGGTCTTGTCTTATATTAACAAATTCAAAGAACTCTGCCATAGTGGAAATTGTGATTGGCACCGGGCTGAATTTGAATTTCGTTGAATCGAAGGATACCTCGAAATCAAATCCGATCAGTGAGTCCGATCTGGCTACCGGGCCAATTTCCACAAGTATTAATGCTTCTTTCCGGTTTCCGCAAACATTAATTTTATAATAACTATCCAGCCTGGCAATTATCTCTTCTTGGCCGACAACTTCCGGGCTGCCACCTGTCATAAGCAGCAGCCAGAAAATCGTATATATAAAACCTGATCTAATCAATTCTATCTGTTCATTATCATTTTCTTCGAAACAGAAATACCTTCGCCAATCAGGCGGTAGATATAAACTCCGCTTTGAACTATGTTTCCGTTATTATCGGCGCCATCCCAAAAATACGGGCCTTTGGCCGAAGTATCGAATGTTTTTACAGTATTGCCGAGAAGGTCAATTACGATTAATTCGTAAGGAATATCTTCATCAACATTTACATATAACAACTGTGAGTAAGAATCAAGTATTAGCATTTCGCCAGCCATATCATCTGTTTCGGAGATAATACCGCTAATATTGCCAATGTTTGCATCATTGAACCTAATATTATTGATACTAACTTCTTTTGCATTTGCCCTTATCTTAACAATGCAGATAGGCCTTGAAGCATCAAATTCACCCGAAGCTGCTATAACAACCGTAGAGCCATGATAAACCGCTGATACCTGATTGCCGTCGGACTTATTTGCCGTCACATCGATAACATCTGTGTTAAGTGTGAATTTAGATGCTACCGGGCCGTCGAAATAGCCATTAAGATAAATAGGTATAGTATAAATATTATTACCTTCATTATTTACCGCACCTACTTTAATGCCATTGGCTTTATTCTCATCAACGGTGATTTTTCCGTATTGCGGGAAGCTGTCAAGCAGCCATGGCAACTCCGGAACCCTTGCGCCAAGATAATGCAGAATTAAACTTGCATCGTATTCTGTTGTTTGATAGAATATTCTCTTGATACTGTTGATTCCTTCCGGCAGATTGTCCCAGTATTTCATATCTTTCCAGGGAATGTCGGTACGAACACCGGCATTATCATAGTAGTAGCGGCCGTTGTGGTTAACATCGCCGTGGTATGCTTCTCTTCTTCTTACACTGTCGAGCGGTATTCCCGTGGCAGAAGCACGAACTATTTTTAGAACATCATTAATAGTAACGAAACCGTTCTGTGCTTTTCCAAAATCACGTTCGCCCTCTGCTTTGGAAAAATCGGCATCGCCATCGCCCCACCATTCTTCGATGTTACGTCGTATCTCGGCATCAAAGAGGATTCTGCGGTCTGTGCCTTCCGATGGCGGCCATAAATTAGTATATGTCTCATTCGAACGCGCCTGCAAGATGTCGGTATTAAAAAACAATCCGTTCAGGTAGTCATTCGATTCGCCCTTTACCCCAACCGAAGCGCCACGTGTAATGACGGTATTTAAAGTAGTATATGGATTGCCGCCAACTGTCCCGTAGCAAAATTCAATATTGCCTTGCGGGGATATTGGGTCTTTTGATCTGTAGAGTTTTACCTGGAAATTGCCTACACTCGAACGAACTGTTTTGTCGTTAATATTAAGGTTCTTCCATTGGATAGTCAGAATGCTGTCATTATTTGACAAGCCATAAGATATTTCTGATGGCATCCAGTCGTCAAATCTTTCATCTTCGGTTCTGTAAACGTGGTCTCCCCAGTATGGGGCAACTACGTTTCTCGGATATGTTGACGGTTCGTCAATAAATAGGCCACGTGATACATCAGCCCTTGTATATAACGGTTCATTAAAAGTAATGAAACCGTTAACACAAACCCAAACAGTATTGTACACATCAGAATTGAATCCGAAGTCAAATCCAATTTCAATCCTTGCGTAGCCATCGTCCATATCAGGCGGATCAACAAATGGAGGAATATCAAATTCAGTTGGCTGCAATATATCCTTAGAGCCTGACGGAATCTCAGTATATGACCCAAAGCTGATAGTCACATCATTAAACTCACCATAGACCTGAGCCTTCAGGCGTTGCTGTGTAAATGCCAGGCTAATTATCATAGCAGCACCTACAGCAAACAATAGAAATCTTTTCATTATATAACTCCGATTTTTATTTAAAATATTTGATTTCATAATTTTTATACGGCAGGCCCTTGCGAGCCCGCCATTTGTAGATTTATTTAACAATTGCAATAGGATAAGTAAATGTAAATCCACCGACTGTCATGCGCACCATGTATGCACCATTTGATAATGGCCTGCCATAGAAATCTGCTCCATCCCATTGGGCTGAGTGTTGGCCTGACATTTTGAATTCACCTACGATGCTCTTAACAACATTGCCAAGAACATCTACTATGTCAATTGCTACATCATTTGCTTGTGCTAATTCATAATTGATCTGTGCATACCTTCCAACTGGATTCGGGCTCACTGACACAATATTTGTTTCAAATGAATTATTGTAACCCTTCGGAGTAGATGATTCCAGGTCTCGCCAAATTACAAAGGCCTCTATATCACTACTCAGAATTATAACTTCTGTTTGATCACCGTTTTGGTTCACTTCAATATTACCACTTGTGAAATGGCCTTCGCCGGTTCTCATGTTTATGTTGAACAATCCGCCGTCGGAGGCAAGGTCGCGTAAGTACCAAGTGCTTCCATTCGGATTGCTTTCGGTATCATTCATATCCGGAACTTCCATGTTGTCCCAGGATAATGTAACCGGATAGTAGGCAGATCCGCCGCCGGATACACCACCGGCCTGAATGCTGCCGCGATATCTTTGTGCCCTGCCCGGTGATGGTGCGGTAGGATATACGCTCCGGTCAATACCATTTTTCAGTGGTATAGTCCATCTTGCATCGAAGACATCATTTGTGGGAAGTGGCGGCAATTCATATTCGCAATAATTTGCGTCTAACAGCCCTTTGTCAAGTAAGTCAGTGCCATCACCAGTTGTTACCGGATGATTGCCCGTTCCCCACTGAAGTTCTTCAAAAGCACCGATGCTGTTTTCAACCCTGATTGTGCTGATAAAGTTCGTTGAATCGGAAACTCTCAACCTGAATGTAAAGTCGGTGAAAGCCTCGCCGTCGTCGACTCTGACTATTATGGTAATCCTGCCATCATTATCGCGTGTTCCTGTAAACGGCCCGTCGGAGTAGATTATTACAGGAATCGAATCTTTAATTGCAGTCCCTGTTAATGTACTTGGCTCGATAGTCAGGCTTGTGTTTTCCGGGCTTTCTATTGTAATTGTAACTTCTTCTACTTCAGGGTCAAGCCTGAGCAAGTCATGGTCAACTACAATTAGCGTATCCATATAATCGCCGCCTAAATCAACACATTTAACTTCAGGAATAGCAGCTATTCTTGGTATATGGTTAATGGAGTCAACCCTTAGCTCGAACTGCTTAACAACCGTCAGGCCGTCTTCATCGGTAACAAGGACTGTCACCATTTCGTCTTTCGGCGCATCGGTAACTCTCGGAGTTCCATACAGCAGGCCGCTCTCGGTATTTATTTTCAGCCAATCCGGTGTAGTCTTCATATTTGATACATCCCATACTCCTGCTTCTTCATAGCAAGGATCTTTCGGGATTTCATCATCCGGATAATCCGAATAAATCAATTCAAATAGATGTGACTGTCCGAAGTTCGGGTCAAATATCTTAATCATTTTATTAGAATCAAGCAGGTTTTGGCCGTCTCTCAGGTTATAGTCAAAATCCTCTTTGGCCGCTGGCAATGATTCGGTTATAATAACCGGAGCAACATTGACAAACACACCAAAGTTTCTAACTATCATGCCACCATGGCCGTCGTTGACTACTATATTAAATGTAGTATCCGTGTTCAGTGCGCTATTTGCCTGGCCGTCCGGAGTTAGTATGCTCATAGCTTCGGCAGCGTCAATTCTAATATTCAACTGTCCGCGGGTTGTAAAGTCAACGCCTAATGCATCCGAGCCTTGTTCATCACCATCATAAGTGGCAAGATACTCGGCCTGCATCCAGATTGGCCTTGATTGATTAACATAGCCTACGATATTGCCATCTTCGTCATAAACATAAGCAGTATCGATAACAACAATGTCGCCGCCATTATTGATTACATTCTGGAAGCCGTAGGACGTCCTTCCGAAACGGAAGTCCCAATTGTTTTCCGCCGCCTCATCTTCCAGTTCGTCATCGGTATTCAAATCCATTTGGAAGCGAAGTTTGTCCGTAAGGTTAGCAATCAATCTGCCGTCATCTGTTCTATCGCATTTGTATATCGAAGGAACGTATTCAACAACTGTGCCAATTGGATTGCCATCGCTATCATAGCGGGAAACCACTTCTTCGTCGCCGTCTTCAAGTATTCTCGGAAGATCGTCAACAACGAATAATTCAAACTGATATTCTTTAGTAAAGTTCGAACCGAAGTCGATAGTATCCTGCTGGACATATCTTGCATCTTCATTATCATAGGTTTCGGCATTGAAATATGATGGGAATATCTCAACTAATTGATCTATATCATCTTGGTCAACGTTTGCGTCCCTGAGAATATCAACTGTTCTCCAATGCGGAGGATAGTTGCTAACGCCAACTTCCACAATCTCGCCGCCCGGAACAACATAAGGATTCGTTGGTATACCGCGGAACATCAAGTAACCTTCGGCGTCGTCACGAGGGTTCTGCCATTGGGTAGACCCTGCTTTAACCTGGTCTGCCTGCAGCCACCATCTCAAGCCTGAGCTTGGCGCTACTCTCCATGTATAAGTTAATTTAGCATAATCATCCGGAGTCAATATTGCTCTCGGATCGTAGAAACTATTAGAGTCAATAGCAGTTACCGTAAGGATAGAGTCACGTCCGGCCTCATCACCCAGGCTAACACTGTATACACCCGGTGCCACGGGATATCGCCTGTCTTCGGTAACCCATATTCTGTTTAGGAATTCTGTTTTGATAATAGTATCAAGCAGTCCCAATTCTCTCTTCCACGGATATTGCGAAGGAACATAAACAGTATCGACATCACTTGACAGCGAAACAATATTTCCGGTAAATACAGGGGGTTCGGTTGATTCGACAACCCTGAATGATATGCCGTCGTCATAAGCAGGCACAACGCCTTCACTCCATAGAACAGTACGAGAAATAATTCTCACATTATCTCCAACATTGACCGGCAGTGCGCGGAACCGCTCGCCGGCAAAGAATGTTGCCATATTGTTATTCCCGGTTGGGAATTCCCTATTCGAGAATAATTGTGGAACTGTGGCAAATGACGAAGAAGATGCTTCGTATTTGCGTCCCTGCAATGTTGCTTGGTCTTCTGTCATAGCATCATCGGCAAGTTTGCCAAGAAGGTTCGAACCCGAACCGAGGTTTAACAGTCCTTCGGTTGTACGGCGGAATGTAGTGTTCGGATTCCTTTGCGATGAATCCGGCACTAATTCGGCCCTAACTCTGAATATTTCTCTGTTCGGAGCATTTTCGTCGAACTGCCTTAGGTTTACTCTTATATAATCGCTTGTTGTTTCATTAATAATAAAGAATACAGATTCGTTCAAAGCAACTTGATCGTGGTTGCTTCTTTCCACCAAGCCGTCGTAATCGGCATGTGTTTCAAGATATAGCGGATATCCTATAGGATGATAAAAATCGCCATCTTCGTTCTTTCTGTATTCATCCTGCAGATCTGTCATGAATGGATATAACAGTGCGCCACTATCGTCAGTTGCTTCAACACTGAAAGGATCTCTTACCCAACGTCTGACATATTTGCCATTCGACGGGAAGTCCATATCATCAAATCTTCTCAGCATAGGCGGAATGCCAACTGAGAAATCTTCGATCGGAGTCATTCTGCGTTTTGAATAATCTGCTGTTTTTATATCTGTTCCCTTGTCATACATATCATATATATTACCTGACATCAACAGTTTCTCAGGTATACTTAGCGGATCGGCTGTGTTTTCATCGGCATCATTTAATAATGGAACCGGATTATAAGCATAGCCTGCATTGAATTCAAACGGCCCCTGCTGAGTTGGGTCAGCCGGATTGTATTCATAAGTCAGGTGCGATTCTCCATCGCCGGCAAGGAAGAATGTTTCGTTAATAACATTCAAGCGGCCCGGAACATTTTCAACAAGAAGGTTAACATTAGCTTCTGTTCGTCCCCAGTAATTACCGCGTAATGTATCAGTACCGCCAAATCCGATGCCAAGCTGGCCGGCAAGCACACCTTTAGTGTTTGGTGCGTCCGGCAGCCTAATCAGGAACCTGGCCTCATTGTCATATATTGAATTGGCTGCAACTGAGAATAAGTGGGATGGCAACGGGCCTTGAATCTCACCATAAATAATTGCGCCGGCAAGGTCTGACGATGCATAGTTATGTGATATATTCCCACTGGAATCATATCGCACCGGCCCTCCGATTGCATTCTGTTCTTCGCCAATTGTCGACCACGCCACATTGTTTGTAATCAATGATTTATTAAAAATCAACTTAAGGTCAAAGTTGTCTGAATAAATTGCAGCACCGGTGAAAGCTCGGTTATCCTGGATTCTAACGCGGTTAAACCTAACGGAATCCACACGGTTTACTCTGTTCACCGTAACACTATCTAATATATATATAGCACCACCCAGGCCGACGCCATTTTCGGGCAATCTCATTTCCTGATGATATCTAACTACATCCACCAGGCTTTCGTCGCCCGGCTTCACTTCCGACCATGTTGCTCCGGCATCAGTTGTGCCAAGCATTGTTCCCCAATCACCAACCATAAACCCATTGTTAGTTGATGGGAAAAATACATCGTAAAAGCTGTAATTGGAATTCGGGTCCAATGCTGTCCATGTGTCGCCGCCATCTTCGGTTTTCAATGCAACACCAAAATTACCAACCACGTAGCCGATACTTTGATTTGTAAAGTAAGATGACTGCAAGTCATAATTAACACCGGCGTCAATTACTTCCCAGTTGTCGCCGCCGTCTACTGTTTTAACAAACACGCCGCCATTACCAGCGATAAAGCCTATATCGGCACTGATAAAGTTAACATGGTTAAGGCCTGTGTTCAGGCCGGGAACAAATTGAACCGACCAATTAGCACCGCCATCGGTTGTCTTGATAATCAAACCTCTTTCGCCAACTGCGAAGCCGGTTGTTGAATTAACAAAGAAAACACCATGCAGGTCGCCGGATTCGGGCTGTGTGCCTGTCCATGTATTACCAGCGTCTGATGTCATAAGGATTGTGCCGTTGTCACATGCGGCAAAACCAAGATTGGTTCCGATAAATACTATGTCGTTCACTTGGTTTACTGTTGGCGTATTCATCATATTCCAGTTTCTGCCGCCATCGGTAGTTTTAAGAATAATGCCTCTGTCGCCGCCAACAAATCCAATATCATTACTTACAAATTCCACACTTGTCAATCTGTAACGTGTGCCGGAAGTCTGATATTCCCAACGGCTGCCGCCCTGTGTGAATTTAATAATCGTACCGTCGTAACCAACGGCAAAGCCAACATCATTGTTCAGCCACGATGTACCGTGAAGCAATGCTGAAGTTCTGAATGTACCCTGGCCCTGCTGAGTAGTGCCAGTTCCGCTTTGCGAATCAAGTATATCCTGGTCAACGATAATTTCGTTGCCAATAAATCTTGTTAGCATTCTGGTATCGGCAGGATATGTAACGTTTTCATCATAAGTAAACGGGCCATCGGTTGAAACAAACCCGGTTGGTACTCCTGTAGCGGGATCATTGACAACAACGTCAAGGTCCGACAAGAAGAAACGTTCGGCTGATGATTCCGGATGAACCATAGCAACTGCTCCACCGTTACCATTATATACGGTGTTATCAATAAACTCAACACCTTTTACAACAGCAAGATCACCGTTCAATGTGTAAATTGCGCCACCACCCCTTATTTCGGGTTTGTTTAAATCTGCAATATCAAGCCCGACCACATTGTCGCGGAATGATGCACGCACAATTTGCAATGATCTTTGGATAGCCGGGATAGAATTCCCGTTCGGCAGGTTAACAGTAATGGCTCCACCGCTGTAGCCAGCCATATTGCCAAGGAATCTAACGGGGTATTTACCGCCATATCCCATCAACTGTCCGGCTTCTACGCCACCGGCGCCGTTAATTGTGAACTGCCTTTTCGAGTAAAGAGCACCGCCAAAAGATGCGGCTTCGTTGTCCTGGAATAAAATTCCATAACCATAGTTACGAATCTGAACCGTGGCATCCGAGCCGCCAATAATTGGCGATGGAGATGGGTCCGTATTGCCATCAACAAATATAGCACCGCCGGCGCCGGCTTTGTTGCCAATAAATTCTGTTTCGTTGTTATAATTTTCTCTGCTTGGGCCGCCCCTTACCTGCAAACGGCCTAATGTGTTTTCGGCATAGATTCCGCCGCCCATCGAGTAATATCCGCTATTGGAACCGGTCTGGTCATCCTGCAAAAACTTTGTATAAGTCTCATTCGAATTAAAACTGCCGGCTACTATTAATGAAGTATATCTGCCAACATAAATAGCACCGCCACGCGCACCCGGTGTGCTCATTGCACTTTGATAATTATTGGCCTTGTTCCCCGCTGCCTCGAACGTATCAAAGTCAGGGAAGTTAACAATAGAACCATTGATTAATAATGAATGATTAACACCAAGTCCTATTTCAATGGATCTGTCTTCATCGCCTTCGGCACCTGAAATATAGATAGCACCGCCATAGGCACCGTCTCCGTATTCAAGTGGGAAATCCGCAGGATTGTCCGTATCATCGGTCACAACTCTAATCGGACCGATTTGTTTGAACATAATATTAGCGATTTGCGTATAGTTATTCGTAAATCTAAGGTTTCTCATACGCCCCAAATATGATGCCAGGCGGCCATCATCATAAGCCTGGCGGTCGTAATCCGACAATGGCTCCGTAATTCCCGAGCCGTCGATATTGTCGATAAACGGAATAGGGTTGCCGGTTATAATAGATGATGTACTGCCATCACTATTCGTAATATTTGGGTTTTTGTTGGATGGATAATAACCGAGGCTGCTTATATCAACTTTCGGGAATCCCATCGGAGTCTGCAATAATTGAAGGGCACCACCGCGATGGCGTGCCATATTATTTGTAAATTCACAATCCAGCAACCATGTCCTGGAAGAGAATGTGGAAATAGCACCGCCGGCACCATTTGTCAGCATAAGCATTCTCGTATTGATTGCAGACCAATCCGCACCAGGAGCATTTTCATCATAAATCGGGAAACGGTCAACGGTAACATCCTTGCGGAAATTATCAAACAAGCAATTTCTGAAGAAAGCTGCTCTTGCGCCAGGCAATATAATGATATGTCCCCATTCGCGTGAAATCGGATTCACCGATTGCCCGTAAAAGCGAATAGTCTGGCTCTCGAGGTCTACATCTTCCCCGCCAATTCTTTGCCATGGCCTGATATTAAGGTTAATATCATTAGCAGGGTCGTTCTGCAGGCGTGCGGCCTGGAACATAACAGCCTGCTCGAACGGAATAGTTACTTCATCCGGATTCATCGGAAGTCCGATTGTACCCGGATACTGAAGGTCGACTATTCTTCTTGTGGATTTTTGAATCTTTACATTGAAGAGATAATCGTATTTATCCGGGTGGACCGTCAAATCGCGGGTCGTACCTGCGGTAACTGTGCTCTGCCCGCCGGAATAAAGAAAATAATCCAGGTCTGCATAGCCCGAGAACCCATTCGGATTCGCTGGCGAACCGGGAGTAGCAATTGGGTTGATGCCATCGGGATTAGCCGTATAATTAGCATAGGCATCGCCATCGGCAATTATCCTGCCGCCAACCGAGTCGATTAATCTACCGTTATCGTAGAAGTAAATATCGGTTCCGGGCTCGATGATCAATGTTCCACCAATAACGTAATCATTATTGATAATATAGACCGTATCTTTTTGCAAGATCCTGACTGCACCTGGTGCAACACGCCCTGAAATAAAGGCTTGTGGCAATTGTGCAGATACATCGCAAATTGCGATGACCGCCATTAGTACCACAAATAAACTTAAACGAAACAATCGTTGCATAATACCTCCAAAAATGAAATACTTTTATTTAAAAAAATTATCTATTATTATTCTACTTAATTATTCTACTTATTAATTTATTGTAATTCTACTTAATTATTCTACTTATTAATTTATTGTAATTCTACTTAATTATTCTACTTATTAATTTATTGTAATTCTACTTAATTATTCTAATTATTAATTTATTGTAATTCTACTTAATTATTCTACTTATTAATTTATTGTAATTCTACTTAATTATTCTACTTATTAATTTATTGTAATTCTACTTAATTATTCTACTTATTAATTTATTGTAATTCTACTTAATTATTCTAATTCTATCTAATATCAAACTTAACCCATAATAAAGCTATATCAGCCAATAAAACTACTCAATTTCCGTGCCAACACGTAAAACTGCTAATTTTGCAAAGCTCAGGTATTCGGAATAATCATTTGAATTGATTATAGTATTATAAATCTCAGCGGCTTTATCCTTATTCCCGGCTTTTTCATAATTAAGGGCTGCATAGAACTGGTATCTTGCTTTCAAATTCTTCTGGCTTGTAAGGTTAGCGGCTGTGCCATAATGCTCGGCGGCGGCTGTGAAATCCCCGGATTGCTCCATACATGTGGCATAGCCGGAATTTGCACCGACCAATACTATATTGGAATTTGCCTTAAGCGCTATCTCAAAATAGTTTATCGCCTCATCGGGCTTATCGATAGACAAATACGAATTCCCCGCATAAATCGCTGCAAGTTTCCCGGGGGCCGTGCCTCCGAATTCCTTGCTTATTGCTATTAAGCCTATTACGTCCTCGCCCCTTATCTGGGATACGGAATCGCCGTAAATCGCTGCCGAATAATCACTTGAATTGTATTTGTCAACGATCCTCGACAATGCTGCCGAGGCCTGTGCCGTTTTGTCGTGCTCGGTATTCTTCCAATAAAAATATATTGCAATAACAGGCACTATAATTAAAAGTGAAATTAAAGCAATCCTGCCGTATTTTTTTGCAATATTTATTGATTCCTCATCAAATTCTTGCCCGCCGGCGCTAATGTCTTTGCCATAATCATCGTCGGTGTAATCTTTTTTTCTATTGTCCTTTTTGTTCATATTTTCCTACAATTTCTTAACTACATTATAAAACATATATTTAGCACGCCCGAAGGGAATCGAACCCCCAACCTTTGGAACCGGAATCCAACACTCTATCCAATTGAGCTACGGGCGCAGAAATTCATAGCTCTATTAGCTTACAAATATAAAACAGTAATCCCGAATTTCCAATTAGAAAATTCAGGACTTATTTATAATGTATATAATGATGGTAATTTCCTTGTGTGGTTAAGTTGACAGTGTCAGGTTTATTACACACTTTTGTTGCACAGATTTTAATATTTCAGAACTGTGCCGACGGCGGCTTTTATATCTGCAACTGAAAGAAGGATTTCACTTTCATAAGCTTTTGCAAATCCGACCGGTGTGTTTTTCGACCCAACTCGTATTATGGGAGAGTCTAAATGCGAAAAGATATTTTGGGTAATTGAAGAGGATATTTCGCCGCCGAAGCCGCCTGTTGTTTTGTCTTCATGGGCGATTATCACCCTGTTGGTTCTCTTAACGGAGTTATATACTGCTTCCTTGTCCCACGGAATAAGTGACCGCAGGTCAATAACTTCGCAGGATATGCCCGCTTCGGCCAGCTGCTCTGCCGCAAGCAGGCTCAAATGTACTGCCGTGCCATAGGCCACAATCGTCACGTCTGTGCCAGGGCGCCTTACATTTGCCTTGCCAAACGGAATTGCATACTCAGAGCTTTTTCCCGGTGCATAAGCCGGCTTGTAGTTGTACAAATATTTTGGCTCTAAGAATACGGTCACCCCATTGGAACGTATGGAGTTGCGCAACAGTCCCGCAGCGTCGTCGGCAAATGCAGGCATAACAACCCGGATTCCGGGCAATGTTGCCAAAGTGGCTTCTATATTCTGGGAGTGATACAGCCCCCCCTGTATATAGCCGCCACTTGCCAGCCGAATAGTAATATTCGGCGAGTACTGCCCCTTGGTTCTCCAGTATTCATGCGACAGCTCGACCAATTGTTCCATTGCAGGCCAGAAATAATCCGCAAACTCAGCACCCTCTACAACCACTCGAATATCATCCCGATAGCGGCTGAAACCGTTCGCAGTGCCTACTATGCTGTTCTCAGCCACCGGAGAATTGAATATCCTTCTCTTGCCGTATTTCTCGGGCAGGCCTTTTACTACATTAAATATTCCACCTTTGCCTATATCCTGGCCCCATAAAAATAAATTCTCATTATTCTCAAATTCGCTGTCCAGAGTTTGGTTGATTGCCTGCAAATAACTTAGCTCACTGCCTCCGCTGATTGACCGTTCTGTTGATTGGCCCCCGATAACTTCCCGTGCATAAGCCTTTGGAATAACAAATTCCTCATAGCTTTTCCCATTGGCTTCGGGAGCGGCTTCGGCTTTGTCGGCTGCGGCAAACATTATCTTCTTGTTTATTGATTCGACTTCAATTATCTCTTTTTCGCTAAGTATATTATTTATTAGGATATTATATCTGAACTGCATCAGCGGGTCGCGCGCTTTGACTTCCTCGAGTTCCCGGGCGCTGCGGTAGATTTCCTGGCGGTCTGAATTCGAGTGCGAATGAATCCTGTCGCATTCGGCATGAACCAACGAAGGGCCAAACCCAGAGGCGGCATTGAGCTTTGCTGTTTCCATAGCCCTGTACGAATCAAATGGGTCGCGGCCGTCACAGTTCACTATGTTTAAGTTTTTCAACCCTCTGTAATTCTCCGAAACATCAATATTAGCTGTCACTTCATCCAGCGGCACCGAAATGCCGTACTTATTGTTCTGAATAACAAAAACAACAGGCAAATTCTCATTAGACGCCGCATTCAATGCCTCGAAGAAGTATCCTTCCGAGCAAGCCGATTCGCCGGAGGAGTAATACACTATCTCGTCGCCGTCATATTTCCTCACGGCACGTCCAAGGCCCGTTGCGTGTTGCGCATGGTTGCCGGTGCACGAGGAAACGTTCTGTATATTGATCGACGGCTTGGCGAAATGGTTGCTCATGTGCCTGCCGCCGCCGGCAACATCGGTTTCTTTGCTAAGGCCGTTAAGAATTATTTCCTCGGGCGAGATTCCGGCTGCCAGAGATGTCATCAAATCGCGGTAATAAGGGAAAAGATAGTCCTTGCCCCGGCGGAAAATCATTCCCAGGGCTAATTGAATTCCCTCGTGGCCGGCGCACGAAGCATGATACGACCAACCCTTAGCCATTTTAAGATACAGGGCCGCTTTTTCATCGAGGAGCCGCCCCAGGTGCATTAATTCATACCACTCGATTATTGTATTTTTGTCGAACCCATTAAAATCAAATCTGCCGGACAATTCAACCGCTACCTCGGTATCCCCTGCCTGCATTATAACTTTTTCTGATTCTTTATCGCTATTCTTTTTATCACTAAATAATTTCGCCGGTTTCTTCGCGTATGTTTCGTGAATTCTCATTTTATATTCTCACTATATATTAGGCTTAACTAACTTTGTAATTATATCATATAAACTAATATACAGTGATAATATTGTAATCCGGGATATACATTTACTATTAACATATATTCATTATTATCCGGGCGAAATGCAGCCAATTTGTGATGCTCGCAGTAACGAACTCTATTATGGCCTATATTGTGCTGCGTTAGATACAGATTGCAAGCAAGCGACATCTATTTAAGATAAATAGCCACAAGTTTTAGCTCGCCGATGATGACTTCCTTTTTCATTCCCTTCGCAATTTAAGCTATTATTGGTAAATAGGTTAAACCCAAGTTATTCATAAAAATCAGTTAATAGTAATGTGCCAAGGTGCAATATCTTAGTTTGGACTTACCCATTTAGTTCCCCACCTTGACAAGGAGGGGCCAGGGGTGGTTCTTTTATTGCAAAAATAGCTTAGTACAGTATTTCATAATAAATTAATATTAAACGTTCCGTCAGTTGTTACAACTGACGAATGACGACAGTTTCTATATTGCCAGTTGTAACAACTGGCAGAACAAAAGTGTAACAAAGCTCCGATGAATCGGAATCTTCGACTGGGGCTTAGATATAAGGGTTAACATTGCAATTATTTATGAGATGATGCAATAGTCACAACCCTATACATACAAATGTCCGAAATGTTCATCTCAAGGCAATGAATACTGATTCAACCATTCCCAATCTACAACGGCTCCTTTCATCAGGTGGTTCACACCATTGGGGTAGGAATGATCCAATCCACTAATAAATGAAAAATTAAATTGCCGGTTTCCGGCTTCAGGAATAGCTTTAAATGTAGCAGTAAGCACCGAATTCGTATCGCCTGTCAATGTATAGGTGCGTTCGAAACCGAATGAATTAGCGTGAACGTCGATTATTCGTTGAAAGAGGGGATAGTTAGTGAGTAAAGTATCAAATAAAGCCAATGGAGGATAACCGCTTTTAAACCAGGTTTCATCACTATTTCCCAGTTCAAAGGAAATGGGCAGATTCCTTTGTGGCGTAAAAACCGTGTCAATCTGATGCGTGCCGCCGGACTGCACTACGGCCGCAAGAACATCGCTCATTTCAACCGCGCATCTGAAACTCATCTGCGCCCCACTTGAAAAACCAACCATGTAAATCCTTTGCGAATCCACATTGAACCGTTTATGTAGTTCGGCTACTACCTGGCGTAAAAATTTGACATCATCTTTGAGTGTTTGACCTTGACAGAAGTTAACAACACCCGGCAGACTATTCCAGCGGGTATCGGTTTTAGTGCCTCCGGATGATTTTTCGTAACAATAAATCAGGGCAGTGGGGAAGACGGTCAGAATATTTTCATTTTCTCCCACCCCTTTCCAACCGGAATTGTTATAGGTCATTTCCCCGGTTCCTGTGGCAGCGTGCAGCATAAATACCACGGGTGTGGGTGCGTTTGCATCATAGCCTGCCGGAACATGGACATAATATTCCCTGGTGGTATCGCCTGATTCGATTGTGAAGTGATTCTTGCCAATTTCGTATTCATAGGTAGAATCGGGATTTATCACCTTATCTTCATCCTCGCAAGCCAAAAGGCAACAACAGGCGACGGCGAGATAAACGATAGTACATATACTTTTCGGGAATATCCTGCTGCCAAATGTTTTCATATTGTTGATTATAGCCATAGGATACTCCTTGTATTAAACCGCATTATTCACAAATCATTCAGGATACTTGACATATTAAGGAAAAAAAGTTTTATAAAATACTCTGGCCTTAAGCCAAGCCTGAATGCTATTGCCTCTACTAAACTCTCATATTTCTAATTAGATACGAAACTCTAAAGTAAAAAGCCCGAGATATTCGGGTTAAGGCAATACGAATTGCCTCAACCATTGCCAATTCAATTTAGCTCCGTTAATCTTATGATTTATTCCGTTCGGATAAATATGTCCTAAATCTTTTATTAATACGAATCTGAATTCTCTCGGCCGGAAAGTTGTTGTCGCTGCAAAGGTTGCCGTCATAATAGTGTTGACATCTCCCGCCATGGTAAAAGTCGAATCCAGCCCAAATGTGCTGGTATGAGACCGGGCAATGCCCCAAAGCGTGGGAAGGCCGGCCAGCGATGTATCGAATAATGTCATTGGAATACCGGAAGGATACTCCCCAAACCACATTTTGTCCTTATTGCCCACTTGAAATGTAACCGGCAATTTTCTCATTGGAACAAAGGTAGTGTCTGTCGGCAATGTGCCTGCCGATTCCACCACAGCAGCAAATATATCACTCATCTCAACAGCGCACCGCCCGGCCATGGCGCCTCCGTTGCCGAATCCGGCGACGTAAATCCTTTTGCTGTCAACATTATAGTTCTTCTTAAGTTCTATTACTATCTGCTTAAGAAAACCAATATCATCCCGTGGCGTTTCTCCGGCACAAAAGCCTTCCTCTCCAGAGTATACATTCCATTTAGTCGTTTTTTTCTTCTTGCCGTCAAGAGTGCAGTATGTCCAGGCTGTGGGATAAACCGTCAGGATATTTTCAGTATTGCCGAGTTCCTTCCATCCTGATTTATTATAAAATTCCTCGCCGTTGCCGGACGAACCGTGAAGAATAAATACTACTGGTGCGGGAGTGTTTATATTATATCCCCCCGGAGCGTGGACGCAATAATACCGGCTGTCGCCATCCATATTAATTGTGTAGCAATTCTTGCCAACTTCATACTCCTTGAACGGATCAGAATAAGTCACATTATTATCATCACCGCAAGCTATTAGGCAGCAGCAGACAGTAATTAAAAAAAAGAATGCCAGTTTCCCTTTCGGGAATATCCCGCTGTAGGGGATTTTCAATATGTTGATAGTAACCATAGGATTCTCCTTGTGATTAATTTTTATTAATACATAATATTTTAGCTTTTTTGTTATATTTAATTTCCTTTTCTATTAAATCACATTCACCAACAGTCCCCCGGGTGAAATTTTCATTATCGTAGCTGTTTCCGTAATTTTCGAACAATTTTTCATACCATTGTTTCATGTCGCTATTATTCCGGATTAATCTAAAAGAGACTGCTTGGAGATGACTATATCGTCGATATACATTACCTTATCGGTTGTGGAACTATTGGCCGTCAGGCCAAACTGGAATCTATCATAGACGGTTCTATCAGTGGTCAGGTTTTGGCCTGTATGGCTGATTATTTTCACGCCATCCTGCCAGATTTCGGTAAGCCCTTCCTGCCCGGCCGACAATCGCAGATGTACCATAATTCGCACCCATTGATTCTTGGGGAATGGAATTGCCTCCTGCTTGATTTGCCCATATTCCGGGCCGGAGACATTGCCCTTCGACTCTAATTTCAATATGTTGTCGCCGCCGCTCATCATTATCCTTCTTCCCGGGCTGCCTTCGAATTCCGAAGTTTCTATATCGATCAGGAACATTGATTGGTAATTCTCGAAGCCCTCGATAAAAAACCAGGCCGACACCCACAAATCATCACCGGATTCGAAGAAGAAACCGCCCTTCTGAAAAGCAGCCTTCGAAACCGTATTGCCGGAAGGCGGAGCTGCCAGCCTTATGGCACAGCAATCCGAACGGAGCTGTATGCTTTGCAACTCGGCGCTGCTCCTGCCTACATAAGCTTTTTTGTCTTCCAAAACCGTATCTCCGGTTCCGCTTGGGTCAACCAATTGCAGGTATGTCCACCTGCTAAGGTCATCGGGAAATAAATCTTTTAGTTTTGCAACAGAATCAAAATCAGAGGAGAATTCGCCGATGCCGCCGGTTGGCCTGGGACTGACTCTATAGTCCTCAATACTTGGGGCATCATCCGATACGCTGTTGTCTGATTCGCAGCTAGTAATAAACAGGCTTATGCAAAAGATGATGCTAAGGGTTAGTAATATATTGTTTGGGAATGATTGTCTCATATACTTTTTCTTCTCTTAATTTTACATTGGATTTACTAATTAGTAAGTTGCCGCTGAGTTTAATAATAACATACAATATTACCACTATTTATAATAACAAAAAAATTCAGGATTAGCCTGCACTAATTTAAGTTAACTCAAAAAGTTGACTACGGTGAAATTATTAGTATATTTACCAGTCGTGTCCGGTTAAAATACGCATAATAAGTGATATTCGCGGTAGCAATCTCCATTTTGACCTATATCGTGCTGATTTGGATGCAATTTTGAAATTAGCGAAATATAATACTAAAGCTGTCATACCGGACCCCGATCCGGTATCCATCTTAAATATAGCAAATAGCCGATAAATACTGGATTCCCGCTGGAGTTTATCCTGAGCCCTTCGACTTCGCTCAGGATAAACTGCCGAAGGGTGGGAATGACACGTGACAGTTATTAAGGGTATATTCAGCAAGGCTCTAATTTTTTAACCGGACACTACTGTATATTTACATTTATAACTCATGAAATGCAATATGATATTTACTAATTCATTGCAATATAAGAGATATGCGGGGATATTGCATTCCCATATCGGAATTTGCTAATAAGCTGAACCCGCGATTGCGGGCTTTTTTTTGTTTATCGCAGCTATACGAGCAAGTCCAGCAGCCCAAACAATCCGGCTGCGGAAATGATTGCCCACGAAATCCAGTCTTGGAATTCATTTTTATTGTGCCGGAGAAATAAGATGTGCAGTCCGAAATGAAGAACGTAAAAGATGTTCAGCCCCCATATCAACCCCTCGTTGTTCTCCATGCCGATTAATCCACAAAAGAGAAAACCGAATATGGGGATATGGGCTAAGGCAAATATCCGTAAGCCACGCTTATCATCGAGCAATGAAAGCCCGGGGAGCATCCTCCACTCCTTGCAGCGCACGGCATCGATTTCGTGCATCAGTAGAAAAGCCAATCCAATATAGAAGAATAGATGTCCATTCATATTATTGCCGCTTATAATAGGGCCATATAGGGTTTCCGCAAAAAATTGACTGAGATATATTTTTAGTAATTATGCAATATTAAGGGAAAAAACAACCCCCTAAATCCCCCTTTATTAAGGGGGAAATAGTTGAAATTACAATAACTTAGATTCCCCCTTAAAAAAGGAGGAAATGAGCCAGGCGAGCAGGGGGTTGTCATATTTTCTGCAAGGTTTTTGAGCATAATAAATTATATTCCTTGCACTTTTAACGTTGAATACCTATTGTAACCACAATACCAATAAGCATTTATTACTTTTTGAGTGTTATATACGTAACGCTTTGGCAAGGCTATAGTTCTTCTCCGGGCCAATATCCCGAACGTATCTGCAATTGAATTTATTTATCTTTGATCTGTGCAAGCCGCCGAAAGGGGCAGGCATTTGACGGCGGTAAAAGCCGTGAACTCCCGAGGCCGCACAATGAGACGCACTAAATCTTAGTGTCAATACCTAAATCCATTGATAATCAACCCGCCTCCGCCGTTACCACGAATTATTTTGCTATCCTCCAAGTAAACAAATGTATACAAAGAATTCAGGCTAAAATATGGAATGTCAGTCTCCCCCGAAATCTCGCAGTGCCACAAATTAACATAGGACATTTGGGTTACGGTATTGCCGGTGTCGGTTGGTGTTATTCGCGGCCATATCGACCCGGCAGGATTGAGATCCCACTCGGCAGAGAGGCCGAAATCATTTCTCTCGCCAATCCTAAGGACGTTTGGCAAAAAAGCATGGGGGACGATGTCGGATTCGGGGTCAGAGCGGTCTTTTAGTTTGCCAATTATGATACCCTTATCTTGTTCGGTGTAATAATACCACGAATCGGCATTTTCTTTGTCCGTAGTATCGATTGATTTGTATGAGATCAGCTTTGTTATGTTGCCGTCCTCCAATTCCCAGGGCATCTCGCCCGACCGGACAATGCGAAAAACGTAATAATGTTCTCTGGTCGTATCGTTGTATTTTCCTACTAATCCAGTATCGTAATATTCCCACTGGTTCCCGAGTTTGAGTTGCAGGTTGTGGCTCCCGGTTACTTTTGGAGTATCCGAAGTGCTTTCGCAGGCTAATAACAAAACTATAAACAAGATAAATGTAAGTGTTCTCATTAAATGATTTCCTTATTATTATTTACTCATGTTACGCAAAATGATATTTACTAGCTCCGGCCTTTAGGCCGGGGGATAATTTACACAAAAAACGCTTGGCTCTATCCACATATATAAGTTCTTTGGGTTAAAACCCATTGTTTCATTCTAATAATTGTCCCCGACACAGTAGTGTCCATAAATGTCAGGGCTATTGAACAAAAAAATGCGTAACGTGAGTTATTTAGTCAGCATCAATATATCGATAATATTTCCATTAAGGCCATAGACATTCAATTGCAGCGTAGAGGAAGAAACGTCGAAGATGCCAAAATGATGTTTTTTAACTGATTTTTGGGTGTATTTAGCTTTCTTGGGAGTATAGAGCGGCGCCCCGCCACCGGCCATAATGATATGATACACGCCATTGACATAGTTCCGCTGGTAGAAGTGGGAATGCCCGTTCAGCACAATATCCACTCCGAGCGGCTCGAATATTTTCTTCGATACGTTTATCATTGTTTTGCTTTCGCCATGGCCGCCGGCACCATAAGCCGGTATGTGATACACAACGATTTTCCATATCCTTTTCGTATTCTTCAGGCTTTCGGCGGCAAATTTAAGCTGGCCCTTGCTGAAATTTAGCGAGGCCTGAGTGTTCAGGACCAGCACATAAAGATCGCCATATTCGAATGAGTAATAATCCTGCCGGCCGGAAGCGGATTCCGGGGCCTGTGTGAATGCCTTAGTATTTTGCGTCCATCCCTCATGGTTGCCCACGGCATTAAAGAAGGCAGCCGAAGCGGCGAATTCCATTTGCTCTTCAATGAAGAATTCCTTCTTCCAGGTCTCATAAGCCGAATCGTAGGCAATATCGCCCGTGTACAAGGCGAACCTCGGATTATGCCCGGCGATGCCCTTCATCACCTTAGCGAATATCTTCGGATTCGAGCGGGAATCGCCCTGGACGGCGAATTTAAAGCTCGTGCCCGGATTAGCTGCGGTTGTGAATGAGGATTGGCTTATTGTCTTGCCCTTGCCCGTTACCTTGTAATAATAATTAGTATTTGCCTGCAACCCCTTTAGCTTTATTCTATGAACGTAGGTCGGTTTCCTCTTTTTGGTTTTCACAGCGAATTCGTCTTTGGCTTTGCTGCCGTACTTCTTGGTTTCGCCATAATCAACCATAAGGCTTTCGCCGGAATTGGTTTCCACGAGAATGTATATGCTGTTTGCCGTTACCGCCTGCAGATATGGCTTGGTCAGAATTTCCGCATGAACCTCACGGGATGAAATGAAGACATAGATAGCAGCCACCATTGACAATACAATAAGGTTGAAGATTAGCGGTACGATTATATTTCTTATTGATTTTGCTTTTTTCATAGTTTTTGAATAGTGAGTAAATTAATTCGCGTTACTAAATTCCGGGGCTGTGTGAGAACAATAATATTCATAGTGAAATTCATCAATTGCTCATTAGGAAAACCCCCGGTTCCTTCGGAACCACCCCCTTTGAGAAATGGGGTATTCTAAATCTCCCTTTTTCAAAGGGAGATTTAGAGGGTTTTCTGATTATATTTATTGTTCTCACACAGCCTCTCCGGTTTGGGGATGCAAGTCCCCCCCCCTTGCGCCCCACCCTCCTTGTCATAGAAGGGGAACCTTTCCTTTTCCTATCCACCTTCCTTACAATTACTTCGCTTTATCAAAATGATGATAATCCTTGAAGGACTTGAAATTGCCGCCCCAGCGCCAGCCTCTTTTGATGAATTCCTTCACTATCGGGCTATCCTTTGTGAACACTCCCGTTGCGTTTTTATCATATTTCGCACCCCTCGGCGATACCCTGCCGTCGGCATAAATCACGGGATTGAAGTATGGGTTGATGTCAATTGCCCTGCCGGATGAATGATTCGACAGCCTTTTGGTTCCGGCGATAAAACGGTAATTAAAAGCCGAAGTGTTATTATCCTCCATCGAAGCATCGTCGGACCAGTTGTATTTAACAATCGGCACGGCTTTGTAAATGGGGAATTTCATCTTTTCAATAAGGCCAAATATCGCTCTTACGTCGTCAATCACAGCATTATTAACAATTAATTGTCCCTGGTGCAGTTTGCCGTCGGTTGAGTAATATCGCACGTCCACAATTGCCATGGAATCGACGATTTCCCGTGGTGCTTTTGTTCCGGCCATTGCCTTGCTGAATGAGAGGCCGCTGTCGATGATGACCGAATCTTCGGCCGCCTTGCCCTCTACTATACTATTCTCGGCCATAACCGAATTGAAACAGGACAGGCCAAGGGATATAGCGAGAATGATACCTGATAAATTCTTCATAACATATAATTATAAACAATACTGATTTAACAAAATGAATACTAAAGTGTAAATTCTAATGACAATTAGGTAGAACTACATATTGTCAATTTAAAAAAAAAATCTGAATTTGTTGATGTAATATCGTGACTTTGCAAATAAGATTGATTTGGTCGTATTTATTAAAAAGCGTATATTTATCATTAGATAATATTACATTTCCGGAAACTATGATTGACGAATAACAATGGCCGGGCCGAAATCAATAAAAAGATATAAGAATTATATGCTGGAGTGCATCTGGAACGACGGGTTCAGAGCCATAATAACATTGGAGAATTTCAGGAAAGAATGCCCATGCGCCGATTGCCGGAAGGAAAAGCCAAAGGATGAGCAATTTGGGATGCAGATGCTCGCTACGTTCACCCCGGGCAAGAACGAACTGAAGCAATTGAATACAGCCGGCAATTATGCCTTAACCCCGGTGTGGGGCGACGGGCATGACTCTGGAATCTATACCTGGGAGAACCTTCGCGATATTTGCGAAAAGCATAAATTAAGCGAAGTCGAAATAATTGAATTAGAAGAAAAATACTCGGGAAAAAATCAGAAATGAAAGCATCGGATATTAGTAAATATAATAATTTTCAGAAAGAAATACTGGAAGGTATTCCTGATGTCTTGCCCAATCAGCGGCCGCTTGACAAATCAATAGATCATGCTCCCGTTAGGGCCGATATTCTGAGCCATGAAGAAAAAAAATTAGCCATTAAGAATGCGCTGAGATATTTCGACAAAAAACATCACGGCGTGCTGGCACCGGAATTTGCCGAAGAATTAAAGTTGTATGGCCGGATATACATGTATCGCCTGCGTCCGTCGTATAAGATTACGGCAAGAAGCATCAACGATTTTCCGCATAAATCCGAGCAGGCAGCGGCAATTATGCTGATGATTAGTAATAATCTGGACTATGCGGTTGCCCAGTATCCCGAAGAACTGATTACCTACGGCGGCAACGGCGCTGTGTTCCAGAATTGGGCCCAGTATCGCCTGACCATGAAATATTTGGCGGAAATGGCCGGCGGGCAAACCTTAATTATGTATTCCGGCCATCCGCTTGGCCTGTTCCCTTCGCACAGCGACGCACCGAGAGTGGTTATTACCAATGGCATGGTAGTGCCGAATTACTCCGCACCGGAGCATTGGGAAAAATTCAATGCGCTCGGCGTTTCGCAGTACGGCCAGATGACGGCAGGCTCGTTCATGTACATCGGCCCGCAGGGGATAGTGCATGGCACGACGATAACTTTGCTAAATGCAGGTAGGCTGTTAAACCCTGACAGCAACGATCTGGCTGGCAAACTGTTCGTAACATCAGGCCTGGGCGGGATGTCCGGCGCCCAGGCGAAGGCCTCCGTTATTGCGGGTGCCGTGGGGGTTATTGCCGAAATCAACCCAAAGGCCGCAAGAAAAAGATATGAACAGGGCTGGCTTGATGAGATTTATGATGACCTCGATGAATTATTGGACAGGATTGAAACGGCACGAGCCGGCAACGAAGCGGTCTCGCTGGGCTATGTGGGAAATATAGTTAACTTATGGGAGAAGCTTGCCGATAATAATATCAAGGTTGACCTCGGCTCCGACCAAACATCGCTGCATAATCCCTGGGCCGGAGGTTATTACCCCGTTGGCGTGTCTTTCGATGAAGCCAATGAAATTATTACTGGCAATCCGGCGGGATTCAAGGAACTTGTGCGACAGTCATTGCGGCGGCAGGTAAAAGCCATCAACAAACTATCTGCAAACGGGATGTATTTCTGGGACTATGGCAATGCCTTTTTATTAGAAGCCGGGCGAGCCGGTGCTGATGTAATGCTCGATGGAACAGGCCGATATAAATATCCGTCCTATGTGGAAGATATTATGGGGCCTTTGTGTTTTGATTACGGATTCGGCCCGTTCCGGTGGGTATGCACATCCTCACTGCCCGGGGATCTTGAGCTAACCGACAAAATAGCTGCTGAAGTATTAACAGCGATAAGCGAAAAAGCCCCCGATGAAATTAAATTGCAATTGTCAGATAATATCCGGTGGATTCGGGCAGCGGGTGAATACAAGATGGTCGTAGGTTCGCAGGCAAGGATTCTATATTCAGATGCCGAAGGGAGAACCAAGATTGCCCTTGCATTCAACCAGGCAATCAGAAAGGGCGAAATAAGCGGCCCGGTAGTTATCGGCCGCGACCACCACGACGTTTCCGGCACAGATTCACCATACAGAGAAACAGCTAACATTTACGACGGTTCGCAGTTCACCGCCGACATGGCAGTGCAGAATGTGATTGGTGATGCTTTTCGCGGAGCCACCTGGATTTCGCTACACAACGGCGGCGGAGTTGGCTGGGGTGAAGTAATAAACGGCGGCTTCGGGATGCTGCTCGACGGCAGCGAGCAGTGCGACGGCAAAATAAAAATGATGATCCACTGGGATGTCAACAATGGAATAGCACGAAGGAATTGGGGACGCAATAAAGAAGCTATGTTCGCAATTAGCCGGGCAATGGAAGCAGAGCCAAAGCTGAAAGTGACAATGCCGAATATTGCCGAAGACGAATTGATTAATATTGCGGTTAATTCTATTTTTGACTAGCCCGGGTATTAATGAGTATTTCTATCTAACGCTTTTTAATGTTCCGTCAGTTGTTACAACTGACGAATGACGACAGTTTCTGCATTGCCATTTGTATCAACTGGCAGAACGAAAGAGATTAATAATATTGCGGTTAATTCTATTTTTGATTAGCCCGGGTATTGATGAGTAAGAGGTTAAATAATATTAATGCAAGTTATTGCCGAGTTTGGCATCATAATTTCTATATGATAATTATGTGAATATAATATGCCCGTAAACTGACATTATGGCAGTGTTCTGAATGAAATTGCGTATATTTGTTAATTCGAAAAATAAAATATATTGTATTTTTTTGAAACTTTTTGAGCGATTATGTGTCTTTATACTAAGACGACAAGGGGACAAAAGTTCGATATTTTTAATTCTATTCATTTTTTGAGATTTTATGACCCGATTATTTACTCTTTTTTTAGCATTAATAATAACCATAGCTTTAATGGAAATTGACATGTTTCATTTCCATCAAATAATATGTTGAAATCACTAATAAACACAGAGTAGATAAGTCATGAAATCAAAAATCAATAATGGTTTTAAAGCACCGAATGGGAGGTTAAGTATGGATTTAGCACTTCAGATAGAAAATCTGTTTCGCACCGACCGCAAGAAGTTTCTCGGATTTATTCGCCAGCGCGTCAGAAGCCAGGAAGAAGCCGAGGACATCCTGCAGGATGTTTTCACCAATGTATTGGCCGCATCGGCTAACGTGCAGAAGCCAATCGAAAATATCGCATCGTGGGTATTCACTGCCGTGCGCAACCGTATTATAGATTCTTACAGAAAGAAACGGGCCGAAACTTTTTCGGATATGCAAACGCCAAGCCAGGCCGAGGACGGTGTGGATACGTTCGAGAATTTCCTTGGCGATTTATCCACCAGCCCGGAAAGCGATTTAATTCGTAAAACCATCTGGGAGTCAGTGCAGGACAGCCTGAAAGAGCTTCCGCCGGAGCAGCGTGAAGTTTTTGTTAAAAATGAATTCGAAGGTATTTCGTTTAGAGAGATGTCCGAAGATACGGGCGTTAATATAAATACTCTTCTTGCACGCAAAAGATATGCGGTATTGCACCTGCGCAAGCGTCTCAAGGAGCTGTATAGGTCAATAAACGAAAACTGATTAGATTCGAAAATGCTCAGTTCCAAAATATTTAATAGTAAAGCAGCCCGCTCTATTTTTTACATACTGTTTGTAAGCGGGCTGTTTTTTTTGATTTCGGCCTGCTGTGAATTCTTTTGCAACGAAATCATGTGCAAATATTTCGGATTGCCGGAGGTTAGCCTGCTCGAAGCTGCCGGAGTTTTTGCTTTTGTCTATATCGTCTATCATGGTATTAAATTCGGATCAAATAAAATATCAAGCAGCCAAAAAGACAATATGCCAAAGATGCAGAACAATGCCAATATGGCAGCAAACGAGACGCTTAACACTATTCAGAACCTTACGCATGAACAAAAAGAACAGCTGAAATCCGAGCTGGCCAAAAAGTGCGGAATTCAGCATAAATATTCCAAAGGCCAGTCCTCTTAATTTTCATTTCCGCTATATATTCCTGTCATATCTTGCTTTTCAGGCTTTTTCATTTCCTGCCGGTAATTCCAAATATGCCATAATTGCCTTACATGTCAGGGGAATTGCACAAAGTATAAACAATTATTTAATGATATTATCTTATGCCATTATGGCAGTAAAGTTAGCGGGGATGCCGGTTATAGAATAAATAAGGAAATTGTCATCCACGAGCTAAAGCACGTGGCTATTAAATAATTCCGAATAAAGCCTATGCCCAAAGCGGGAGAAATTGTCGAAGTAGCCGGTGAACCATTGATTCATCTGAACACCTGCGTCTGATGATTCCTTCAGGTCGGCCCGTGATTCCACACCGCCGGTGCGAATGACATGGAATTCGTTGCTGATGGATTGTGATTTCAGATATTCAACAGCTGTTTTTGATAAATTTAGCGATGATTCCTTCAGCGGCCTGCCGCTAATGCCGCCGCCATATCTCTTCACAAAAAAATCGAACAGCCACTTTTCCTCATCTGTAATAGATGATTTATGATATTCGTATTTTGTTGATGTATTGCCGAAATTTACGCCGTCGAATTTCAATGTGGTTAGGATGTCAATTATGGCAGGTATCAGCTCTGGTGCGGTGCCGGTGGAGAGCTTGATTATAACTGGCAGGTTCCTGCCCCTTTTGCTCAGGAAATTATTACTTATATATTCCAGCCTGTCGACTAATTCATCCTCAAGGCAGCTTTTGTTGTTTGTGTCACATTGCTTGTGCCCCGGCACATTCGGGCAGCTTTCGTTCAGCTCTATGAAATCAACACCGGCCAAGTAATATTGATTCATACCTGCGATTAGATTCTTTAGTGTATCATAGTTAGATTCGCCCGGGTCGGCACTAACACTGATACCAACCGGACATAAAGGCTTCCTTTCGATTTTCGCCAATCTTCCGGCAACAATCGAGTGGCCTTTGTTTGGCAGGCCCATCCAATTAGATGCAGCACCTGAATTCGGATAAGCGATAAACGGGTGGAGTGTATCTTTGCGGTTGCCATTCCGCTTTTTCGAGGTGGTGGTTCCGGCAAGATAAGCGCCGGCACCCTGCATGGCACACAACTCATAACCCTCGCCATATTTGAACATACCGGCAGCGTTGAACAGGCCGCATCCAAATTCAATATCCCACAGCTTTATTCTGTTTGCCTCGGGGATGCGCACTGGCTCTGCGGGCAGGTCATTAACCAAATGGCGTATGAATATTCTGCGGGAATTGGAATAAATTCGGACAAGCCAAAGTGGGGGCAAAGTCGTTATAAAAGGCCGCAGCCTTGCTTCAATTTTCGAGATGAATTCGGTTGTAGTCACAATAGGTGCGGAAAATAATAATTTCTTTATAGTTCTTTGCGAAGACGAGCAACGGGGATTTTCATTTGCTCGCGGTATTTCGCCACTGTTCTTCTGGCCACGCGGTATCCGGCTTCCTTGAGTAAAGCAGACAATTTGTCATCACTATAGGGCTTGTTTTTAGGTTCTTTTTCGATGATTTCCTTCAGCTTTTGCTTGATAACTCTTGTAGCAATTTCCTCACCGTCGTTGGAGGGGAGGGCCTCGCTGAAGAAGAATTTAAGGTCATAAGTCCCGAATTCGGTCTGGACATATTTGTGGTTCACAATGCGGCAGATTGTGGAAATATCGAGGCCTGTTTCTTCGGCAACATTTTTATATATCAACGGTTTAAGTGCTTGATGGCCTTTATAGAAGAATTCCCTCTGCAATTCTGCAATAGCCGTCATAACTTTCAGCATAGTGCTTTTTCGCTGCTTGATGGCCTGGATAAGGAATTTAGCATCTTCATATTTATTCCGCACCCAGTCTCGGGTGTCTTTATTAAATTTTTTATAAGCCGTTTCTTTTTTCAGCTTTTCATAAGCTTTGTTCAGGTGCAGCACCGGCAGCAGGCTGTCATTGACCGAGATCATCAGGTCATTCGAATCCTCATCCTTGAAAATCGAGAAATCCGGGATCACCGTATTCATTTCCGGCTGGAAGTTGCCACTGCCCGGGTTGGGATTTAATCTGCGGATTACTTAGATTGCTTCGCGCAGATAATCATCGCTAATTCCCAATTGCTTGGTTATAACATGGTAATGCTTCTTTATAAAAGGTTCGTATGCCTCTTCGAGGACTTTTATAGCAAGTTTTCGGGCGGCATTGGGCTTGGCAATTGCCTTGCATTGCGCCAGCAGGCATTCGCGAATATCACGGGAACCGATTCCGGGCGGGTCGAGCGTGCGGATAAATCCAAGAACCTTTTCGGCCATATTCATATCAACATTATCTAATAATTGATCTATAAAAGCCGATTCGCCATAGCCATGGTATTTTGAGAGTTCGTTTAATGATTCCTCGCTCAGGTTTGCAAGCAATTCGGGGTTGGCCGCATGGACTTTGCCCAACGCCGCAGCACTTTCGCTGGATAATAAGAATGACCTTGCCGGATTCTCCTCAATATCCGAATTTCCATTGGATTGACTTACCAGCGATTTCTTCTTCACTTCGTAATTATACTCTGCGATGGATTCGTTTGCCTCCTGAACTATTTCGCCCAGGTCGCGCCTTAGGTATCCGTCATTATCTATATTGCCGATTATTATTTCGCCCAGGAAAAATTCCTCCCGGCTAAGCTCGAGCATCCTCAGCTGCTGCACCAGGTCATCAATAAATGATATTGAATCCTTTATCTGGAAGCCTTCGCCATCGTCGCTGCCCTGAGAAGATTTGGATTTGGATTGATACTCCTGCCCTTCGTCCCAGATAAGTTTGTGGAACTCAAAAGGGTCGGCAGTGTCGTCGATCAATTCAGATGGTTTTTCCGGCTCGGCAATGTCAGAAGATTCGATATATTCATCGGCTGGGTCCAGAGCATCCGGTTCGGTTGTGGTATCGGCCAATTCTCCGAATAATTCATCATCTTCGCCTTGTTCGTTGTCGAGCATCGGATTTTCTTCAATTTCCTGCTGGACGTGCTGTTCCAACTGGACAAGAGGAAGCTGCAGCAGTTTCAAATATTGAATCTGCTGAGGTGTGAGAGTCTGCGTTAAAGTCGCTCTTAAATCAAGAGATAATTTCATTTTTTCCCCGAACTTTAGATCGCTGGTCGTTAGTTCTTAGTCGTTGGCCGTTAGTTCTTACTTTTTCCCGGCAAATTCAGCGAGCTTAATATACCAATTCGCCCCTTCGGCACGCACTATTGCATCCTTCAGAAATGTATAGAGCTTTACCTGATTCTTATCGCCCGTGTTAACTCCCGATGCACATTCGCTGATTTTCTCATAATAAAGGTAATCATTGCCAAATTTTGCAACTCTTATCGGGAATAGATGGCAAGACAATGGCTTTCTGAATTCGGATTTGCCATCGAAATATGCTTTCTCGAGGGCACATTTTGCTACCTTGCCCCGAAAATAAACGAACACGCAGTCCTTCTTTTCGATACACATAGTTGTGCGTGACCCTTTTTCACCTTCGTAAAAACCGCTACTATTTATGATTTCTAAGGAGCGATCATCAAGATATTCCCAAACCGTATCGAGGTTCCGGCCGATTATTTCAATTTCGCTGTCGAGCAATGGGGCTCCGAATTCGCCCGGGAATGTGCAGCAGGCACCCCCGCATTTGTCTAAATCGCAAGTAAAATTAGAACTTACTATAGCTTCGTCTATTAGAATATTGTCTATCGAATACATGAAGGAAACGCTTCAAGAAAAATTTGTGCCAAAATATTCTTAATCAAGATAATAATTAATTCTATAATATAAAAACCTTAATATTAATTATTATGGGAAATCATGCTATCTCTATAGATATAAAGTTGTTATGATTGACAGTCAAATTCACCGCCATTACCTGATTTTTATTTTGTTTATAAATTTAAATAAACTATATTTCCAATCGTAAAATAAATCATAAAATAAAATACCAATAGAAATTAAAAACATTTTCTGTGATATTAGAGTAACATAATGAAATACTTGAAATTAGCCCTTCTGATTCCTTTCGTGTTTGCTAACCTCTATTCTGGCGATGAAACCAAGCTGTCAGAAAAGAAGCAGGCAAGCGATGCGCATAAAAGATGGATGGAATCCGCCCACCCGACGCCTGTGCATCAGCAGAAGAAAGGATTTTTCATCCCAATGGCACCCGGGCCACGGCTGCCCAAATTTCTAAATGTAAATACCATCGAGGAGGATGAAGGCTCATCGCCCATTCAGAACGAATCCTCGATAGCGGTTAATCCTGTGAACCCGCTGAATCTAATATCCTCGGCGGTGGATTATCGCGGCAATTCAGAAGCGCATGTTTACGTATCCAGTGATGGCGGAAGGTCGTGGGTGAACCTCGGGCTTGGCAGGCCGCACCCCAACTGGCGGTCCAGCAACGACCCGTCGGTAGTGTTCGATTCCGACGGCACCGGCTATCTCGTCTATGGCGCTTTTCCGGTTGGCAGCGATTTCGTTCGGGGTAATGGAATTTATTTGGCCCGGACGTCCGACCAGGGGGCCACGTGGGAGCCGCATATCGTCGTAATTGAGCATACGGCTGAGATGACACCGGACTCCAGCTTCGAAGATAAATATTACATCAGCGTCGATAATTCCCAATTCTCGCCCTATAAAAACCACCTGTATATTCCTTGGAAAAGGATGACTCCGCGCGATTCCGCCACACAGATAATGCTGTCCAAATCCACCGACAAAGGCAGCACCTGGAGCAGCCCCGTTGCCGTTAGCAATAGATTGCCCGGCAGCACCGAGGACACCACCTTCGGCCAGAGCTTCCCGATTGTGGCCACCGGCCCGGAAGGAGATGTCTACGCCGTATGGAACCACGGCATCGAACACGGCGTGGGATATGCCAAATCCACCGATGGCGGAGCCACGTTTTCCGTCCCGCGAATAATTCACAACTATGAAATTTTCGGCGAAACCAGAGATATATCCGGCGATGGCGAGCCGCCGAATTTCAAGCATACGGTCAAGGGCAAGGTGCGGGCCGAAGCATATCCCGTCATTTCCTGCGATATTAGCGGCGGGCAGCGTAACGGCTATGTCTATGTATGCTGGGCCGCCGGCAATCCGCCTGATATTTTCTTCTCGCGCTCGGCCGACGGCGGCGATAGTTGGTCGGAACCGATTATAGTGAGTGCCGACCCAACCAATGACCAGTTCTGGCCGTGGATGGCAACAGACCAAACCAATGGCGATTTGGGGATAATGTACTTCGACAGCCGGAATGATGCGGAGAACCTGCTGGTCGAATGCTGGGTAAGCTATTCGAGCGACGGCGGCGAAACATGGACAGACAGGCAGGCGGCCGATTTCGCAAGCGATTTAAGGCTGAACCCTTTCCGGGGCAACAGCTTTGCCGGGGATTACAGCGGGATGGCCTTTTACGATGGCATCATTTATCCGTCCTGGGTTGATATGCGCTATGCCGTTGATAATATTTCGGACAGCGATGTATATACCGCAATCGTCGACACCAAAGCGCCTTCGCCGGTTGAGAATTTTACGTCCGTGGTTTTCCCCGAATTCCCGCAGCGAGTCCGCCTTGGCTGGGATGTGGTGCTGGAAAGCACTTTCGGCCGGCAATTAAATACCGGTGATATTTCCCTGCTGTTATTCAGAAACGGCCAGCGGATTGACGTTTTGTCCGGCGATATTTCCGAATATACCGACGATGGCCTTGCCGCTTTCGAGAAATATGTTTATGAAATCTATGCTGCCGGCAATAATGATACGAGCATAGCCCGTACAGTTACGGCTTATCCCGGAGGGGCCCGCCGTCCCGCCCCGCCGGAGATTTTAGGCCTGAGCGGCAATGCCGTCAATACGATGGATGTCCGTATGCAACTGCCAAACCTGCGTGCCGATAACGTCACACCGCTCGTTAGTTTGAAGTCGGTAAGTATTTTTGTGGATGATGTATTCTTCGAATCTTTTGAAGTATCTCAATCGGACACCGGCAAGGTGAAGAGTTTTGTAATTCAATTGCCGGAGCGCGGATATTATAAAGTGCATGCAACAGTAACGGACGAATTTGAAGGCACTGAGATTCCGCCGCAGGAGAGCGAAATTAGCAATGATTCCATCGAATATACGGGCGTGATTGAATCCGCATTCGATGAGGAATTCGATATTCTGCCTTTGCCGAATTATTTATTTGCCGGATATTTTCAGGCCACCGGCGAGTTCTTCCACAGCCCGCCGAATTCGCTCACTGAATCACCGGACGGGAATTATAAGAACCGGCAAAAGGATATAATGCAAATATTTCCCGTTGCGAGCCCAACCGGCAGGCTAAGCCTTTCCTTTTGGCATGCCGCAATCGTAGCCGGGAAAGATTCCGCCATTGTGGAAATATCCGGCGACTACGGCTTAACATGGGAGAAAACCGCTTTCTACGACAAGGATTCCTATCAGCCCTGGGCCAACGGGCAGCTGGATAATGAGGATTGGAAAAGGGAGCAAATACAGATTAGCACCAATCCCGGGGATACGGTAATGGTCAGGTTCCGGTTTGCTTCCAATGCGTTCAGGTCTGATGACGGGTGGTATATTGATGATATTAAGATTAGCGAAGGGCAAACCTCTGTTGAATCGGATATAAGCGGCAATATGTACATATTCCCGAATCCGGCTTCCGAATTCATTACAATTCAGCTGCATAGTGAATCGGATTGGTTTGTCAGAAGTATTAGAATCAGTTCGATATTAGGGGAGAATGTGTTGGAAATGAACGGGGCGGCATTGGGCAATGAATCGGCATTGGGCAATGAAATCACTATCGGGCTTGGAAATGCTAATCTGCCCACGGGAGTATATATGGTGATCGTTGGTTGGGACAGCGGCCGCACGGCCATCAGGAAATTAATTATATCGAAGTAGGGATTGGAGAATAATCTTTTTCACCCTCCCTTATCAATTCCAATTTTGTAGAGGGTATATTAATAAGTTTCGTTTATGCAAGATAAGTGGTATTGCCAAACCGGAATGGGGGAATGAGGTATTAAATTAGGGATTGCCAGATAAATATATTTAGAAAAAACGGAATATATTATTAAATTTGTAGTTCCCAAAAATGAAATAGTTAATAATATAATATATACGAAGTGATTTTTCTTAGGATTTATTATGAAAAGAACTTATCAGCCCAGCAGGCGAAAAAGAAGGAATAAACACGGTTTCAGGGCAAGAATGGCAACCAAAAACGGCCGTAAGGTAATTAACAGCCGCCGCGCCAAAGGCCGCGCTAAGCTGTCGGTCAGCTCCGAATAGGACTGCTTGTATGTATGGTTTGCCTATATTTTGCCTATATTTTAATTGTATTAAACTGCTTGTATATAGCTTATATATAACAGATATGGTTTTGGGTAGGCTTTTGGCCTATCCTTTCTTTTTTTAGGCATTTAATTCTATCGAACCGCAGCAACAAAGGCACCATAAGCTCCGGAAATGAAATGAGTCAATTGAAGATAATACCGGTTAAAGGTTACGATTCTTTTACAAATGCCTATAAATCCGGCATCAGGTTTTGGGAAAAAAATTGCCACGCTTCATTTACTTTTTATGCACCCGGCACTTTTTATGCCACCGGCCAGGATAAGGCCGTTACAGGGGCAATAGTTCACTACGGAGTGAGCATCGGCAAAAAGCGGGCAAAAAAAGCAGTGGTAAGGAACAGAATAAAGCGATTGCTAAGGGAAAGCATAAGAATTTGCGCCCCGGAATATGGATCTCCCGACGAAGGGTATCCTTTTGAAAAATGTATATTTATTTGGAAAAACGCACCCGGCCACCCGAAACAGATCCGCCTTGCCGATGTTTTGCCTGAAGTAGAAAGGTTATTCAAAATGGCACATTCACATTACCAAATCAGAATAAAAGGAAGTCAGAATTGAGAACCATACTGCTTATATTAATTAAATTATATAAGAAACTTATATCCTCGTTTCTTAAGCCATCATGCCGATTCTACCCGACTTGCTCGCAATATTCCTATTAATCAATCAAAAAATTCGGCGTTGCTAAAGGGCTGTGGCTCTCGGCAAAGCGCATTGTTAAATGCAACCCGCTTCATCCGGGCGGAATCGATGAGGTTCCCGATAATTTCCGTTTTTTCCACAAGCACGAAAACCTTCAGCCGGATGCAGGGGTTTGCGATCATTAATTCGTTATCGTTTTATTTCGTTTTCTATTTTAAATATACGTTTTCTATTTTAATTAATTATTCAAAGATTCGCCTTTATTAAGACATGGATAAAAAAAATACACTCGCTTTGCTGCTTATTTCGGCAGTTGTAATTGTCTGGATGATGTATAATTCCGTTAACGAAAGGCCGGGCCAAAGAACTAAAAGCGATACCGCCCGGCAATACGAAGATGTTTTAGATTCCAATGAGCAGAGCCAAGCCGCAATCGACCCGGCAAAGGAATTTACAAATGATTCGCTGAATACTTTTTTCAAATACGGCAATATATTCTCTAATCATATCAAAGGGCAGGAGAGGATTATAACCATAGAATCCGACCTGTATACAGCGAAAATCAGCAGCCGCGGCGGGGCGCTGACCTCCTGGAAACTGAAAAAATATTTGAAATGGGACAAAGCTCCGGCCGACCTTATTTGGGAGAAGAAAGGCGAGCTGTATATGACATTGCTCACCATGGAGAACCGCCGGATAGACACCCGCGACCTTTACTTCCAAATTGAGAATACCGATGAGGATGATATCAGAATCGGCAGCGGCAGAAAAGCAAGCATAACCCTTTCGCTGGAGGTGGAGCCGGGCAAAAGAATTGTGAAAACATTTACGTTCTTCGGCGATAATTATATCGTTGACACCGATGTGAAGCTGGAGAATATGGAGACTATAATTCCACGCCGTGGTTATAATTTCACCTGGTCCGGCGGGCTGCGGTATCAGGAATATAACAGTGTGGACGAGTCCACCTCGGCCGAGGCCCTTGCGGTTTTGAACGGCGAGGAAGAATCAATTGATGCCGATGAAGATTTTAGAGTCGAGTCGAGCCTGACGGGAAAGATTGATTATGCAGCCGTGAAGACCAAATACTTCGTAGCGGCAATTATTCCGGCGCCGGACGGCGTGTTCGACGGCACCATTGACATGAGCGGAGTTAGGGAAGCGGCAAAGAAACAGGGAATGGTCAAGAAATATTCATTGGCTTTCAGAAATCCTTACTATGGCGGCACTGCTACTCAGAAATTCCGCACCTATATAGGCCCGCTTGAATATGACTATCTAAGGGAATATGGCCTGGAGAAAACAATAGATTTCGGCTGGTCGTTTATCGGGTGGATAGGCGAATTCTTCATTTTGCCGCTGCTTGTATTCGTTCATAAATTCATACCAAATTACGGCATTACTATTATCATCTTCTCTATTGTGATGAAGATGTTATTATATCCCTTTACGATTGCGCAGATGAAATCATCTCAGAAAATGAAGCTGCTCGCTCCGGAGATGCAAAAGCTAAGGGATAAGTATAAAGACGACACGAAGAAGCAGCAGCGCGAGACGATGAACCTCTACTCGCAATATGGCATTAATCCTGCCGGCGGCTGCCTGCCATTGTTGCTCCAGATGCCGGTTCTGTATGCGTTGTTCACAATGTTCCGCACCTCAATCGATCTTCGCCAAACCGACTTCGGCCTTTGGATTCACGACCTGTCGATGCCTGATTCGATAATTCATTTCGGCACCTCCATCATGGGCATTAACTCCATATCCGGCCTTGCCTTAGCGATGGGAATCACTATGTTCATCCAGCAGAAGCTAACGATAACCGACCCGCGCCAGAAGGCGATGATATATATGATGCCGGTTATGTTCACGCTGATGTTCTCCTATTTTCCGTCGGGATTAAATTTATATTATTTCATGTTCAATTTATTGAGCATTATCCAGCAAGTATACATCAATAATTTCTCCAAAAACAGGCCAACGCTCGAGACATTAAAGAAATCGCCAAAGAAAGAAGGGTGGTTCCAGAAGAAAATGCGCGAAGCACAGGATATAGCTGCATCACAAGGGCGTTCCGCCCCGGGGTCGAAGAATGATATTGAGATTGACCCGAACTACAGGAAAAAGAAATCAGCGAAAAGAAAGAAGAAGTAGTAGTTGTGACTATGTAATTGGGTGAATAAATAATTGGAGTATCCTTCAGATATTTAATCGATGCCTTTAAACCTTCGGCCCAAACATCTGAAAAGCAATAAATATGTTGATTTATTGAAATCATTATATGCTCTTGTTGATGCTTCAGAATTTAATTTTTATAAAAAATCTTGTGTTTTAACAGGATTTAATTTAATTTATTGATTACCGATTCCTGCATTCGTCAAATAGTGTTAAGATAATTTCACACTTGCGCAGAATGCGGGCCTAATTGCATACAGGAAATATTTAAGAAAAATGGCTATGTGAGAAAGCAAAAAATCTTCCCTTTAGGAATGGGCACTATTATAAAGGGATATTTACGAGCAGAATGAAATCGATTTTTATGCAGACGCTATTGATCTTCTTTTCAAAAAAGCAAATCCGTATTATTTAATCCCGGTTGAATTTTTTTGATTATTTTGCTGTAACGATTCCTGCCTTGTCACATGCAATTAGAGGGATTAGTTATATTATGAAGACAATAAATAAATGTAGAAAAATGAAAGAGAACAATTAAATATTAGTAATTATTGCAGGATATGAACTTATGCAACGTATTATTACCCAATATCTGGCCTTTCTAATACTTTTTGGTTTGGCAATTTCATCATCAATCTCCGAAGGCGGAAAAGACAATGGTGATATTGCAGTAAACTATACAACAATCAACCTTTACTCTGCCGAAATTGTATTGGAAGCTCCAAGCTGGCAGGACGAGGAGGATTCTAATGACGGAATTCTTGGCAATAAAAAGCGTATCAGAATTATTAACCTCGGCCCGATTATCAATTATGAAGGTGTGGATTACGCTCCCACCATATCGGCAGATGGCCGTACTTTGTTCTATGTGTCCGACCGCGAGGGAAGTGTGATAAATGATGATGACGAATTCTCCCATGATTTCTGGGTTGCCAAAAAGAATGATAGATTGGATACAGTATTCTTTAAGCCCTATAATTTAGACCCGTCCAATGAAAATGGAACTTTTGGTGTTAATACCATATTGAACGAAGGTGCTTCTTCGATAGCAGCCGACAGGCAGACTCTTTATTTTACCGGTTGCAGCCGGCCCGACGGTTTGGGAAGCTGTGATATTTACAGAACAACTATCGAAGGTGATAAATGGGGCAGGCCTGTGAATCTGGGAAGGAATGTAAATTCAAAATATTGGGACTCGCAGCCGACAATTTCACCTGACCAAAGCCGGATTTATTTCGTATCCACACGCGAGGGGCCTAACTCCGACGGCGAAGGATCGGCTGAGAACATGGATATATGGTATTCCGATTACGATGATGACCTGGAGGAGTGGCTGCCGGCCAAGAACCTGACAGCATTAAACACTCCGGGCACTGACGTATCCCCTTTTATTGCTGCTGATAATGTTACTCTGTTTTTTGCATCCAACGGGCACCAGCCAAATGTTGGCGGGCTCGACTTCTATGTTACCCGCTACGATCCCAACTCCGATTCCTGGAGCACGCCGCAGAATCTGGGCGAGCCAATTAACACTGGGGAAGATGAGCAGTTTATTTCGCTGCCTGCCTCCGGCGATATTATCTATTTCTCGTCAAAGCGCGAAGATTTGAATGGATATCAGGGCAACCTTGATATTTTCATGGCATTCGTGCCTACATTTTTTAAGGCTGTAAACTTAGTTGGAACTGTTATTGACGAATGTTCCGGGGAGTTCATTCCCGCATCGGTTATTATAAAGAATCCAATCACTGGCAGGGTATATAAAGACAGCCTGACAATGACGAAAACGAAATTCGAAATGATTGTATCTAATACCGATTACGGCAATCCGCGCGACTCAATTAAAACTATTGACCTCGAGGTGACTGCCGAAAACGAAAAATATGGCAGCAAAACAACCACCGTCCATATTGTTAAGCCCGAAATTACAGACAATCCCGACGAAGAAGGGTCCATCGACAATGAATATAATGTTACGCTCACTCTTGGCCAGCGCCCCGTATTAGCAAGCGAAATGGACGAGGCCGATTATATCGGACGTGTTAAGGAAAAGAAACCCGAGCTTGCGTCTTTCCGCGGTTTGGTCATGGAAGAAGTTCAGACCTGGGATTTGTACCCGCTATTGAATTATATTTTCTTCGATATTGGCTCGGCGGCCATTCCGGACAGATATATCAGGTTCGAATCTCCGAATGATGAGTATAAGCAAGTATTTGCCGATACTTCAATCAAAGGCGGCACTATGGATAAGTATTACCATATTCTTAATATATTCGGATACCGCCTGAAGAAAAATCCAAGCACTAAACTTGAAATCGTAGGTTGTAATGACGGCGTTACCGACCTTGAGAAGAAAACTCCGAATCTATCCAAGAACAGGGCAACCGCCGTATTTAACTATTTCAAAGAAGTTTGGCAGATAGACGAAAGCCGCCTGAAACTTACCGCTCGCAAGAAACCAAAACATCCCTCGAGCATTAGAATCGATACAATCGGCAACCAGGAAAACCGCCGTGTGGAACTGCTTTGCAACGATTGGTCGGTCACTCAGCCGGTATTTGACAAAGACCCGAAAATTTTCCCCGAGCCGCCGAATATGCACTATGTATTGAGGAATGGCATTGAAGATGCTCTGGTAGCCAAGCGCAGAATTGAAGTAAAACGCGGCGATGTGGTTTGGAAAACATTGGAAGATGTTGGCATTACCGAACCCAGATATCTTTGGGACTGGAAAAGCGTTGCAAGTGCATATCCGAAAGACGAAGTGCAGTTCACCGCTCAGTTGATTATTACAACTAATTCCGGCGCCGAATGTAAATCCGACCCAATCGAGATTCCCGTTATGCAGGTGTTCAAGGAAGATAAAAAAGTTGATGTTATAGGCGACAGCACACGAGAGAATTACAACCTTATACTGTTCCCCTTCGACCGCTCCGACGCCGGCAAGGTGAATGTGAGGATTATGCGCGACTATGTCTACGAGCGCTGCCTGCCATCATCGGCCATTGAAGTGATTGGCCATACTGATAATGTAGGCCTTTACGAGCATAACGAGAAACTCTCTGTCAGAAGATCAAAAACTGTTACTTCCGGGATTAAAAAGAAGACTAAAAGCAAATATGGTATATTGAACTCCAAAGGGGTTGGCGAGGACGAGCCGCTCTATGACAATTCTTTGCCCGAAGGCCGGTTCTATAACCGTACCGTGCAGGTTAAGATCAAAACTCCGGTTAGCGCTTTCGAGGATTAATATTCTGAAATTAGACTGAATAGTATTAGGGCAAGGGGCAATTTATTAGTTGCCCCTTTTTTCCTGTTTTCCGCAGAAAAAGTTAGTCTATCCAAATCATGTATATTTTAAAGGAGTTACGGAATCGAATTTGCAAAAATGGGTGCTGCATCGTATATTATCGTATGTTTATTCGAAAAAATAAAAACCGATCC
>JAJRTW010000097.1 GCA_024278075.1 Bacteroidota bacterium | reverse complement strand
TGCAAGTCAGGTGTAACACCTGACTTGGCAATGGGTACTAAGCTAATAAAATTGCATCCATAATAGCGCCATTTAGGCCAAAATGAAGCTAATATCAGCGATTCGCACTTTTTGGCTGCTTTTTAACCGGACACTACTGATATAGAGAAAGAAAGGCCGAAAATGAAATTATTGTTACACATATTATTACTCATACTAATATTAACATTAACGCCGGCAGATTCTTTTTGTCAGGGAACCGTTTCAAAAACGGGTAGGTCCTTTCATTCAACATCATCGGTTGGTTTCAATTTTAAAGTCATAAAAACGCTGAGCATTTCAAAAAACTCTCAAATGATTGAATTGAGCAGCTTCGAACCCGGCGAAGAGAGAATATATAACGAAGCGGAGTTTTCTTCGGACTTTGATATTTCGGGTGATGCCGGAAAAGATGTTGCTATTACGGTTAGAATGTATTGTTCTAATAAAGAAATAGTGGTCAAAGAAGCAGTTTGCCAGTACAAGGAAGGTAATATATGGAAGAGCCATCGGGACGACTCATTTTATGACGACACTGATCTTGTATTCGATTTTGTCCTGAATCTGGACAATTCCGGAGCTCGCTCATTACGTATTTATCCTAAAAGAATTGAGGCCGGAGCGGCATTGAATACGGGAAATGACGTAGTTTTCTTAATAATCGAAGTCAATTGTGAATATAAAGACATGTAGAATGAATAATACAGGGAACGATATCATGACAAAACGAATCACTTTATTTGCCGCCTTTTTTTTTCTGATAACGAATATTTCGCTGCAATCCCAAATAGCGATATACCCGACAGCAACTTTTATTGATCCGCGCAGCAGAACGGGGAGCATGGATGTGGCTAACACATCGAATGAGATGAGGGAGATTAAAATAAAATTAAGATTCGGCTATCATACCTACGATTCTTTGGGCAATCCTATAATGGAATATGCCGACAGCTTGGCGGCAAAAGAATACTCTTTGAAGCCATATCTTAAGGTATTTCCTTCGAAATTGATGATTCCTCCGAAGGAGCAGGCGACAATAAGATTTATGGTAAGGGGCCTGCCTCAGGGCGGGGATAAGTTCTATTGGACAAGGATAATCGCCAGTTCGGTGCCGGAAGTCCCGCAGATAGACACGGTGGGCGAAGGCAAGGTGGCCGCACAGATTATTATCCAAACCGATATGATAGGATTGGTTGGCATGTTGAAAGGCAAAAACACTGCCGATTTGGATTACGACCTAGCAGATGTATTCACCGATACGACGAAATTAATATTGTTGATGAAGCAGACCAAAACGGGGAATTCGCCCTTTTGGGGTATCATGTACACAAAGATATATGATTCCTCGGATGAACTGGTAGCCGAAGCCGGGCAAGGCCTGGCTGTCTATTTTAGCTGCTTGCAGAGATTGGCTTTCGACAGGGACAAATTTAAGCCCGGCAAATACACAGCAAAAATTACTATAAACAACAGCCGTGAGGAGATCCCCGAAGAATATCTGCCGGAGCCTGCCAATAAGTTTAAGGAGTTTGAATTCGAAGTCAAGTAGCTTGGGCAGATAAGAAAATGTATAAAACAGCACTCAGGTTTTTCTTTCCTTTAGCCTGCTTTTTGGTTGTAACAGCATCGGCCGGCGCCGAGCCGGAGTATAAACTGCCCGCCAGTTCGTCCGAATTATTATTACAATTAAAATACGAGAATGTGGTACGCTACGACCTGCTTGCGGTATCTTATAACAAGAAATACTATCTGCCATTGCTCGATATAATTGGCCGGCTGAAAATATATAATGAATTTGATTATACGAGAAAAATAATCAAAGGATTCCTGGTAGAAAATGACAGCACTTTCTATGTTGATTTCCGCACCGGCAGGGGTAAGAGTTTAGGGAAAGAAATAGTGCTGGGCAATGATGAGTTCCTTGTTGATTTGATGGAAGTATACGTTGTACCCGAAGTGTTCGATAAACTTTTCGGCTTTAAGGCGGATTTAAATTATTTGAAATTAATGTTAAATATCAGGTCCAAATTTGACCTGCCGATAAAGCAGGCATACGAAAGATTCAAGGGCTATTCGTTTTTGGGCGATGGAGAGACTGAAGCCCGAGAGGGATTTTTTCCGCTTAGATATGACCGCGACCGAAGTTTCCTCAACGGCGGGTCGCTGCTCTACAGGGTCAGAGAAAACCGGACCAAAGACTCGAGGGATTATAGCTTTAGCACCAATCTCGGATTGGAAGTATTGGGCGGCGATTTCCAGGTGAACAGCTCCGGTAGTTATGAAGAGAATGAATTAAAATTAACGCCCGAAAATATATTTAAATGGAGATTCAATATCGGCGATAATCCATTTTTGAACTTTATATCTGTTGGCAGATTGCAGAGCTCGGGATACCGGGCATCTACATTGCCTTCGACCAGCTTCAACGGGATTAAGTTCACAAACGAAACCACGGAGAATCCGCTATCATTTACGGAAATTATTTATGAAGATCAGATAGAACCCGGATGGCAGGTGGAACTCTACAAAGACGGATTTTTACAGGAACATGTGGAGACGGATGCTCAGGGTTATTACAAATTCGTACTTCCCATAGAATACGGGTCTTCCAACATTGAGCTAAGGTACTATGGCCCGAAAGGGGAATATGAGATAAAGAAGGAATTAATCAATATACCAACACAATTTCTGCAGCCCGGAACACTAAGATATTCATTGAATTTGGGCGAAAAGGAAAGTAACAATCTTAAATATGGGGAGTTTCGGCTGTCTTCTGGCATAACAAGTTGGCTAACCAATTCGTTCAGCGTTATGAAACATGATTCGGCTTCGAGTTATTACGATTTAATCAAGTCTCCGACGCTCGGCACATTAGAGAACATGGATTATTATAATTCATTATCTTTGCGATTGAGGAATGATCTATATACAACAGTGAATTATTCGCATCAATATTTTTCTTCGGTAGATGTAAGGTTTTGGCCTCTTGACTTGGGTTCGTATAGCATGAAATTTACAATGTACGATCAAAGCTCGGAAAGAAACTCAAGCGGTTCAAAATCTCTTTTGGACCTGCGTATTCAATTGCCGCGGTCGCTTGGGCTCCCGTTGAATCTGAATCTGCGAAGAACCGACAATGGTGATAGCAAGGATTATTCTTTGCAATCCAGATTGTTTTTGAATATAGGCAGATTGAGACTTACCGGGAACTATAGTGCAAATGCTCAAGAAACCGGTGCCGGAATGGATTGGAATTCGTTGACCCATACTATGAATGCAGGGTTCTCATACAATATAGGTAGATTGCCAAAGTTTATGAATTTCATCAATAATGTCGGATTTAACTTGAATTTCAATATCGACCTAACCGAAAATTCTTTGAAGAGCTTAAGATTTTCGATGAGCCAGTCGCTATTCAAGTCTTTATTTGTCAGCTATAATATTGATAAATCTTATGGCGGGAATAATAATCCGGTGAATATGTCCATTGGCCTAAGGTACGAATTGTCAATCGCAAAGTTTAAGTCCGATACTAAATCTTTTGAAATGAAAGAGATGTCGTATTCTAATCAATTGGAGGGAATTATCGGATTTAATTCGGATATGAATGAAATCCTTCTAAGTAATCCTACCTTTAGTTCGAATATTGGTTATGGCGCTGCAAATATCCGGGTATTCTTAGATGAAAATGGGAACAATGCCTACGACGAAGGCGAACAACTGATACCGGGTGTTAAAGTGAATATACCCCGGGCAACAATAAACAATCGTTCGTCGAGCGATATGCTCCAGGCATATAATCTAATTCCCTATACTCAATATAATGTTGAAGTTGACAAGTCATCATTTAAAAATCCATTGTGGATACCCAAATTCACTGAGTTTTCATTCATTTCAGACCCGAATTCGTATAAAGCTTTGGATATTCCATGCTATGTGGGCGGAGTGCTGGAAGGCATGGTCTACAAAGTTGACACATCCGGCCGCACTGGCCAGGCTGGAGTGAAAATCCATATAGTCAATGCAGATTCGAGTTATATGCAGTCCATACCGGTTTTCTCCGACGGCAGTTTCTATTATTTGGGTGTGCCTCCCGGCAAGTACACTGCTTATGTTGATTCCATACAACTGAGGGTGCTGAATTGTGTTTCCGATCCTACTCTGGCCAACTTCGAAGTGAAAGCCACAAAAGACGGCGACTTCGTCAGCGGCCTCAATTTTGACCTCATTCCAAGAGATCAATATGACGGATATATCGCTGGGCAGCGGGGGAGAGGTGATAATTCCGATAATGATAAATTATTTATCAGCGACAATACAGATATCCCGCAGGCCGGTTCAATGCCAACCGGGGCAAAGGCAAAACGGACTTCATCCAAAGGCAACTCACAACCGGACTTAGCAGCCGAACCCACTATGCCCGCAGCAATAGAGCAGGACTTGGATATGAGTGCGGAGTTTGGATACAAGAAAGCAAAAAGCATTAAGCTGTCGGCCGGAATAATAAAATATCTGAACAGAGTAGCGTCCTATCTAAAGGCGCATCCCAAAGCCGAAGTGGCCATCAAAGGACATTCCGATAGCTTCGGAAGCCCCGAACAAATACAGAAAATATCTGAACAAAGAGCCAATGAAGCAAGGTTTTATTTAATAGGCCATAATATACCCAAGAACCGAATCTTGTCGCAGGGCGTGGGCAGCCGCTATCCTGTCGGAGATAATTCAACTCCCGATGGCAGGAAACAAAACAGAAGAGTAGAGATTAAAATAATAGAATAAATTGTAATTTTACCATGATTCCATGTGTTATTACTTCTGAACACCCTAGTATATCATAATATTAGGACTGTTAATATTCACTCTAAACCAATGATAGCCAAATGAATATTATTATTGCTGACGATCATAAGCTAATAGCAAAATTACTTGAAAAATACTTGACATCAAATCCTGAAATTAATGTGGTTGATGTTGTTTACAATGGAATGGAAGTGCTAAAAAGTGTAAGAGTAAATGATATTGATCTGGTTTTGTGCGATATTTCGATGCCAATTTTGGATGGGATGCGGACATTGAAGCTTTTAAAAGAGAGTTATTATGACCTTAAGGTAGTAATGCTCTCAATCCATAATGAAAAATGGATGATTCAGAAGGCGTTGAACCTTGGGGCATGTGGCTATATTTCTAAGGAGTCCAAAAAGGAAGAGGTCTTGATGGCCGTTACAAGTGCCAGTGCGGATTCAATTTATTTATCAAGCCAAATCATGGAAATAATGAAAAATTAACCAGCATTTTGTTGTATCGAATTCCATGAATGGCTACTAAAATATCTCCGGCCAAAATCCATCCCAAACCGTGGAAAACGATTGGAAAAGGGGCGAGATACGAACACTCGAAATGGGCAGCTGTAACGATGAATGCAGCAGACCCCAGCAGGATCATCTTGAGTATTTGATAAAGGAAGACAAGATATAGACTTACCCCCTGCGGTGCTTATCTTTTTCGGCAATAATATAATCGGGCAAGCCCCTGCCAAACGCCGTGGCTGGGCTAACATCCCCGGTATGTATCCTTACATTATTCAGCAGTTGCAACCGAAGCCAATAACCAACCCGCTTTCTCAACCATACAAAAAAACCGGTGAAAAGCCACCCCTGGCCGGTTAGATATAAACTCGGCTATACTCGCAAAACAACTACCACAGAGCCATATCGGCTGTTGATAAATTACGGCTTTTACGTAGATACGGATAAACTAATAATTTACCAGTAGTGTCCGGTTAAAAATGAGAGACGTTCCTAATTTATACCTAATAATTATAATTGTCATTCTGAACTCGTTTCAGAATCCAGTATTCACGGGCTATGTGGCCATATTGATATGGATTCCGGATTGGTGTCCGGAATGACAAGTAATATCATTATAATTGCTATGATACGAAATTGTATCTAAACCAGCGTTATAAAGGGCAAAATACAGGCTATAACTGTGATTACCAATTATTCACTGCTTTTTAACCGGACAGTTATGACTGAAAGTATAATATTAAAGCACGTCAATCAGAACGAAGCCATCAATGGCTCGGTTCGAAATGGTAGTGAATGAATATTATAAATAGTCTACAATATATAATGATGAATAACGTATATTCGGATAATTTAGTCTGAATATAAATAAATATTATCCGGAGATTAAATATGAGCGAGTTAATTAATAATTCCGATAAAAGAAAAGAACTGCTGAAACATGTCATACTTCAAATCCACGAAGGCCATGCACCCGAGGAACTGAAGCCCAGGCTTATGGAATTGATGAAGAAGATTCCATACGGCGAAATTGTTGAAGTAGAGCAGGAACTAATCTCCGAAGGGCTTCCCGAAGATGAAATACTGAAATTATGTGACGTCCACACCCAGGTGCTTGACGGGCTTATCGACCTGTCTTTTGCCAAATCAATCCCAGCGGGACATCCCGTGGATACTTTCAAAAAAGAGAATCAGGAGCTATTGAAGGTGGCCGATGAGATCAATGCGATGTTCAAAAATGTGGGGAATCTTGAAAATGATGGGCAAATAAATCATTATATTCTTCAGCTAAAAGGTATGTTCAATAGCCTGATGGATGTTGAAAAGCATTATGTCAGAAAAGAGAATTTGCTGTTCCCGTTTCTGGAAAAAGTAGGAATTACAGGCCCGCCAAAGGTGATGTGGGGCAAGCATGACCAGACACGAGAATATCTTAAGAATGCTCTTGAGGCGTTGAATATATCAATTGAATATACAAAGGATGATTTGTCGGGAATTATTGACATCGTACTAAAGCAGGCCGTGCAAGCGGTGGCGGACATGACGATGAAGGAAAATGAAATATTGCTGCCGATGTGCATGGACAAGCTGACCGATGTCGATTGGTACGAAATATATCAGCAAACCAATGAGATAGGTTATTGCCTTTACGACCCGGAGATAGAGTGGAAGCCCGAGGGCATTGAGGTTGTTGAACAGGCAAAGGCAGGCGAAGATATGATACGGCTGCCAAGCGGAAGTTTCACCACACAGGAACTGCTCGCCATTCTGAACACAGTGCCTTTCGATATGACATTTGTGGACAAAAACGACAAAGTCAAATATTTTTCGCAAGGCTCCGAGCGAATATTTACGAGGAACCGTGCCATTCTACAGCGCGATGTCAGAATGTGCCACCCGCCATCGAGTGTAAATATCGTTGACCGGATAATAGATGATTTAAGGAATGGAAAGGAAGACAGGGCTCCGTTTTGGATAAACCTCGGCGGCGAGAAATTTATCCATATTGAATATTTTGCCCTAAGGGATGCCAATGGCCAATACCTTGGCACGCTTGAGGTATCGCAGGACTTAACGGAAAAACGAACGCTTAAGGGCGAGCAAAGGCTATTGAATTACGGCAAGAAATAAGTGTGCTTATGTGTGATATGCAGGCATTTATTGTGTAGAAATCGGAAATATAGGGAAAAATAGTATTGAAATTAAGTGATATAGAACTTTAATAATAAAGCGATCTAATAATATCAATACTTCGGACATATTTTATAATGACTTGATAAATAAAGTACTTACGAAAAGTCATTCTGAGCAGAGCGAAGAATCCAGAACTCTATACATCTTAAGTAGTTATAGATTCTTCACTCCGCAACGCCACAAGTGGCTACGCTCCGTTCTGAATGACAATAATGTCCGAAGTATTGAATATAAAATTTAATAATATAGAGACCCACAATGAACGATAAAATAATGATAACACCAAAGACAAAAGTTGGTGAGTTCCTGGAAGCATACCCGGAACTGGAAGATGTGCTGATCGACATGGCCCCGTCATTCAAAAAATTGAAGAACCCGGTGCTAAGGAAAACTATAGCCAAGATTGCATCGCTTGAGCAGGCAGCCGCAATCGGAGATATTCCTATCGATATTCTAATAAACAAACTTCGCGGGCTTGCTGGGCAGGATGAAATGGAGATAATCGGTTGCGGGCATCATCATTCGGCGAATCAGGATTCGGCAAACCATCATTCGGCAAATCAGGATTCGGCGAGTGAGCCGGAATGGCTGGATCGTCAAAGGATTGTGAAATCGCACGACGCACGGGAGGAGATTATGCAGGGCGGCCATCCTCTGGTGACGGTTATGAGAGAAATTCAGGGCTTCGGCCAGGGCGATATATACGAATTCACTACCCCATTTCTTCCGGCTCCTCTTCTCGAGAAAGTCACCGAACAGGGGTTTAAAACCTGGACAAAAAGAGAGAACGAAAGCCAGTTTATCAATTATTTGATCAAGAAATAGCTGGAATTCAGAATAATTCTATGTATAATTTACTGAAATTCTCCTGCTGCCCCTTGATAATAACCGAGAAGGCAATATCACCATTTCGATAAATGGGTTTGCATAAGCCGCTTAAATATTTTTCGAAAAAAGAGCCGGAAGTGATAACCACAGCATGCTCGATCATATCGGCTAAGCCCTGCTTCTTAGTGCTAACCATTGAAAAGAACCGGGAAAATTTATCTCCGCTCCCTCTGTAATGATAATAGATATTTATTTGCGGATAAAGCACATGCAGAGTGGTGGGGATCACCTGAGCAGTTGAAGAAACAAAGTATCCGGTGTATTTTCCGTCGTTAGTTAATCCATCGCAAAAAGATATCCCGCTTCTTACCCTTTTAAGGCCTTCATTAGTCTCCCGAATCGAACCATAGCTCATTGAATAAGGGCCTTGCAGCCTTTCCAGCCATACATCGAATTTGCCCATGGAGCGCTGCTCGGAAGATAACAATACCTCATCGGACGCTTTTGCATAAGGGAAAAATAAAAACATTGCAATTTGCAGAGCTATAATCAAGTAAATATACATAACGGAAATATTAGTCCGCCTTATAATATAGGCCATTAGCAACAATATCCCCGGCAGAATTATCAGCAAATAACCTTTGTTGTAATGATAGAAAATGAAGAAAATTAATATTGGCACCACCCACCAAAGGCAGATTTTTAATAGTGGTTTATCATTTATCATTTTAAAATCACTATCCTGCGGCCTTTTTCGATTTCTCGTATAAAACCATTTAAATATCGGATAAATAATTGGCAAAAAAACCGTATAGCTTAATGAAACAAGGCTAATTTGATTAGTAATGAACTTTCGGACTCCAACTATTGCAGCTATTCTGCCGTGCTTTCCATACAGATCGATATACTCCTTTAAACCGCCAACCGAATTTACCATCGGAATGAACCACGACAATATCAATCCGGCACCGATAATATGTACTATTATTATATACCTTATGTTCGGTTTATATTGTTTATAATAGACTGCCCAAAGAATTAAGTATATTGGAAGAATGAGCACTCCGGAGCTTTGCCTTACACCCGCACCGAGTGCGGCCAAAACCGGAGTGAGGAAAATCATCCTTCCCGACAATCCGCATAGAACAATCGCCGAGCCGAAGAACAAATCGAAAGCATATATTTCTGGCACGCACCCGTAAAACCAAACCAAAGGATTTGTAATCAGCAGCAAGCTATATAATAGAGACAGTCGGGAGTTAAACCACTTTCGAAAAATTAAATATACGAAAATAGCGGCCAGTAAAGAATAAAGCCTTGAGAGCCAAACCATGGATATGCTGTGATCGCCGGTAATGGAACTAAGCAATTTAATAGACTGGATATGAAGGATATATCCCGGGAGGTGGGGCCTGTTGTCGATGATCGAATAATCAGTTGCCCCCAGGGCAAAAAGCGATGGGTCGATGCCAAAATAATTTCCGGCGGCGGTGGAAAAGCTCAGCCTACTTATTAATGTCAGGGCAAATATTATTAGGATATACAGAATATCTATTTTTGATAGATTTTTCATTTTCTGTTTTCTAATCGATAGTCAATGAATATATTAAAAGACTTTAAGGTGTTTAGTGACGTGTCAAGCATACTATGACGGTTCATTTAAGCTGTCATTCCGGATCCAGATCTGAAATCCAGTCAGTAGTTTCCGTATAAAATCACAGGCATTCCGTGTTTAGGTTGTTTGGTCATTTTCGTTCTGCCAGTTGTTACAACTGGCAATATAGAAACTGCCGTCATTCGTCTGTTGAAACAACTGACGGAACGTTAGAAATAGTAATCAATCATTTATGAGATGGCGCACTATCTCATATAGCTAAACCGCTTTCGAATAATTGCATGCAGAGAAGAAAGCAATAGAACTCTATGATTTCCCACTGGTTAATGGCCGATTGCAGTTAGCAGTATTTACGGGTTATAATTAAAATAATCATAAAATCCCGGGTAAAATGAAAACCCATAATACCACATTCAAAACAGTCCTAAATACAATTTACTAAAATTTTCCTGCTGTCCATGTATCATAACAGAAAACACAATATCGCCAATCCTATATATCGGTTTGCATATGCTGCTTAAATATTTATCGTAAAAGGAACCGGAAGTTATAATCACAGCATTCTCAGCCATATTTCCAAATCCATGATTTTTAGTAATATCAACAAAGTGGCATACAAAATATTCATCCTTATGCCCCCTTTGTGTAAAATATATCCTTGCTTGGGGATAAAGTAAACTTAGAACATTTGGGACTATTTGCACTGTTGAAGATACGAAAAAACCGGTGTATCCCTTTTCATTTATTAATCTACCACAATAAGCCATCCCCTTTTTTAGATAGCTTAAGCTCTCATTCGACCCCCGAATTGAACCATAGCTCATTGAATAAGGCCCTTGAAACCTTTCCAGCCAAACATCAAATTTACTTATTGAACGCTGCTCGGGAGAAAACAATACTTCATCTGAGGTTTTAGAATATGGAAAAAATATAAATATTGCTATTTGTGCGGCTATGACCGTAATAATATATTTGACAGAAATATTAGTTCGGTTAATTAGATAAGCCAATAGCAATAATATTCCCGGCAGAATTATCAGCATATAGCCTTTGTTGTAATGATAAAAAATGAAGAAAATATATATTGGCACCACCCACCAAAAACAAATTTTCAATAGCGATCTGTCAATATTGATATTCGAAGCGATGTCTGATTTATTCTTGCTATATTTATTTCTTAGAAAATATATTTTGGTTATCGGAAAAGCAAATGGCAATAATACTGTGTAGCATAATGAGACAATGCTGATTTGATTAATAATAAATTGGCGTATTCCCAAAAGTGCTGCCTTGCCCTGCATTGGGTTGTGAGTTCCATATAAAGCGATGTAGCCTTTTATGCCGCCTGCTGAATTTGCCATTGGAAAGAACCATGCAAAAATCAGAGCGGCACCTACTATGTGTACAATTATAATATGCCGGATGTCTGGTTTATTTTGCAAGTAGTATATTGCCCAAAGAAATGCGTATATTGGAAGAATAAGCACGCCTGAGCTTTGCCTTATCCCAGTGCCAAGGGCTACTATAGCAGGAGTAAGGTAAATCATCCTCCCGGACAATCCGCAAAGAACTATCGCCGAGCCGAAGAACAAATCAAAAGCGTATATCTCCGGCACACAGCCATAAAACCAAACAAGGGGATTTGTAATCAATAGCAGGCTATATAGCAGTGAATACAGGGAGTTAAACCACTTTCGAAAAATCATATATACAAGTATAACGGCCAGCGAAGAATACAGAATTGAGAGCCAAATCATTGATACGCTGTGATCGCCTGTGATGGAACTAAGCAATTTAATAGATTGGATATGCAGATAATATCCCGGGAGGTGCGGCCTGTCGTTAACAATCGAGTAATCCATCGCCCCAAGAGCGAAATAGGATGGGTCTATACCGAAATAATTTCCACTGTCGGCCGATAAGAAGAAACGTGACAATACCGTGATAGTGAAAAGGAACAGTATAAATAGTATATCTTTTCTTGTGATAGTCTTCAATATCTTATTCGATATTCAATTAATGTATTAAGATTAAATCGTAATCATTTGGAGCGATCGTTAACTCTCGTTATAACAGAACGATGTTTGCAAGGGGCAGAAATATCATTGGCGGCGCACTTCTATTTCGCCTTCATTAGGATACATGAATAGTTCGCCGCCGAAAATCCCCTTAATATGAAAATAGACAGGATATAATTTCCCTGTTATAGATTCTTTTGCGTCACTAAATATTTCTCTCCCAAGCTTAACTTCCATTGTTTCATCAAAACCAAAAACGATACCGCTTGAAAATCCATCCATATTCCTTATTCTCATTCCACCCGAACTAATAAATATGGAGAAATTCCTCGGAACTGAAAAGAATATTTCAATGCTGTCACCGTTGCTCATCTTCTTATCAAATTCGATACGAATGAAAACATCACCGGAGTTACTGCCAAACAACACCTTGCCTATCTTTCCATCGCTTGCCTTGTGCATGGCCGCCATCCGGCCCCGTGGGCAATATACACGCGCATTCTGCCACTGGCTGGCATCACCATGCTTACCGCTGACAACCGGCGATATAGAGCCACCCTGGGTTCTGAGCCTCTCCGAGTAAGAATTGCTTCCAATTATATAATTCGTTTCTTCGGGTGGACCCATGCCGATTGACTTATAGGCCTGGCGCAGGTACCAGCGAAATAGTATATCGAAATCCTGCTTGTTCGGAGCTTCGTGCTGATCGCCATACCACCAGAACCAATCGGAGCCCTCGGCTATATATATATTCCGCATCGCCTCTTTGTACTGCTTGCCTGGCAATTTCGGCTTTGCATTTTCTACTGCCCGCCTTGCCTTGCTAAGCATTGTCCATGCCTTGCGATGGTCCTTGTGGCCTATCCAGATTCTAAAATCAGCATTGATCCACGATCCAGCCATGATATGAGTGATTGGCTCGAAGATGTCACTATTATTCTTTACATTAGCTTCGGAACATGTAATTGTCTCAATATCACTTAATTCCGATAATTGCCTATATAATTCCCTGAGGAAAGGAACGCCATTATCGTAGTAGAATTCCCAGCAGTTTTCACCATCAAGAACGATCGGCACCACAGCACTCATCAAAGCTTCTTCACCATGCGAAGTCACAATATTATTTCTAATATTTCTCAAATGCTGCATAAAATCATTTGCTGCGTCGATATGATTCCAGCTTGAATACTCAAATCCAATTCTGTCGGACAGGAAATGATCTCTAAATAGAATAGAAATATCGCCGGATGCGGATTTATATTTTCTTGGAAAATATTTTTCCGTTGGGGAGTAATTACCACCTCTTGATTGAGCCAATATTTCCTCGTCGGTTGCAACCCATTTAATGCCCGATTTAGCTATTAGCTCCAGCACTTCATCCGAAATTGCCCCCTCCGAAGGCCACATGCCGGCTGGCTTTTTTGCAAACCTATCGGCATAGAACCGCACTGCGTCGTCAATTTGGGCTTTTGCATCTTGCCGATAGCGAAATTTAATCTCAGGCAATTCGATACCCGGAATAGCTTCAGCAGCTGAAGAACTGGAGCACAGCAGCGGCAGAATGGGATGATACATCGGGGATACAGCCACCTCTGCTTGCCCCAAATCCACGAGCCTCTTCATTTGCGGCAGAATATTTCCGAGGACTTCAATTTGCAATTCCAGCACCTTGAGTTTCTCGCCCTCTGTAAAGTTTTTCCCCTTTTCGAAAAGTTGGCTGGCAGCCGGGTGTTTCCTTGAATACTGCCCAAACCATGAAAGATTATACCAAACCTGAAGATCAATCCAATCACTTTCCTGGAAGTCATTCAATGCCTCCTCCGTATCCTTAGCTGCCTCGAATAATTCCCAAAATCTGGGGTATGGCTTTATCATTCTCTCTTGATTGCAAATAAAAAACAGCTTCAATATCTCCTTTTTTTGACTGATACTTAATTCTTTGGCAGGAATTTCAGTTAGCCTCTGAATTCTATCCTTCGTTTGGCCTGAGATATATTCCTCCAATTGAATAATCATCGAAGGCACAAGGTTGAATGTCTGCTTGATTGTCGGGAATTCATGCAATATTTCCGGCAGGTCAAAATAATCCTTTACGCCATGCAGCCTTACCCAGGGAAGTATGAACTCATCTTCCATTTTATAGTATGGCTGGTGCTGGTGCCAGAGTACAGCTATTTTTAAAGGAAGCATTTTATATAATAATTATATTTTGTCATCATCAAAAAAGAATGCCGAGAGTAACGCCATACACCATAAGTATTTCATTATTGACTAAGTCAGCGGAGAACGTCGGTGAAACCGTATAGCTCCCGAAGTGCATGTCATAATCCCCGCCAATCCTGAGCATGAAAAATTCGTGTATTTCACTACTCCCTCCGGCACCGCGTTCCTCGCGTTCAATAATCCCGGGGGCTAACCAGAATTTGAATGACCCAGATGGATGGAAATAAGCCGGCACAGCAGCAATATACTCAATATGCTCCGCATCCACTAATTCAACCATTAAACCAATGCCGAAAATCGGACTTGTGTGGCCGAGATAATATTCATAGTCCAGCCCAATGGTTGGCGATGTGATGCCATGCTCGTAGGTGCATGTGGTAGCTCCTACAAATACAGCCACATGATGGTCATGGTAGGCTTCCTCAGCCATTGCTATCTGTGAATAAAACAAAAATAACGCTATCAATAGTAAGTATTTGTAGTTTCTCACAACAGCCTCGAAATCATTGTAAAATAATAATATTGTTGATTAAGTATATTTTGACTATGTTATAGATTAAAATTTATATAGAAATGAAATTCCAAATGTTAAAGATAATTCCTCATCAATCAAGTCATTGTATACAGACGGGGAAATAATAATTCTACGGAAAGGAATGTCATAGCTTGCACCAACTCTCCAAAACGGTTTAGCATTAAACGTATCGATTCTCCGGGGAAATTTTATTTCCTCCGAAAAAAACCTCATTCCGCCATAGAAATAAAACCATAATTCATTTGATATGAATAAAATTACTCCGCCACTCACTGCTGTTTCATTTATATTATGTAAATTATTCTCTATGTTCATTCCTATGCCGATCACTTTCCAACTATCGCTTTTCGGGCCAAGCAAATCCATAATCTCCAACCGATAATTCAAGCCAAAAGCCAAGCCCAATTCCTTGTGGTAATTTGCATCAACTCCGCCGAGAAATATGCCAATCTTGTGCACACGGTCGATGGGTTTTGCAAACGATTTATTCTTTCTATCCGGTTCTTCAAATACAATATTAGAATCATTTTGGCAGAATGTATAATTATGACACAGAATGGTTAAGGCAAGGAAAGGAAATATAAATTTTACTATAGGTCGCATATCACCTCTGCAAACACTTTACAAAAAGCCCATAAGTATATTCAGAACCGTACAACAGGCCAGTTACATAAATTAACAAAAAACGGTATCTTATTCCAAAATTAATTCGTTTATAATGCAAAAGGATTTATTTTTGTAAGTGTAAGTGTTGGTAATAATTGAACCCGTATTATTCATAAAATATCAAAAACACAAGACAGGCAATGGCTAACAGATATTTATAACAACTCACATAATAAGCCAAATATTTTCACCGTACTATCGGACTAACTCAAATAATTCCAAAGAGATACGAAGCTCTTGAATAAAAGTCCCGCAATAAGCGGGTGAAATCAATCAAATATAGCTATGGAGAGCAATATGGAGAAATTCAGAAATTTTATTAACGGCCAATGGACGGATGCCAAATCGGGCGAAACATTCCCGAATATAAGCCCGGCAAATAAGGAAGACGTCATCGGGGAGTTTCCGCTGTCCGGGCAGGCGGATGTTGACGATGCAGTGGCAGCGGCGAATGCTGCATTCAAAGCCTGGAAGAATATGCCGGCACCAAAACGCGGTGATATGCTGCGGATAGCCGGCGATATATTCACTCGCAGGAAAAAGTAACTTGGCAGAATTATGACCCGCGAAATGGGCAAACCAACATTCGAAACCGAGGGTGATGTGCAGGAAGCAATCGATACTGCTTATTACGCAGCCACTGAGACACGCCGCCTTTTTGGCCATACCGCACCAAGCGAAATGGACAATAAGATGAACCTGTCGTTCCGCGTTCCCGTTGGTGTTTGCGGGATTATCACCGCCTGGAATTTCCCGGTTGCGGTGCCGTCGTGGAAGATACTGCCCGCACTTGCAGCCGGCAATACAGTCGTCTACAAACCATCCAAAGACGCTCCTCACTCAGGCATTATCTTCGCCGAGATACTGGAGGAAGCCGGCATTCCGCCTGGGGTTTTCAACGTTGTGCTTGGGAAAGGAAGCATGGGTAATATGATCGTGGAGCATCCCGATGTGAACCTTATCGGTTTCACAGGCTCGACAAATATCGGCTTCCAAATTGGCGAGATTTGCGGGCGTACTAATAAAATTTGCTCACTTGAAATGGGCGGCAAGAATGCCCAAATAGTTATGCCGGATGCCAATTTCGAGCTGGCCCTCGACGGTGTACTCTGGGGTGCGTTCGGCACTACCGGTCAAAGGTGTACTGCCACTTCACGCCTGATTATTCACAAAGATTGTTACGAGGAATTCCTGGCGATGCTGAAGGAAAAAGCTGAGAAGCTAATTCTTGGCGACGGCCTTGTGGCGGGAAATGAAGTCGGCCCCGTTATCCACGAGAATTCTTTGAAGAATGTTGAGAATTACGTTAAAATTGCTCTCGAAGAAGGGGGACGTTTGATTTGCGGCGGCGAAAGGGCAACCGGTGGCGATCTCGACAAAGGCTTCTTCTATAAACCTACAATCATTGCCGATACAACTCCGGATTCCACTATCTTCATGGAAGAGATATTCGGCCCGGTTCTCGCAGTTGCCAAGGCGGATTCGTTCGATCATTCAATCGAATTACAAAATAAATGCGACTTTGGACTTTCTTCCTCGATTTACACCAGAGACGTCAACAAAGCTTTTGCTGCCATGCGCGACATCGAAGCGGGAATTACATATATTAATGCACCTACAATCGGGGCCGAGGCGCACATGCCATTTGGCGGTGTGAAGGGAACCGGCAACGGCCATCGCGAGGGCGGCTGGACCGTGTTCGATATTTTCACCGAGTGGAAAACCGTATATATTGATTTCTCAGACCAGCTTCAGAGGGCTCAAATAGACAACTACTAACCTAACTTCGTTAGTTTTCACTTCCTCAACCTCGTAACCAAGCCCCAGCTTGGTTGCGTAATAATGATAGAGTGATAGTTGTGAGCATTTAGTTTTGAGTATGGGGCGGTTCTAAACCGTCCCTTTTTTATATTTCCCCTTTCCAAAGGAAATTACAATACATCCAAACCCCACAACTACACTGCTGGGACATCCACAAATACCTCATCGCTGTACGAACTCGTTTCCGTATCATTTTTCGCCTTTATCTTAAAGTAATTCCGCTTCTCGAAGATCGCAGGGAGCAGTGCTGGCGGCGTAGCAAAGTTGTTCAAAAGACTAAAACTGCCCGATGGCGCGCCCGTAGCTGCAATATCAACATATACATCATAAGAAGTAGCCTCCGCAACCAAGTCCCAAGTCAACGAAATAGGGGCAACGGTCACCGGGTCCAGCGCCGCAGCCAAATTCTGAGGCTTCGACAGCCCCGAATGCGAAGTCTTATAAATAATATAGTCATTATACTTCGCCTCGTCCACATTCTCCCAAATCAATTTCCCGACCATCGAATATTGCTTCACAAAAGAATAAAGCCCGTTGCCCTTCTCCGCCCTTTCCTGCGTCTTGGCATCCCGCACTGCTATCGCATCCTTCACCGCATTCATCTTGTCCTCAAACAACTGGGCCTCCGCCTCAAGTGCGTCAATATCTGCCTGGGCCAGGCCAATCGGCGTAAGGTCCGCAAGATATTCCGTCGCCACCCGCGCCACTTCCCTCGACCTTACAAGGAAATTACTATCGCCCACACTGGCAAGACCCTTAATCCCAAGCCGTTTATACTGCCCCGAACCCAACCCCCACTTCTGTTCCAGATACCCTGAAATAGATTGTACCATTAACATACTCGAAGCACGATAAGCATTTTTCGCATCCACTTCAATAGTAACCAAACCCGAATATTCCGCATCCGTCGGGAACACCTCGAAAGCATCGCCAAGCACCTGAAAGGCAGTAATAGCAGCAGCATCCACACCCCGTACAAGAAAGGGTGCAGAATCACGGTTCATAAAAACAACAAAGTTACTCGCCATCATGCATAATTCAGCATTGGACATCATATAAATCTTTCTTACCTCAATCATATTTCTAATCTCCTATTATTATTTATGATTATATTGTTAAATACCGCATATATACACAGTTGTATGATCCGCATGAAGCGTTTTATCATCCGCATGAAGCGTTTTATCATCCGCATAAGGCATATATTTATCCGCATGAAGCATTTTATCTATCGCATAAAGAGTATATTTATCCGCATAATGAGTTATTTTAGTAATTGAACTCGTAGAATAATTATTTGAATCATAATTTATTCATTTATTATATTGAGATACTAATTACGAATGGTTAGATTACTCTTTAGTTAATTCAATAAAATCAGGATCATCCCAATAATATTCAAGTTCGTGCATATTTTTAGCTTGTCTTTTATATATTGGATTTAACTCAATTGCTTTTTTTAAGTTCATTAACATTTCCTTTTTATTTCTTATTACAGAATATATGTAAAGCCTCATATGGAATAAGACAAACCGGCTAATGATAAATTTATTATATTGTAGAAATATATTTTGGAGTTATTATGGCCAACAATCCACGCTTTACCGCTGAACAAAAAGTGATGATTTGAAGGGAACACTTAGATAATCATATTCCTGTCAGCGAACTATCTGAAAAATATGGGATGAACCCTAATT
>JAJRTW010000096.1 GCA_024278075.1 Bacteroidota bacterium | reverse complement strand
ACAGTGCTTGCATTGATACTAAAAGAGCAGTTAATGGAGAAGTTGCATTTGATCGACATTCTATCTCTTAGCAGAGAAAGGCTAAAACAGGCACGTGCACCTGATTACCAATTAGCATTTTTTTAACCGGACAGTACTGGTTCTCAATATTTATTATTGAGCTGCAATATAGACAACTAAATAGTCACGAGTTTTAACTCTTGGTTAAATACGAAGATCTCCATAATATGGCTTTGGCACCGAATGCCGGATTCTTCACAAAGCCCATATTAATACCCGACGCATAAAATCTTACAGTAATAATCGAATTATTTCGTTAAGTACTTTCGATATTATAATGATTGATATTATAAATTTAACGTACTAAATCCGGGGAACAATTATGAAAGCCACATTGAAATTAGGCCGCAATATGCGAATAATCGGTTCGAATGAACAAGGCCTCGAAACAGCATTTGACGCTTATGCTTCCGCCGGCGGCGACGAAAGCGCACCTTCGCCAATGGAGATTCTATTGCAGGCCATGGCTGCCTGTTCATTCATGGATGTTGTGTCGATATTAAAAAAAAAACGCAAGCAAATCGATGACCTGACTATCAGTATTGATGGCCATCGTACAAATGAACATCCGAAAGTATTCGATAAAGTTCATTTAATATATGAACTTATTTCGCCCGATGCAAAATTAAATGACCTCGAGCGGTCGGCCGAGCTGTCGCAAACGAAATATTGCGGCGCCTCGGCTATGTTCCAAATGTCGGGATGCGAAGTCACCTATGATTGTATCGTAAAGCCGGAATAGGGGTCGCAGGGTCGCAGGGGTTTATCAGAACCGAAATAGCTGAATAGAAATAGTTCGGTGTCGGGAGAATCGTTTCGATTATTAATATCAATTATATTCCTATATGTGCGTCTGTGGTATCCGTAATTAATCAGGAGTACGGAATTATTCCAAATAATAATAATTCGTATATTCCATTAGTGTATATTCCACCAGTGTAACGATACACAAAAAAGCATGTTATATTTGTGAAATTGTAGCAGTAGTGTCCGGCTAAATATGTGAATCATTTTAATAATATTTCGGACATTTTTGTCATTCAGAACCGAGCGGAGTGAAGAATCCGGTATTCACGGGCTATGTGGCCATATTGAGATGGATTCCGAATCAAGTCCGGAATGACACGTTTAGATATTGTTTTGACTAATCCATTGCAAAACAGGAATTTGCGGGAAAATTGCATTCCCAAATCGGAATTTGGGAATGAGATGAATATACTGAGTCTTTTTACGAATAGCTACACATAATAGTCCGAAATATTTATTTAATATTGCAATTAATATAATCAGTAAATCATGGAAAAAATCAAAGATACGGAATCAATCGGCCAGCTGTCCGAATCAATCAGGAACGTCCGCTCGGAAATATCGAAAGTAATCATCGGCCAGGATGAAATAATTCAGCAGTTAATAATCACTTTATTCGCCCGCGGGCATTGCCTGCTGATAGGAGTGCCGGGGCTGGCCAAGACGCTGCTGATAAGGACACTGGCCCGCGCCTTCGACCTCAAGTTCAGCAGAATCCAGTTCACGCCCGATTTAATGCCCGGCGATATTACCGGCACGGAAATAATCGAAGATAATATCTCGACCGGGCAAAAGCAATTCCGCTTTGTTAAAGGGCCGGTATTTGCCAATATTGTCCTTGCCGACGAGATCAACCGTACTCCTCCGAAGACGCAGGCAGCCCTGCTCGAGGCCATGCAGGAGCACGACGTGACAGCCGCCGGAACTACGTATAAATTAGATGAGCCGTTCTTCGTGCTGGCCACCCAAAACCCAATCGAGCAGGAAGGTACCTACCCCTTGCCAGAGGCGCAATTGGACAGGTTCATGTTCAACGTCTGGCTTGATTATCCGTCGAAAGACGAAGAAACCGAAATCGTAAAATCAACCACAGTGGAGAATGACCCGGTTATAAACCAAGTGCTTACGGCTGGCGAAATAATTGATTTCCAGGGCCTTGTCCGCAGGGTGCCGGTAGCGGATAATCTGGTCGATTTTGCCGTCAATCTTGCACGTTCCACACGCCCGGGCAACGGCTCGGTGGATTTCATTAAGAACTTCCTGAGCTATGGCGCCGGGCCAAGGGCTTCGCAATATTTGATTCTCGGAGCTAAAGCCAAAGCGGCTATCGATGGCAGGTTCACACCTGATATTGATGATGTCCGGGCGGTTGCTTCGCCGGTTCTGCGGCATAGGATAGTTACTAATTTCAATGCTGAAGCGGAAAACGTATCGGCTACGGAGATTATCGCCAGGCTGCTCGAAAAAATTTAGGCATACTCCTTATGATACTTTATTGTGGCGGCAGGACTTCCCATCCTGACGGCTTCCAACAATCAATTCATTCCTTTTCTTCTAACATATTGCCGGGAACAATCTTTATCTTAACCGACACCGGCGAATTCTTTGCATTGCTGTTAATAACGAATTCGACCTCATCTCTGCCGTCATACAGCCCGTCCAGATTAACCGACAAAAGGATTTTGCCAACACTAAGGGGCTGAATTGGCGAGGCGAGAACTTTGCCGGAACCGCAGCCACACGATGGTTTCACGCTATGAATATACAGAGGCAAGCCGCCGCGGTTCAGGACTTTCACTTCCCGCTGGATGAACTTACCCTTGCCGGCTTTGGCAATTATATAGGCAGGTTTTATATCGATAACGGGGAGCAGCGTGGAATCAATTCTTTGCTGAGGCTCCGATTGGTTGAATATCTGGGCATGGACATTTTGTGAAGTAATAATTAATATTAGAATCAGTATAAGAAATATTCTCATCATAAATTATTCACCCCATATTCCCTTTAGGACTTCATTGAATTCGAAGAATCCTGCTTTGCCGTGCAGCCACACAGCCGCCGACAAGGCTCCCGTGGCAAATCCGCTTCTGTTCTTGGCGCGGTGCGTCAATTCGATGGAATCGGAATAAGAATCGATATAGGCCGTATGGCGGCCGGTGATTTCGCCGCCCCGCAGAGAGCTTACCTGCAGCGCCTCGGGGCCAATGATACCATCATTATGTTGAACGGCTGTATTTTTCTTAATGTCAACCTCTTTCAGTATAATATCCGCCAGGGTCAATGCCGTGCCGCTCGGGATGTCCTTCTTGCGGGCGTGGTGCATTTCGTGGAGCATAATGTCGTAATTGTCCAATTTATTCATATACCGTGCCGCCTGCCGGATAATCCTGAAAAACATCTGCATCCCAAGCGAGAAATTCGACCCCCAAACGCACCCGATACCGGCGTCATCTACGATTCTTCCAGCCTCGTCCATATCGTCATACCATCCGGTGGTGCCGATAACCATTGATTTTTTCATCGCAGCTATCATCTTCAGATTATTTATCACGGCATCGGGATAGGAGAAATCGATTGCAATGTCGAAATCGTAGTTGCCTTCCGGCTCTAAGGGGCTGTCTATATCAAAAATATTGGTTACGATAATGTTCTTCTGCCGTGCTAATCGCTCTATTTCTTTGCCCATCGAACCGTAGCCAAGGATTGCAATTTTGGGTTGGCCGTTCATAATTTTATTCTCATAATTTTATTTTTTGTAATTTCATTTTTTGTAATTCTAACCCGTATTATTCATAAAATATCAAAAATACCTGACAGGCAATTGATAACAGATATTTAAGATAACTCAATTATGAGCCAAAAATTATCACCGTGGAATCGGCCTAACTCAAATATTTCTCACAAGATACGAAGCTCTTGAGTAAAAGTCCCGCAATAAGCGGGCTAATTCCGGTAGCTTTCGTAAAAATCTTTCAACAAAGCAAATGCCTCCTCAAGAATATCTTCCTGCGGGAGAGTGACAATCCTGAAATGCTGAGTGCCGGGTTTTTGTCCGAATCCTGAGCCTGGCACTACGATCACACCGGTCTGGCGGATTAATTCAGATACGAACTTGGCGTCGTCGCCAACATCAATCGAAGGGAATGCATAGAAAGCACCCTCGGGCCTGACCAGCGATATGCCTGGAATATCGTCAAGGATATCCATCATAATATCCCGCCGGCGCATGAGCTTTGCGTTGGCTTCGGCGATATGGCTTTGGCTGCCTTCCAGGGCTGCAACAATGCCGTATTGCTCGGGGTGATTGGCCGACACCCTGGCCCTTAATAGCTTGTTAATCGCTTCGATATAGTCCGCCATTACCTCACGCCGCCCGCTAGCCACTCCCCAGCCAATCCTGAATCCCGGGGCCATGAAGTTCTTGGACAATCCTGAAAATGTGATACAGGATACGTCCTTGTTAAGGGATGCGATGGAGGCCAGCTGCCGGCCGTCGAACAGGAGCTTGTCGTAAATCTCATCGGCCAGTATGACCAAATCATGCTCAAGGGCAATGTCGATTATTTTCAGAAGTGATTCTTTTTGGCAAACCGATCCGGTCGGATTATTCGGATTAATCAGCACTATGGCGCGGGTTTTGTCGTTGATTTTTGATTCTATGTCGTCGATGTCTGGCTGCCACCGGTTGCTTTCATCCAGGTAATAGGGGTTGCCGGTTAGCTCCAGCTTGCTCTGGACGGCAGTATAAAGCGGATAGCCCGGGGTGGGCATCAGGAAATTTTCGCCGCGGTTCAGCAGTGCCGACAGGCATATTTCGATGGCCTCGCTTGCCCCCGATGTAACAAATATATCCAGTATGTTGTCGATACCCTTTTGGCCGGCATCACCTTCAATTGCCTTCAAGGCCGCATCTATTCCAGTTGATGGCGCATAGCCGTTCTTGTTGCTTTTCATGGCCTTGCATACCGCATCCACAATATGCGGGGGCGTTACGAAATCATAAATATTCGGGTCGCCGATATTCAGGTAATACATTTTCCTGCCGGTTTTCGCCACTTCGTTTGCCAGCGAAATAATGTCGCGTATGGCATAGGTAACGTTGATTGTTTTAGTGGCCGGAATAATTTTATTTATACCCGGGTTGTTTTTTGTCAGGCTCATTATTAGGCTCCGTCTTAAGATTCCAACAAAATCTCTGCTTTCATTATTATAACCAGATTATATATTCGTATGCAAATTTATTAATAATAATAACTTAAATCTAATTAAAATAAGTAATAAGAGCAATGCTTTTATATTCTTTGTGTTGCACCGGCTACACTTGCTATTTCATGGATAATTATTATATACGTGTATATTATACCTGCCGGCGGAATCGATTAGTAACAGCCGGCCAATCAACTAATAGCATTCCGGGCAGTTAACCCAAATAAGATACGATAATTCGGGCCAATACTAATAAGTTTTCGATATTACGCGAAATTTCCATATTTTTGTAATCTGTCAATTTCAATTATTAACTAAGACTTAAATAATATGGCAAAGTCTCTGAATGTTTTATTTATATCGAGCGAAGTATACCCTTTTATCAAAGAGAGCGAAATCGCCGATGTTTCGTTTTCATTGCCGTTGGCCCTAAGGGATATAGGCCACGACGTTAGGGTGATGATGCCAAAGTACGGATCGATCTCGGAAAGGAAAAATCGCATCCACGAGATAAACCGGCTGCGCGATATATCGATACCGATTGGGAAAACCACCGAACCGGCCACAGTTAAATCTTCGTCGATATATAATCCGCGGGTGAAGGTGCAGGCCTACATAACCACCAACGAGAAATACTTCGACTCGAAGAAGGGCATTTATAACGACCCGAAGACCGGGGAGGAATATCCCGACAATGCCGAAAGGTTTATATTTTTCAACCGTAGCGTTATAGAAACCTGCCTTATACTGGAATGGTTCCCGGATATAATTCATTGCAACGATTGGCAAACAGCAATAATTGCGGCTTATGCAAAGGGTATGTTCCCACAGAAATTCAAGAAAACGAAAATTGTCTTTACGATTCACGATATTACTAACCAAGGAATATTCCCCATATCGGAATTCAAGCACACCGGCCTTTCCAACAGCGTCCTGGCCCACTTCAAGCACAAGAATAAGCTGAACTTCCTTAAGGGCGCCCTGCATTATGCTGATTACGTTACAACCGTTAGCGAGACTTACGCAGATGAAATCCTTAACGACAAAAGTAACGGATTGAATGCACAGTTAAAGAGCCTTGGCGACCGGTTCATCGGTATATTAAACGGAATTGACAAATGGGTGTGGAATCCCGCCAAGGATGGGATGATCGAATCGAAATACGACAGCGATTTCGAAGAGTATAAATATAATAATAAAGTAGCACTGCTCAATCAATTCGGCCTTGAATTCCACCCGAAGCGGCCTTTAATTGGAATGGTTTCCGGGCTGGAGGAAAGCAAAGGCATCAATCTGTTTATAGAATCTGCCGACCGGATATTTGAAAATGACCTGCAAATTGTGATGCTCGGCGTTGGCAGCGCCGAAATTACGAAGAAGCTGAATGACATAGCCGCAAAGTACCCCGAGAAATTTAAGGTCAGGTATGCTTTCGACGATGCCCTCACTCATCTTATCTACGCCGGCAGCGATATGACGATTATTCCTCCCAAAATTGAGCCTTGCGGCCTTAGCATAATGTATTCGATGCTCTATGGTTCGATTCCGATTGCAAGGGCAACCGGTGGAATGAAGGAAGTCATCGAGGCTTATGATCCCGAAACCGGCGATGGGAATACTATTGCTTTCGACGATTTTTCGTCCGATTCGCTGATGGGTGGCCTTAATACGGCTCTTGAGCTTTTCAAAAACAAGCCCGCCTGGGAAGAATTCGCCCTCAACGGGATGAGCTCGGAGTTTAATTGGCTGGAATCGGTTGAGAAATATGATGCCATATACAGAAAGATTATTAAGGAATTATAACCCGGTTATTTAGATTTGCAGCCATGCTCCGGCTTGAATGCTTTAATAAAATCAACAGCCAGCCTCTTTAGCTTGTGGGAAACAAGAGTGTGGGCTATCTATATAGGTTTTAGCCATAAGCACCGGATTATATTGCAGGGCGTCCGGGATAGGAATGGGAAGTGCAAATCCCGGAATCATACATACGGTGTTAGAAAAAGAATAATAAAAGACTATTATAAAATCCTTTTCGTCGCCACAACATTTGTGGAAACCCATTTGCCTAATTTTGGCTGATTGACCCGAGCATTAATGAATATATCTCCCTTATCTGATATAATAATGAATTGTCTAATATTATAATGAATATTAACACAACATCCTTTTCAAAAATAATCATTACAGCCTTTTTTTCGGTCTTCTGCTTAAGCCATTTCGGATGTAATGAACAACCGACGAATATATCTTCCCCTTTGATAAACGATACCATAGTTTTATATGCCATATCTTCGGCCACCGAGAAAATTATTACAGAGACGAAGAATTCGAAATTGCGAATAACCGGCACTTTCAATCGGGGGGTACTTTTTATCGGCAAGGGCAACCAGGCCACGGCGATTTCATTAATAAGGTTTGTTTTCCCGGACACCACTTATGATTATCTGGAGGTGGGGGATATTTCGGAATCTAATCTAATTCTCCATCCGAACCGTTATGCTTTCGGCGATTCCACCGGCCAGCAATCCTTCACGATTCATGAACTAAAAAGGGGATTTCATTTTGAGACAACATGGGATTCGATATACACTTCCGGCGGGACGACCGAGCATTTCAGCGATGAAATTTATGGCAGTTTTGATGGCCACATCGAACTTGTTGATTCGATGCCGGAAATCAAAATTCCTATCTCCAAAGAAATGATAGTAAGATGGTTGAAAGATACATCCAAAACGGAATTCAGCGATGCAATTGGGGTTTTGCCAACGGAGAACTCTCAGGTGATTACCAGATTTGGCGCCCAGGAAGTTGGCGTTGACGAAGGCAACCAGGTTTACCAGGAAATCGAAATAGTATTTACCAATAGCGAAAACAACCTCGATACGGTGATTGTAAAATCAGCAAACGAGGCGTATTATGTTGATGCCCCGGGCCCCGAAGATGAATCTATCCTTATGGTTCAGGGCGGTATTGTTTTCCGTGGCCAGTTGATGTTCGATGTTAGCGGCGTACTGCCCCCGATGGCTTCAATCCACAAAACGCAGCTTGAATTGACACTTGATACTCTTCGATCGGTTCCGGGAAATTTCGGACTTGATTCTATTTTAATCGGAGGGTATTACGTTAACCTGTATGATCTTAACCCGGATATTCCTTATATGGCTTTGAGGGAGAATAATTCTTCTGTTTTTATTTTCCCAAGCGTAACGCGAGCTGTAGAAACCTGGAACCGCGACAACGGTAAGGGCAATATCGGCATTTTGTCTTCACGGCAGGGCCTATCTTCACAAGAATTCAAATTATTGGACAAATACGTTTTCTACGGATTGGATGCGCAGGACAGCACTAAAAGGCCTAAACTTAAGATTATCTATTCGACAGGGTCAATAAGTAATTGATTTATTCTTATGATATTTAATGATTTGATCTTATGATATTTAATGATTTATTCTTATGATATTTAATGATTTGATCTTATGATATTTAATTTTAATAGAAATAAATACTCCTGCCTGTTGTTTGCCGTCATGCTGGCATATGTGATGCTGAGCGGTTCTAAACTATACTCACAGGGCGGGTCAAACTATTCGGTGTTCGGCATCGGCGACCTGAATCACTCTATCGGCGCCGGCTATGACGGCCTTGCGGGAACATCAATCGGGTTTATGTCGGAAAGTGGAATTAACTCCAGGAACCCCGCCATGTGGGCTTATGCTGAGCAAACACGTTTTCAGGTGGGCTACCGCTTCAACCAGAACTTTATTAATAATGGCTCCGAAACATTATACCAGAATAACGGTACTATCGACGGGATATTCGGGCTGTTTGCGATAGCCCCGGAGCATGGGCTGTCGGTTAGTTTCGGGCTATATCCGTATAGTAATGTGAATTTCCTTACCTCCTCGCCGCTAAAAGCCGAAATTGAAGACATTACTATCGAAGGCAAATCCACTTACCAGGGCTCGGGGGGATTGTCCGAAGCATATCTCGGGACTTCGGTTAGTATTGTGGACGGATTGTCGGCCGGATTGGCTGCTATTGGAACTTTTGGGAAGGTAAATTATTCTACCGAAACGGACTTTTATAACTCATTCGCATTTAATTCGTTGGTATTGCGGGAAGATAAGTTTAGCGGGTTTGGATTGCGTACAGGGCTGAGCCTGACGATGATAACTGGCCTGTCCGTCGGTGCATTCTATGAAAGAAGAAATGACTTAAGCTTAACCTCGGAACTTATTTATAACACTATGTTCTCTATAGATACTATTGCCAATAAATCTACCCATGCGTTCCCGGATTCCTATGGATTGGGCGGATCATGGCTTACGGGTAAATTTCTGATTGGCGCCGATATTTCTTTTCAGGATTTTTCCGGTTTTTCGTATAACCGCGGTGCCAACTCGGACTTCAGAAACAGTATGCAGATAAGTGCCGGAGTAGAGCGGATGGGCAGCAGAAGTATAAATGCCAAAGGCCTGGACAAAATTTCTTATAAATTTGGTATTGGCTATAAACAACTGTATTATAAGGTTTTGGGATCGGGCATAGATGAATATTTTGGAGCTTTTGGCATGACTATTCCGATGGAAGGTACGGCTGTGGTTGACGCTGCTATAATATTCGGAACCAGGGGGACTACCGGTAATGGATTGCTGCAGGAATCTTTCGGCAGAATTTCTGTGAATATTAGTATCGGCGAGGTGTGGTTCAAACCGTTCAAAAGGGATTATGATTAAAAGTGATTTTGATTAGTGTTAGTGCAATTGATAGAGAATAAATAGCCACGTGCTTTAGCTCGTGGAATAATTTATTGGGCATCAGGACGGGAAGTCCTGACGCCATGTTGAACACAGATAAAGTACGCTTGTTACGTCATTATGGCGAAATAATAATTCAAAATTTGTGTTCCGTCAGTTGTTTCAACTGACGATATAAGACAGTTTTCACATTACCAGCCGCAACAGCCGGCAAAACAAAATATACATAGGAACTATGCAAAAAAATAAATCGAATTTCTATCCCGAGGTGCGATCAACCACTGTGCTTGGCGTAATCAAGGGCGGCAAAGCCGCCCTGGGAGCCGACGGCCAGGTGTCGTTCAACAATACCGTTATGAAACACGGCACCCGAAAAGTCCGTAAATTGTATCACGATAAAGTGATGGTGGGATTTGCCGGAGCCACAGCAGATGCTTTTACATTATTGCAGCGATTTGAGGAGAAGCTGGAATCTCATAGCGGGAAATTATACCGCGCCTCAATCGAGCTTGCCAAAGAGTGGCGCACCGACAGGTATCTCCGGCGGCTCGAGGCTATGATGGCAGTGATGACCAAATCGGAAGTGCTATTGATTAGCGGCACCGGCGATGTAATCGAACCCGATGATCAGATAGTTGCCATTGGCTCGGGCGGGCCGTATGCTCTTTCGGCGGCCAGGGCTTTGCAAGCCCATACGGACATGACGGCCAAAGAAATCGTGGAGGAATCATTGAAAATTGCAGGCGATATTTGTATTTATACTAATAATAAAATTACAATTGAAGAGTTGTAGGATAGTGACGTGTCAAGCATACTTTGACAGTTCATCTAAGCTGTCATTCCTGCGAAAGCAGGAACCCAGTATCCCTTATATCGCTTGGCCATATCAAGATGGATTCCCGCTGGAGTTTATCCTGAACCAGGCCGAAGGGCGGGAATGACAATTCAAGTGATACGTCATTATAAGATTGACACGACACTATTGTAGCTATTCACAAGTTGACATAGCATATAATCTCATTCCAAAACTTCGATGTTGTGTCAATACAGGAATAATAATCAGAAAACCCTCTAAATCTCCCTTTGAAAAAGGGAGACTTTGAATAATATACCCCATTTTTCAAAGGGGGTGGTTACGAAGTAACCGGGGGTTTTCCTAATGAGCAATTGATGAATTTAAAAATAATTATTCTAATTTTAACACAACATCTCCGATTTGGGAATGAAGTGAATATACTAAGTCTTTTTACGAATAGCTACACTAGTAACTTGTCAACTGTATAATGACGTTCGAATTCACCTCCCCTGAATCCCCTCCTTGTCAATGAGGGGAACAAAAGGGGTGGTTTTCCTTGCAGGCTCAAAATAAGTACTGAAGTATGATTGACACGACACTACCGATTAATCAATAATATACATAATAAATAATATGGAAAAAATAGAAAATAACGGAAAAGCAGAATCTAAAGGAAAAGATATTTCCCTGGTAGCGGCTATCAACGGACAGTTGACTCCAAGGCAGATAGTAAGCGAATTGGATAAATTTATTATCGGCCAGGATGCAGCCAAAAAAGCTGTGGCAATTGCCCTAAGAAACCGCTGGAGAAGACAGCAAGTCGGCAACGAACTTCGCGATGAGATAATGCCAAATAATATTGTTATGATAGGCCCCACCGGCGTTGGCAAAACCGAAATCGCCCGCAGGCTGGCCAAGCTGGCCGGCGCTCCGTTCGTGAAGGTGGAAGCCACTAAATTTACCGAAGTGGGGTATGTGGGCCGCGACGTTGAATCAATGATACGAGACCTGGTGGAAAGAGCCGTCGGGATTGTTAAGTTCGAGCAGACCGAAGAGAAAAAGTATGACGCAATTACTAATGCCGAGAACCGGATATTAGACATTCTGATACCACCGGTTAAAAAAGGGCCGTCGTTCGACACAGCCTCCGATGATGATATGGCGCAGAATTCAACCACGCGGGAGAAATTTCGCAAGATGCTCCGCAATGGCGTTTTGGACGAAAGGGAAATTGAGATGGATGTAACGGTTGACCAGATTCCTTCGATGCAGGTTTTCGGGCCGGTTGGAATGGATGAGATGGGTATGAATATCCAGGATTTATTTGGTTCTATCCTGCCGAAGAAGAATAAGAAACGCAAGCTAAAAGTTTCCGACGCCATAATACTTCTCGAGAAAGAGGAGGCGGAAAAATTAATTGATATGGATGCTGTGGTTAAGGAAGCCTTGCACAGGGCAGAGAATTCCGGGATTGTCTTTATTGATGAAATTGACAAGATAGCATCGAAGAGAAGTTCCGGCAGCGGCCCCGAGGTTTCACGCGAGGGCGTCCAGCGCGACCTTTTGCCAATAGTCGAAGGCAGTACGGTCAATACTAAATACGGCATGGTCAAAACCGATCATGTGTTGTTCATTGCATCCGGAGCGTTCCATGAATCCAAGCCATCGGACTTAATACCGGAATTGCAGGGCAGGTTCCCGATTCGCGTTGAATTAGACTCGCTCACCGAAGAGGATTTTGTTAAAATATTGACCATCCCGGAAAACGCCCTGATTAAGCAATATCAGGCTCTGCTCCAATCCGATAATGTTGACCTTGATTTCGACGACACCGCAATTGCCGAGATCGCCAGCATTGCGGCACAGGTGAACGATGAGGTTACAAATATTGGCGCCCGCCGCCTGCATACGATTATGACCACTCTGCTCGAAGAAATTCTCTTCAATACGCCGGATAATATCGAAGAAGATAAGATTAAGATAGATGGCGAAATGGTGAAAGCACGCTTGAGAAATATTGTTGATAATAATGACCTTAGCAAATTTATACTTTAGTATTAGGCATCAGAACGGGAAGTCCTGACGCCACGTTATAAGTCCTGAAGCCACGTTATAATGAGGAGAAGTCAGATGTCAGGTGATAGCTTTCAAGTTGCTGGACGTTGGACGCTATTCGTTGTATATTTACGTTGAAGCAAAATAAATAGCCACGTGCTTTAGCTCGTGGTAAAGAAGAACGAGTACATAATATATGGCTTTAGCCATTAACTCAGGCAGGGTTGTTTGGGTAATATAGCTTTTTTTTTGTAAAGCAATTTTAGAATTTTGAGAAGATTTTTTCAAGATAGAGGGAACGGATTAGAACATGGCATTCACAAAGAAACTTCAAACGTCAAACTCTATTTCCAATCTGAATAATTTATATTTCAACTTCAAATCGCTAATCCCTGGCTGGATAATAGTATTCTCCCTGTTCATTCTGATGGATGCTTCCGTTTTAATGATCCGTCCGTTAGCCACTGAATTTGATTTTATCGTATATATTTTAAGTGCCGGCATGACAATGCTTGGCATGTACGGCCTTGAATTAATGCGCCGGGCACTTCCCGGGTGGTTTGGCCGGGCTTACGTATGGATTATATCCGTAGCGATTGGATTCATCCTCGTTCAAAGCCTTGCGGTTTACTCTCAATTCGGGCAATATACGAACGCCTCAATGATGCAATTCGTTATCAATAACCCCGAATACTTAAAGTCATTTCTAAGAATATATCTGTTAAATGCCAACATAGTGTTCTTCCTTGCTTTTTGTTTAATAATTTCCTGGTTCTGGAACTGGAAGCTGCGCAAGAAAAAAAAGTATAGGCTGTGGAAGAATTTTGCAGGATCACTGTCATTATTAGTAATATTCTTAATAATCCTCAATCAGATAAACTATGGGATGAAAGACAAGTCTTATACGGCAGATGTATCGCTGTATCTTGCTGCCAAAAAGGTTGGCCACAACGATTTGCACGGATTGCATTCAGCAGCAAAACTAAATGTGAATCCATTTATCAATGCCGACTCGTTAAACATTATACTGTTTATTAACGAATCTTTTGGCAAACACGCCTTTCCTGGGATGAAAGGAATTCATTCCATGCCATTTCTGCATAGTTTGCTGGAAAACAACCCCGATCAATATCTTTACTTTAAAAGAGGATATACGAATTCGGGTTCGACCGATGTTAGCACCCCTTCAATACTCAATGGAGTAGCGCCGTGGGAGGGCAGCAAAAAAATACATGAAATGCCATTTTTTTGGGATTGGTGCAAGGCGGCCGGGATGCAGACAATTTTGGTTAGTGCGCAGTCTTTTGAGTGGGCAAAATTCATAGATTTCTATCTCAGCCCGGGGCCTGATTCACATTTGACAGCAGATGAAACAAATGAGAAATTTACTAATGACACCGGGATAGATGAAATGTTTTCGATGACGGCATTCTGTGATTCCATTGCTGCAATGCCTGCCGATAAGAACTTTGCTGCCGTATACATGTCGAATGCTCTTCACATTCCATATCAGATATCAAGCGAGTATTTTGATGGCGAAGGTGATTTCGAGTCGCGCTATCAGCAATCTTCATGGCTGCTCGACCGTACTTATAGATTCTTTTTCGAGAAATTCAGCCAGGACCCGAGGTTCGAAAATACACTCATAATTATTACTGCCGACCACGGCGACACCGATTGGGTTCTTCATAATATGGTGAACCGGCTGTATAATTTCTATGAAGAAATAATGAATATTCCAATAATAATAAGACTTCCTAAGAAGCTGATAGAAACCAGGAAAGCTTTAACGGAAGAGTTAAGATCGAATATCGGTTCTATGGTGAGTAACATTGATATTTTGCCCACAATACTTGATATTCTTAATGCCGGCAATGCAAGCAAGGAATTGACATCTAAATTCTCAGGCCTGTCATTAACAAAAGGAATAGATCCTGGCAGGGTATCGATCGCTCTTAATACGAACGACATACGAATGTGGGACAACGAGGGGTTCGGGATATTCATGAATGACTGGAGGTTTGTCTACTCCGATATTGAGAAGGCAGCCCTATATGACATTAGCATTGATACTTTGCAGCAAAATAATATTTGGGGTAAAGCGGAGCCTCAAGTCAGAGATAAGATTGAATCAATCATTGACTCTGTTTTTCATCTGAAAAGGATGTATGTCAAGAAGGCCGGATGAGTAGTGGAATTCCTCGAAAAATATTATGATGATAATCGATTATAAGAGACTACTGAAAATTTGATTATTTCCACTCGCATCCAAGCCCCAGCTTGGTGGCGCCTTAAGAACAAAGACATATATTAGTGTAACTAAGCTGGGGCTTAGCTACAAAGGTAAAAAGTGTGCTGATTGGGATGCTACACTATTATCACTTGGCGATTATAAAAGGGATAACATAGGCATTATTATTGGATATTAGCCTTAAGAAATAAAAACCACCTGCAATTCCATTGATATTGATTGCCAATTGCTTCCTGCGCGACTCAAAATATCTGCTCAATAAATCTTTAATAACAATCCCATTGGAACTGATTAGCTGGAGCGTGTAAATACCCCCTTGCGGCGGATTGATGATTACTTGCATAGTTTGGTTTGCCGGATTCGGGAAGGCGTAGATTGGCATATTAAATTGGGCTGCATTACTATCATTTACACTATCGGTATAGGTGCTGTTAATTCTGCCCGGCGTACCATATTCCTCAATAGATGCGTACCAATTAACCGGCTTGGCATTATCACGGAATGGAAAAACCAGTTCCAGGGTTTGACCGCTGCCATTGGGGCCGGACGGCCAGGGAATATCAATGCCGTAGGTGAGTGAATCAATTATTTTGCCTCCGGCATCAAAGAGCCTTGCCAGCTCGCCCGAACTGCTAAGGCCGAAATTGAAATCGCCAATATAATCGCCGATACCGGGGCGAAATTCCGCAAAGCGTGCTGAATCCCTGCATAGAATCAGGTAGCCGCCGGGTTGCAATTTTGTGCCGTCCGGGAAAATAAATTCATGAGTGTCGTCGCTGTCTTTGAATATCCAGGATGTTAAATCAACTTCGCTGCCGGTGGCATTATATAGCTCAACCCAGTCGCCGGTGTCAAAACCCGCAGCGGAATTATAATTTATTTCGTTGATAACAACCGCCGCTGGCACAAAGAAAAAGGAGTAAGCGCCAATATCGGCCCTTGATCCGTCGGGGTCGTTGGGGCTTGCCGGGTTGCCGGCGTCGATGCAGGGCGAAGTGCTAAGAATATTGAAATCCTTTTCGGCGGGATTAACAAATAACGGCTCTGCCCGGATGTTCCCCGTGCCGGCAAGCTGTTCCGAATCGCATAAGGAATATGAAAAAACAATTTCGGATTTATCGTCCAAGTCAAAATTAGCTGTCTTCGAATTGGCTAATATCGTATTAACAACGTTCGCCTTGCCGCCGCCCAAGCCATCAAATTTTTCATAAAGCCTGAAGGATATATCATTGTTATAGAGAGTATTGTTAACTATATCAGCACGAGAGCCGCTTTTGACAGAAATTCCCGTTTGGCAATTTACTATCAGATTATTCTCTACCCGAATATCAGTGGATGGTGGTTTCATTCCCCATTTCGAACCAATGGACAATCCCTTATCCTTTGCGCCGAAAATAATGTTCTTCCTAATAGAAATATTAGTACAGCCATTAAGGTCGATTGCGTCGTCTCCGGCGTTAACAATGATATTGTTTTCTATGGAACTGTTTTTCATATCTAAGAATTCGATTGCATCGGGCATATTAATCAAAGATGAATTTTTCACTTCGGTAACACTCATTTTGAATATAAGGCCTTCGCCGGTATTATTGCTTGTGAATGTGCAGCGGTCAATGGTTTGAGTTCCTCCGAAAATGTTTGCCACCGGCCACAATCCCAAATCCGATGAATTGATATATTCGATATTGCTCATCGTTACGTCGGCACCGTAAAACCGGAATAAAATATTATCGAATTTCGTATGGCTTAACCTGCAAATTGCATCCGGCTCCATCAGGTTCAAGCTGTCGATTGATTCAACCGACTGGGCCTTAGTTATAATAACGGGTTTGGCCGGACTGCCCAATGAATTTATTTGGCCCGACACCCAGATGCTGCAAGTGTCCCGGAGTCTGATTTCAACACCTTCCTGAATTGTGAGCGAAGAGCCTTTTGGCACCACAAGGCCGCACTGGGCTATATATGGAGAATCCTCGGAAGTAAGCACCATATCGCCTTCGATTTCGCAAGGCAGCACGGTTGCTTTTTTATATGTGAACCGGTTGAGGTTATCATAAGAATCTGTTCTGTATATGCCGTTAAAGGCCATAATTTTCCAATAGTACTTCCCATACTCAGGTTTGGGGATAAGTGTGAAAGTCGTGTCGGCCAGGCCTTCGAATTTTACAGTTGATTCCTTTGAGAAGCTGGGGTAGGGGCAATACAGAAAATCATAAGTCATAGCTTTTCCATGCGGGTCAATCGATGGGTGCCATGTGAAGATAATATCATCGGTGAATATGTCTTCGGTCGGTACGGCCCTGAAATTCTTGGGTGCTTTGTCGAGCAAATTATTCAGTTCGTAATACCGGCCGTCAATGAATTTTCTCTCCTTCTCTACCATATCATACCACTCTTCGATATTGTCGACATCGTCGGTCGTATCGGCACGAACCGAAGATTCCAGGACTGTTTTCAAGCTGTCGATGATCGGGTATAGATGCTCCTTATTAAATATCGTATTCGATAATTCACTCACTCTTTCTCTAATTTTATTGAAGATTGGTTCGCATATCAAAGCCCGCTCCACAAAAGGATTGTCGTGGGTCCATACGTTCGAGCTGAAAGCATAATGCAGATATATTGAATATCGGCTCAATGTTTTGTCCAGGTCCCACGGAATCATCGACCATTTCCCGGAGCCTTTGATATCATGGTACATATAATAATTATGGTAATACGTACTGCCATTGGAAAGGAGCATGTTCATGGCAATTATATTAATCATTTTATCAAATTCGAATGTGGCCTTTGCAAATTCATAATAATCTTCGTCGGAGACCGAATTGATATTTCTGATTAATTCAGCCAGATCGTCCATGCCCGTGGTTTTATTCGTTTTTTTATCCCACAGCCTGGCTATATCCTCATTTGGGCTTAGGCTGGCTCCGTCTTTGGTTGCCTTATACAGGTTGCCGTCTTTGTCCAATCCGTTTGCGGCCAGGAAATCGTTGTCAATATTTTCCACCATCAGGTACAGCCCGAAGAATTCACCATTCAGGTATAGCCTTACATGCTCTGAATCGAAGCACACATGGCCGGATTCCTGCATCAGCCTCGAAGAGATATATTGAGCGATATAGCTTTTGTTATCCCACTCGGCATTCAAGTTTAATCTCTTCCTGCCGTTGGCGAAGGGCTGAGAATTAAACCTTATCTTTAGTGATTTTTTTGCAACATATCTTGTGCCGTCGCCCCTTATCCTCATTTCAACATCGGGCCATGTTTGGCCATCATAAGCTATCGTTGCGGGTATATAAATATCTTCTTTGAAATTCTCGTATATCATGGCGAAATCATCGGGGTCGCAAGTAAGGAAGAATTCCTTAATATCGGCTGAAAAACTGATAGTTTGGCTGGATAAGAAAACAGATACGGCGGCGATATAAATTATTATTCTGGTCATATAATTCTTTTTATTTCTTACCCTTAGAGACTGTGTGAAAATATCTAAAAATGTCATCCTGAATTTATTTCAGGATCCATTTGCCGCACGAATACAGGACTATAGATTCTGAAACAAGTTCCGCAATAACAGCCTCTGAGCGTTTTCACACAGTCTCTTCACTTTGGATTATGATTTCAACTTTAATAACAATTAGAAGATTAATAATGGAATTTATTGTTAAAATCCATCAATCTCAGATTTGCTTCTCAGCTCAAACTTGTCCAAAGTTTTAAAACTTTGGACAAGTTAACATGTGGAAAGTTGTTATTTTTATATATTGCTAATTGCCGGAATTATTATTAGTTTGGAACAATGCCTTAATTGGATTATACCTAAATTCCCAAAGTAAGTTAATTCCCAACTAAATATAACGATTACTTCACCAAAATCCACACCTTGCGTATTATTTCACTAATTCTTTTGCACTTTCCACTCTTGCTACAGCGATTAACCCAGCATTATAAGCTGGTTAATACTTTTTGAGCGCAAGTCTCCACTGCATCATGATTTGTTT
>JAJRTW010000095.1 GCA_024278075.1 Bacteroidota bacterium | reverse complement strand
GTTATCCGATATGTTGCCAACGACAAATACTATTAAAACCGTAGGGGCAGGTTCTAAACCTGCCCTAATAGCGCAACATTTATTAGGGACGGTTTGGAACCGTCCCCTACAATCCATGAACAGTCAGTTGTTACAACTGACAAAACAAGACAGCTCAAGCACGTCAGGTGCAACACCTGACTTGGCAATGAAGATAAATCTATTTCAAAATTGCATCCATAATTGCACAATATTGGGCTAAATGTAGAGCACGTCGACGATTCGTAATTATTCACTGCATTTTAACCGGACACTACTGTATTTGAGTTAGATAAATATCACGGCAATTATTATTGGCTTACAATTGAGGATAAAATAATACATGCAATCCGTTTCTTGTCAGGTATCTTTTATTGTGGTGTCAGGAATTCCCGTCCTGATGCCTTATTTGTGTCGTGGTGTCAGGAATTCCCGTCCTGCTGCCTTTCCATTGCAAGCCAAACCCACTATCGAAAATTCATATTTAATGTATAGCACTTTCTTTCAGCTTGCTATATTCTCAAATTAACCGGTTTACAAATTTAATTAAATTATCAGCATCAACGTCCCAATTATACTTATCCCGGAAAGCTGCAATGCCATTTTCGGACATTTCCCTAAGGGGGTAATCGTTAATATTGATTATCACATCCGCCAGCGATTCGGGGCTGCTGCAATCGGCAACAATGCCTGCCCCCGTCTCCTCAATTATCCTTGCCATAGGTTTAGCTCTTGAAACAATAACAGGTTTTCCGGCAGCCATATAATCGAATAATTTATTGGCAATAATGTGATTAATAAATTCATTGGTTTTGAACGGAAGTATGGCAATATCGGTTTCGCCATAGAGTTTCCTGATGTCACCGTGCTTATAAGCGCCAGTAAAACAGATTCTGTCCTTAACTGCGGATTGCTCGGCAATTTCAAAGCATTCATCGAAATTCTCGCCGTCTCCGGCAAGAGTTAATCGAATGCCGCTGCATTTCTCTGCGGCTATTATGAACGCTTTTATCATAGTATCGAGGTTGCGGTCCTGCGAGAAATGGCCGTGATAGGCAAATCTTAAGGGTGGCAACTTTGGCCCTTTGTCTACGCCATCGAACCATTGCTTTTCGGGCGTGTTATTTACAATTTGAATATCACCTGTATTAAAATGATGTACTTTGCCGAGCCTGTCTGATAATTCCCGGCTAACCGTTATAATACCGGACATGAGCCGAACCGCGCGTTGTTCAACAATTTCCGGAATATTAAGATGATGAACCAATATCCTTAACGACAGGCTTTTGTAATATTTCTTCCAACCCTTCATGGCGGCCGGATAATGCTCGGCCATATCCATCACAACCGGAATATTATATCTGCGGCCCAGCCTTCCGCAAGCCTCGGCAAGCATAATCTCGCGGGGGATAATAATGGCGGGCTTTAGCTCTAAAATTGCTTTCTTAATAGCACCGGCCCATATAGGATTGATCGAAAGCGGCTGGGTGAGTTTCCGGGCTGTTTTGTATCCAACCCTGATTACATTTATGCCGTCAATCGATTCCCGCTCCGCCTGCCCTTCGGCCCACCGGGCCAGCATATATACTTCATGCCCGGCTTTGATAAGCGATTTGCACACCTTCTCGGCCCGGACATCCCAGGGATAATTTCCTTTCCATACGTATAATACTACAGGCATAGCTGAGGGTTGATTGCTTTAACTGGTTGATTTATATAATATACTTGACAAGGACGAATCCGGCCACGAGTAATATAACGAAAGCTATCGAGAGTTTGTCGAAATACTTATCGATATAAACTTTGATTTTCGGCCCGGTGAAATAAATCAGGCCGCCAACCAGGAAGAACCGCCCTGCCCGGCCGATAGACGAAATGAGAATAAAGGGCAGCAGGTCCATTTGCGTGGCACCGGCCGCAATGGTGGATATTTTATACGGGATTGGGGTGAATGCAGCTCCGGCCAAAAACCAGAAGCCAACGTTGCCCTGATAGGCCTCCACCACTTTGGCCCAAACTTCATGGGCATTATAGAAGTCCACGATTGAATTGCCAACCACGCCCATCAGCGAATATCCGATGAAATAGCCAAACAATCCGCCGAAGACCGACCCGAGCGTACACCACAGCGCTGCGGTAAATGCTTTTTTGGGATTCGACACTGCAATGGCAATCAATAAAACATCCGGCGGAATGGGGAAAAAGGAAGATTCGACGAAAGCAATTGCAAACAGGGCATACATGGCCCCGGGCCTCTCGGCAAAGCTCTCCATCCAGTCTTTTATTCCCCTCATCCAATCTATGATTCTGCTCAATTCTTCCGCCCTTAAAGATCTTTATTCTCAGTCAATATCAAAGTCCCCTCTTGAGAGGGGATTTAGGGGTGTGTTGTATTGTTAAATCTTCCGTCTGATACCTGATACTTGATACCTGGCTAACCCTGCTTCCAAACGCCCATATTCATGAACTTCTCCCTACGCATCGGAACCAATACATCAATCGGAATGCTCATCAGTTTATCAAGTTCTTCCCTGATTACCTTCGATAGTGTTTCGAACATCTGAGTGGGATTCCTGTGCACACCACCCACCGGCTCCGGCACAATCGAATCAATAATATTATATTTCTTCAGGTCGGGTGCGGTAAGTTTCAGAGCTTCGGCGGCCTGCTCCTTGAAGTCCCAGCTGCGCCATAGAATGCTTGAGCAGGACTCCGGCGAAATCACCGAGTACCAGGCATTTTCGAGCATCAGAACCCTGTCGCCAACGCCAATGCCGATGGCCCCGCCCGAGGCTCCTTCGCCAATAACAATAATTAATATCGGGACTTTAAGTTGGGCCATAACCAGCAGATTATGAGCAATAGCTTCGGCCTGGCCCCGCTCCTCGGCTTCAATTCCGGGGAAAGCGCCCGGGGTGTCTAAGAATGAGATTATCGGCTTGTTGAATTTTTCGGCCAGCCGGAACAAGCGCTGAGCTTTCCGGTAGCCCTCCGGATTTGGCATTCCGAAATTGCGGTACAGGTTCGATTTCGTATCGCGGCCCTTCTGATGGCCAACCACCATAACGGAAGTGCCCTGAAATTTTGCAATGCCGCCAACGATAGCATGGTCGTCGCCAAACTTGCGGTCGCCATGAAGTTCGTTGAAATCCTCGAACATATTTTTGATATAGTCCATCGTAATCAGGCGTTCAGGGTGGCGAGCTATCTGCACACGCTGCCATCTGGTCAGGTTCTTGAATACGTTAACCCGCAGGTCTTCCATCTTCTTCTCCAAATACTCAATTTCTTCGCCAATATCAAGATCGTTGTCAAGAGACCGCATTTCATTGATCTTTTGCTCTAATTCGAAGATAGGTTTTTCAAATTCCAGAATAAATTTAGTCGCCACTTCTTTTCCTAAAGATAAATTTCAAAAAAATATCGGCATCAAGCGATAGGCTGAAATGCCTTATATAATAATTATTTAAGTTAACAATGGCACTTTTCGACAGCCTTTCGGGACGGCTGATGTGCGCCAATCCTATAATTCCGGGCTTGCCAATCGACGGCTCCTCGCCCGCAATCGGGTAATAGCCCACAAATGACATCTTCCCTTTCAACACCCGGTAGAGATTCTTAATTATTTCCTTTCCGCCGGGGAAAAGCAAATATACCATTGGCAGGCCAATTGTCAAAAGAAAAATCGAAATTGCAATATCGGCCAATCTCTTAGCAAGCCTGTACCTGAACGCCGAAAGTTTATAATTCGAAAACGCAGCATCAATGCCCGATACTTCATTTATTATCCTCGATGCGATGAATTCTTCGTATTCATTGGCAAAATGGAATCTCACATTTAATTTCGGAGTGGCGGTAAGAGCTTTGAGTATCTCGCTTCGCGGCAATCCGCGGTCGCAAATAATCACTTCATGGATTTTATTGTCCTCGATTATTTTCGGCAGGTAATCAAAATTGCCGATTACCGGCAGATTCCATGTATTGTCAAATGAGTTCGAACCAACGTTGACCAGCCCGATAATATCCACATTCCGCGAATCGGCCTGCTGCAATGAGTTAATAATCTTTTTGGTTTGGCTGTTGGAGCCGACAATCAGCAGCCGCCGGTCGGATTCTTTGCCTGCAAATTTGTCGAACAAAGCCACTAACCCACGCGACAAAGCGGCAACCATAAACGTAAGGCCGATTGTCATCAATAATATTCCGCGGCTGAATGCAAATTCCTTGAAGAAATAAGTCAGCGACGACAATACGAAAAAGCTAATCATAAAACCGGTGAAAGCCCTGATGATTCCGGGCTTTTGCTCGAAATATTCCCCAACGGCAATCATCGAGATTATGACTATTGCCGTTGGCACTATGAAAACGGTCGGGTAAGCATAGGGCGGGAAATTCAGGAACTCGCCGAAACGGATTTTTGTGGCCACAATCAACGACAGGTTGAGAATTATCGTGTCCAGTATCATAAAAAATATCGACCGCCTGTATTTTTTCATATAGGCCAGCAGCGCCCGGAACATAATTCCGAGCTTGAGAAAGGACAAAAACAGGGTGGAGCGGCCATAATGCTTCTTTGCAAATATTTTCATCGCATCGTAGAAATGCCCGACTTCGTTGATGGCACTTCGGCGGGTGCTTTCGCCTTTGTAATGAATAATCGAGGTGGTATGCACATAGGCCACCTTCCAGCCAAGCTTGTGGAAATTATAGCAGAGGTCGAGGTCTTCGCCATACATAAAATACCGGTCGTCGAACCCGCCGCTCTGCTCGAGTGCCTCCCGCCGGCAGAACATAAACGCCCCCATCAATGCGTCGATATAATAGGTCTTGTCCTGGCTCAGATATGTTTGGTTATATCTGGCGAAGATTTTTGATTTGGGGAATAATTTCTGGAGGCCGAAGAGTTTGGTAAACGAAGCCCAGGGCGTTGGGAACCCGCGCCGGCAGGCCACCTGGAAACTGCCGTCGGGATTTAATAATTTACATCCCGCCATGCCCACTTCGGGATTATTGTCCATATACTGTTTAATCACCGATAGAGTGTCCTCGGACACAATGGTATCAGGATTCAGGATAAGCACGTATTCCCCCGATGATGCTTCGATGCCGATATTATTAGCCCGGCCAAAGCCAATATTTTCATCCAGCGAAATGAATTTGACCGAAGGGAATTTGGGCCGGAGAAATTCCAGCGAGCCGTCTTGCGAATTATTATCGACTACAATAACTTCGATATTTAATTCAACATTTAATTCAATATCAAAGCCCGCCGCAGACTGAGAAGCAGCTGACTGTTCGATCGAACGAAGGCATTGCAGCAAAAAGTCCCTGACGTTATAGTTAACTATAACAATAGATATATCGGTTTGTTGCATTAATTAGATCATACTCAAAAAGTATTAGTGTCCGGTTTAATAATGAGAGCCGCTCTTAATTGATTCTTGAATACTACGTTATGTCATCGTATGCTGTCAAAGATAAATATAATCGTAGGGGCAGGTTCTAAACCTGCCCTAACAGCTCAATATTATTTTCGGGACGGTTTGGAACCGTCCCCTACATTCCATGAATCGTTTTTCGGGACGGTTTGGAACCGTCCCCTACATTCCATGAATCGTTTTTCGGGGTCAGTTTGGAACCGTCCCCTACATTCCATGAATCGTTTTTCGGGTCAGTTTGGAACCGTCCCCTACATATTCGATTTTCGCCGTAGCACCAGTTCTTCCAGTCCTGATGCCACTACTGCAGCCGATATAATTCTTGAAGAATGGCATTCTATGAATTATCTGCCTTTTCACACAACCTTGATAGCATGAATCCAAATCAATGCAAAACCTCAGGTTTCTACGGAACAAATGTTCCTGCGAAACCACCCCCTTTAAAAAATGGGGCTAAAAGTCTCCCTTTTTCAAAGGGGATTGAGAGGGTTTTCTTATTCCTGTCTTCTTTTCCCACGATTTAAAGCTTCCGGTTGCAAACTCATGGCTATTTATCCTTTTGTCTAATGTAATTTCTGTGATTTCTTTTCTAATCGTATCAAGCCGAATTTCAATCTCCATACAAGGAATACAGCTTCGTAGATAATACTTCTGTTCATTTTGGACACGCCGCTTCGCCTGTCGATGAAAATAATTGGAATTTCCTTTATCTTCGCCCCAAGCTTCCACATCCTGTAATTCATTTCTATCTGAAAACCATAGCCATTCGAATGAATAGCTTTAAGGTCAATTTTGCTCAGTGCATCGGCCCTGAAGCACTTGAATCCGCCGGTGGCGTCCATAATGGGCATTCCGGTAATTATCCTGGTATAAAGATTTGCACCGTAGCTTAAAATAAGCCTGCTGAGCGGCCAGTTCACTACGTTCACACCTGTTTTGTACCTCGAGCCTATTACCAAATCCTGAGTTTCAAGTTCTTCAAGGAATCTCGGCAGATCTTTTGGGTCGTGCGACAAGTCGGCATCCATTTCAAATATCGCTTCGAAGCCTTTGTCCAGACAATATACGAATCCGTCGCAATAAGCCGTGCCGAGGCCCATTTTCCCCGCACGGGTCATCAGATGCACCCTTTCGTCCTTTTCCATCATTTTTTTTACTACGTCCGATGTGCCGTCGGGGGAATTGTCATCTACCACAAGCACGTTAATCTCGGGCAATACATCGAAGATTTGGCCGATAATGTTCTCGATGTTCTCAATTTCATTATAAGTGGGGATTACAACAATAGATTTCATATCGGATTTCACAATAGATTTCATAAAAAATTCCTAACCCGCATTATTAATAAAATATCAAAAAACACCCGGCAGGTAATGAATAAGGGATGTTTAATATTACTCAAATACGAGCCAAATATAATCGCCGTGGATTTGGCCTTACCCAAATGTTTCCAAAGGGATATGAAGCTCTTAAATAATAGTCCCGCAATAAGCGGGCTATGCTTGTCCATGGCCTGTTAATACACACCAGACGGTGCGAACAATAATCTCTATATCAAATTTAATAGACATATTCTCAATATAATAAAAATCATCCTTCAAGCGGTTTTCGATTTCCTCCACATTAAGCTCGTGGGCCTGATATTTAACCTGCCACCATCCGGTAATCCCGGGCCGGACTTTCAGCCGCCGCTTGTAATATGGAATTTCCCTGGCGAAATCCTCGACGAAATGGGGCTGCTCCGGCCGCGGCCCAACAATGCTCATATCGCCAATCAGCACATTCAAAAACTGCGGCACTTCGTCTATATGCGTTTTCCGTATGAATTTGCCGAATCGCGTTACCCTCGGGTCGTTCACCTGAGTCCATGTCCGGCCTTTCTTATCGGCTCCGGATTGCATCGACCGGAACTTGAAGATCTGGAATACTTTCTCGTTCTTTCCGGTTCGAGGCTGTTTGTAGAATACCGGCCCTTTTGATTCCAATTTAATAATAATTGCAACCAGCAGCCAGATGGGAGCGCCCAATACTATAACCAATAAACTAAATATAATATCAAATATTCTTTTCAACACCTCCTGCCAGGGCTTCATTAGCTGCGGGCTGATTTCGATTAATGGTATGCCGTATATGTTATGGGTGCGTGTTTGGCCGGTGAATATATGGTATAGGTCCGGTTCGATTTTGGCAACAATATTCTTTTCGGCGCAGGTATTAACAATATCGAGCAGCCGCGACTGGCTGGATTCGGTAGAAGTTATCAGAACTTCTTCGGGTTTGGATTTATTGAGAATATTCGAAAAATCTTCTTCTGTGCCAAGCAATGGCAACCCGCTTTTTTGCTGCTCATTGATGTCGTTCCATTTAAGGCATTCGTCATGGTTCGACAGAATTGCTCCGATTGGCTTGATTCCCCAATTGGGCGACTTAAGGATTTGTTGATATAAATTAATCGCCTTATCGGCAGGGCCCAATATTATGGAATGAAATGAGATTACTCCTTTTCCCCTAAGCTTAATCTGCATTTTTCGTGCAATTGTGCGGAAGATTATTGCAAAAGAAGAAATTGAAATAAAATACAGCAGAATCATCATCCTTTGAATGCTGGTGTCGTCGCGAACCATCAGTATAAAGATAATCCCGCAGCCAATGAATGAGGCCTTTATTACGGTAAAGATTTCGTCGAACGGGGAGCGCTCGTACCAGTTCTTGTACAGTCCCGAAAAGAAGAAAACCGTTGTCCAGTAAATCATTAATACGATAGCCGGGATTATTATAATAAGAAAATCCGGGTCGCCCGGTTTGTCGAAAAAGCCGGATTCGAACACGATATAATAAATAACGAAATAGCTGGATATGAACGCAAGCACATCGCCGCCGAATTGCAAAAACAGCGGCAGCAGCCTGTTCTTTACTTTCGAGGAAGCATGTGAATACCCCTCCTCTACAGGTGTTTCGATCTCAATAATATTTTCAATTGTTTGTGCCATCTGTTTTTGGCCGCCCGGCAGAGCTGCCGGAATTGATTTACATTTTGCCTAATTAGGTTAAACTCACAAAGTATCAACTAATTATAATTAAGGGAGTTATAAAAGATATTCAACAACAAAGTGCGAGCAATATTATTTATTATGCCCGAAAACCTTGCAGATTATAGGACAACCCCCTGCTCGCTTCGCTCACTTCCCCCTTTTTTAAGGGGGAATAGTTGATCAATTTCCCCCTTTGAAGGGGGATTAAGGGGGATGATTCTTAAATATATTCTTAAATATACCAATAATTTCATCTCATTCAACTTTTTGAGGAAACCCTAATTAGTTGCCTGATGTATCATAGAAAATCTCTATATTTTGGATCCTGAAATAAATTCAGGATGACATATTCTTGTTTTCACCCAGCCTCTAAAGCTCGTGGCTATTTATCTCGTAACCAAATTACGAAACGCAAGTAAAATTCACACAAAAGTATATATGTAAACGACAAATTATTATTAATTTACTAAAAAATATGAAATATGAAAGAATTTATTTAAATCCCTCCAAGTTCCACATCGCATTTTGTTTGCCTTTAATAAATCTGATTATTCCCAGGAAGAACCCAACATTCATGCTGACAAAGAATAGCGGCACTTTAAATATAATGAAGTTCATCTTCATTTTCTCAAGCACCCACCCCACTAAAGCCATCCCGTAAAAGGCTGCCTGGATAATCAATAGTCCCGGATATAAGAAGGATTCCGGCTGAAGAAACAAACTGAATAAAAGGATTACCATCAAATACATGGGCGAGAGCCACCGGAGCAGCTTGTGGGACCATAAAAAGAAACAGCTCCAGCCGTAGTCGGGTAATAATAATCGCCAGCATGCCAAAACCGTCGACAGCCCGCCGGAGGCTATCCTGATTTTTCGGTTCAATTCGTTCGACAGTGATTTCTGGCGCACTTCACTTACTAAGGAATCCCGGTCGAAAATCACGCGTTTCCGCTGCAAGGCCACACTCAGCACTGAATAGAAATCATCGCACACCCTGTCGTTGGGAATTGTTCGGTATAGCTGGCTTTTGATTCCGTAGCAGGCCCCCAATGTGTTTACCGTTGCAAATATCCTGCACTCGTTTTGCCGAATTACCGCTTCGTACTTCTGGTAGATGTCCTCACCTGTGCTGCCGGAATCTTTTCGCTGCACCGGTTTATTTGCGTCAGATCCGGCATTGTTAGTTTCCATCGGCGATATAACGCATCCGACGGTCTCATCGGCAAACTTTGGGATCATCTTTTTTAATGTGTCGGGCAGCAGCCTGCAATCGGCATCCATGTAGAATATGATTTCCGTAGTTGCTTTTGGCACAAGCTGGTTCAGGGCTTTATTCTTTCCCGATCTTGGCAATTCATATACTTCGAGGTTGCTGAATTCATCAGCCAATCTTTTCACAATATCCACTGTGCTGTCGGACGAGCCGTCGGAACCGACGATTACCGTGATTTTCTCGGCCGGATAATCCGAATCGTAAATAGACCTGATTGCACCTTCGATTAATTCCTCTTCGTTGAAGGCCGAAATTATCACGGTTATATCAGGGCGGAATCCTTCATCGGAATCGATTTCTTTATTGAAAAACTTAGCAAGGACAATCAATAATAACGGATATAGCAGAAAAACATAGAGCAGCAGAAATATTGCCGCAATAATTGCTATATTCGGAATCACCTCAAGTATATTCATTGAAAACATTTTTTTTCAGTTGCCCTTTATAGTGTTATGTCAACCATATAATGATGTGTCGCTTGAATTGGCATTCCTGCGAAAGAGGCTGTGTGAAAAGTCCCGGGAGGTGCCATTCTGAACTTGTTTCAGAATCTATAAGCCTGTATTCATGCGACATTTGGATCCTGAAATAAATTCAGGATGACATATTTTGATGTTTTCACACAGTCTCGAAAGCAGGAATCCAGTATCCAATATGTTCCTTAGTCATATCAAGTTGGATTCCCGCTGGAGTTTATCCTGAGCGAAGCCGAAGGGCGGGAATGACAGCCTAAATGATTATTTCCTCTTTCTTTTCCCTCGCAAGCCTAATCCCAGCTTGGCAGCCCTTTAAAAGTCTTCGTATCTGATTATTAATCTAACACCGTTGTAATACTGCCCGTTAATATTGCGGTACATATAGCTGGCATGGAGATTGAACCCGCGGACAATTTCCCAGCCGGACTTTATTTCGAATGTGAATATCTTATCCAACCGGCCATCTAAGAACTCGATTATCTCGGAATCCTGCGGATGGCGGCGCGAAATATTCGGATTGCTCCCGACATTAACAATCAGGCTGTCGCTATCGTCATAGATATTATTGCCATGGCGCGCAAACGAAACGTTGACCTCTACCGGATAGCGGTTGCCCCACCACCACCTTAATTTGGCCGATATTTCATCTGAATTCGGCAACAGCAGCGAGCCGAACAGCTGGCCGTCGTTTGTCATTGCATTTTGCGGATTGAAATGCGAAAAGGTATATGGTTCGATTCTGGAATACTCCAGCCCGAAGTCGGTCGAATACGGCAAAGCAGCTATTGCCGCTATGTTCCAAGCCGTCTTGTTGTTCCACATATTCTTCCCGATATTGCTGAAAATTATATCGTCGAGCAGAAAAGAACCTTTGATTTGCAGTCCATCGATTGGCCGGACGGTTGCATCAAATCCCATCATGGAATTATCGCGGTCGCGCAGGGCATGTTCCAATGATTTGAAGAAGCTTAGCGGATTCAGATATGCCAGGTCGGCTGCCCGGCCGGAGTAAACAACCGATTCCCACAAAGCAATTTCGCCCCATTCCGGTTTGAAGGCAAAGCGGTGAATGGCTGTGTATTTTGCGGGCAGTTCGGTGGATATTCCAACATCGAATGATGTTGCCGGAGTCGCCATCAGGCTGCCGTGGGTAAATCTATATTCGAAACCTGTGAATCTCGCTCCAACGCTAATGGCATCCATCGGCGGGGCTATCGTGTTTTGGAACAGCCTTTGGTTCAGCCCGGCCCCGAGCATTCGCGACTCCCGCCCGACGGTGCCATAGAACCAATCATTGTCATACCGGATGTGCGATTCTGTTAAGTCAATATCGCTGTTCAGCTTTCTGAATTTAATGCTTTGGCTTAGCTTTGTGTCATCGAGTGCCATTGCCCTGCTGCCGGCCAGGACCGAGCCATTGGTTGCCTGGAGGTAATATCCCACCGAATTGCCGAGAGTGCCAAACGCCCGCAATCCGCCATTGGCAATGGTTACATTCCTGTCAGCATTGCCGTTCTCCCTGCGATAGCTAAAATCAACCGATCCCAGTGGGTAGATGCTGACTGAGTTCTTTTCATCACGATAGCGATAAATCAGCTTTTCGTCATCGAAGAGTAATCTATTAAAAAACAGCGGGTTAGAATCACTCTTGCTGTATACTACAACCGCATTTGTTCTATTAATTATTTCGAATTCAGTTTCATATTTCAGCAAAGTCTCTGTTTCTGCGGCTGATAATTCTTCCTTATGATTTCGAATTAATATCAGGGCGCCGACAATTTCTTTCCTCTGCAAAGGCAGCGAAGAAAGGGAAAAATGGGGCAAAAAGCCCCGCGTTTCGGCCCGGAGCAGAAAAGAATATACCGGATGCGAAACCTGCACATGTTCCACCTGGCCGATTGCGGAACTAAGTGCTAATAGCAATACCAATGGCCAAATCTTAAATAATTTCATCAACTACCGCATCATCTTATCAATAAATAAATAGTATTATTTTAATTAAATTACCCTCAAAAAGCGATAACTGTTTATTACTATAGTAGTTACAAAAGATATTCAATTAGAAAGTGCAAGGAAATGGATTTATTATGCTCTTATGCCTTGCAGATTGTAGGACAACCCCCTGCTCGCCTGGCTCACTTCCCCCTTTTTTAAGGGGGAATATCTGATCAAATTCCCCCTTAAAAAAGGGGGATTTAGGGGGTTGTTATTCTCCATATAGCATAAGCATTAGAATCTTTTTCTCCGACTACTTTTTGAGGAAACCATAATTAATACTTCAGACATTATTCAGTTCATTCCCAAATTCCGAGGTTGTTTGAATACGCTCGATTAATGTCACCCTGAGCGGAGTCGAAGGGTACAAATGCCGTATGAATGCTGGAATATGGATTCTGAAACAAGTTCAGAATGACATTCTATGAACAATCTGTCTTTTTCATACAACCTTTCCGATTTGGGAATGCAATTTTCCCGTAAATTTGCGTTGGGTAGATGTCAACAAACTTATCCCACGAGTTAAAACTCGTGGCTACTTCTTCACTTCCCCACTTCTTCAATCCCCTACCTGCCGGAAATAGATATAATAGTAAGTATCAGACTGAGCAGAGACAGGGCAGTACCGGCCAGGCTGGCATAGAAAACAAGCCTTTGCGTTTCAACTGATAGTGGTATATCCGGCGATCTCGGCACATAAATTTCATCACCGTCAAATACATCCACACCGTCTTTGCTCTCAACCCAAACCCGTGTGCTGCCGCGAATGATACGCGACCGTGATGCTTCGGCCCCTTCGGCAAACCCGCCGGCGCGGGCAATATACCATTCCATGGATTTGCCCGGCACAAAGTCAACGAAACCCGGGTGGTTCACCTGCCCGAACACATAAACGCGATTCGGGTTTTCAGGAATATAAATTACATCTCCATCCTGAAGTATTACATTGAACTCATCGGATCCGTTTTCGAATAATTCGATAAAATTGCAGGCTACATAAGGTTGTTTCAAGTCAATATTCAGTATAAACCTTGTGGTGTCGTCGAGTGTAAGGTCGCTGTATTGAAATTTTTCATTAATAGTGCGCCGGAGATTATTGTACGAACTCGAATTTTTTTCCCTTCTGATAATATTGGCCAGCGGCAGGTAAGCCTTGCCGGTAAATCCGCCGGCTGTTTCTATAATGTCCTTAATCTTAGTTTGGCCGGAAGTAATGGTATAGATGCCAGGAGAATTCACCTCACCTTTGATAGACACAATACCGTGGTTCGATTGCCGGACTGCTGGCTTGCTGTTGACGATAACAACACCTCCGGGGCCGACGTCAAAGTCCTCGCCAACATATTTATCATTCGTATCCACTTTGATTTTCCGCCTGGTATTCTTTTCGGGATCGATATAAACTATATTGTCCCGGTCGGCATTCTGTGATAGTCCATATCCGAATCCCAAGAGCAGAGAAATTTTGTCATCGGGTTTATATGCCAAAGTAATCGGCCTGTTCACCTCGCCGGAGACAGATATTTTGGGGAAACTGCTTTTATCAAATGGAACGATTATTATATCACCCTCCCTGATGAAAGGATCATATCCGGCGTTGCCGGAGGCAATGGCTTTTTCCAGGTCAGCTATCGAAGAAGAGCCGTCTGTGTGCAGGATGGTAATATTTCGCACTTTGTATGAAGAAGCACTCGATATTCCGCTTTCGGAGAACAGCCGGTCAATATTCCTCTGTTTCTCCTGCAATTTCAACAGGTTCGGCATTTCCTGATTAGAAATATTCTGTGTCACATTAGTTTGATTGGCAACTTTCACGGCCGTTGATACGTTATAAGAGGCCGGCAGTGTATAGGTGCCCGGGAAAGTAACGTTACCCTTAATGGTTATCAGGCAAACCCTTGCCTGCCTGAGTGCCATATTGACATTTGCATTAGGATTATTTCTGTGAATTATATTCCTCACACTGTCAATTAATTGCGACAAAGTCATGCCTTTTACGTTAATCTCGCCACCCGCCCTCGGAAGGATTATCTTATTTTCAGGCGATACCATAATAATTTGTTCCGACAGCATAATCGGCAGAATGCGGATTGACAGCAAATCGCCCGGGCCAACATAGTAATAGTCCGGATCGACCACATTTCCAACCGGCATGGCTTCTGACGACTGCAACCGCTCGGACATCGCCCTGTTCCGGAGTTCATCGCTAAATATCTTATCAGTACTGAAATCGCCCCCCGTCACTTGGGCATCGGAGGCATTGCTATTAATCAGTATTAGAAGAATTATGCTGAGAATTAATCTTATTTTCATGGATTTATTTCTGCTTTATTTATACAGATGTATTATTCAAGTACTTGGATTGTTTATTTCCACTTGGCCTATAATCCCTACTCCCCCGGGGAATGGCCGGGACTGAGGGAATTATAATATCTTATTTACGATTATTTCTGCTATCCGTCCGGCGGCGGCTCCATCCCATAACCGCGGTATCTTAGCATGGCCCCAGCTTCGTATTTTGAGCTCTGAAAGAGCATTTCTAATGCTTTCATAATCCGGGTCGGCCATAATATTTGTCCCTATTTCACACGTTGCCGGACGTTCCGTGGAAGTTCTTAATGTAATGCAAGGCTTCTTCAAAGCCGTGGTTTCCTCCTGAATCCCGCCGGAATCGGTCATGACGAAACTGCACGCCTGCATCAAAGCCAGGAATTCAATATAGCCAAGCGGATTAATCAATTCAAGTCCTGCTATGCTGCCGGCCCTGTCGGCCAGCCCGAATTTCTCCAGGTTCTTCCTCGTCCTCGGGTGAATCGGAAATACTAAATCCGTATCCGCCGACATCTCCTCGAATATATCCAAGAGCATGCCAAGCTGCTCAGCGCCATCCACATTGCTCGGCCGGTGTATGGTCAGCAGTACAAATCTATCCGGCACTAAGTTCAGTCTGCTAACGATTCCTGACCGCTTGGCTTTGTCCGAAGCATAATGCAATGAGTCGATCATCGTATTGCCAACGAAGAAAATTCTATCGGCAGGGAACGCCTGCTTGGTCAGGTTTTCCAGGGCGCTTTGCTCTGTTATGAAGCAATAATCGCAGATAGCATCGGTTGCCATCCGGTTGATTTCCTCCGGCATCGAGCGGTCGAAACTCCGCAATCCGCCCTCCACGTGGGCAACCTTTATGCCCATCTTAACGGCTGTAAGGCTGCAGGCAATCGTCGAATTCACATCGCCGACCACGATAATCAAATCCGGTCTGGCGCTCATTAGAATCTTCTCGAATTCAACCATAATCTTGGCCGTCTGCACCGCATGGGAGGCCGAGCCTGCGCCCAGGAAATAATCCGGCTGCGGCATATCTAAGTCTGCAAAGAAGGCATCGGACATTTCGGCGTCGTAGTGCTGGCCGGTATGGACTATCTTATGGTCAACTATATCACCATAATCATTAAAAGCCCGGTGGATGGGTGCCACTTTCATAAAATTCGGGCGGGCGCCTACAACTGACATTACGGTGAACTTTGCTTTCTTCATTTGCCCGCCTTCTTCATTTGCCCGCCTTCTTTCATTTGCCCGCCTTCTTTCATTTGCCCGCCTTCTTTCATTTGCCCTCGCCCAATAATATTATATTCCCGGATTCGATACCCTTGCAAGCGTTCCGTGTGTCGATAACAACTCTGCTGTTTGCGGCAATCAGTTCGAAATCAAAAACCGAGTGGCCGGTGGTAATCAGCACAATATCAAACCGGCCGAGCATGGTTGCCGTAAGCTCCGGTTCGGATTGCAGCACATCTCCTTTCAGCTCAATTTCGGGAATATACGGGTCGTGATAAGAAATATTCGTTATCCCCTCTTCCATTAGCAATTCGGCCACCTTAAGAGCCGGCGAATGCCTTAGGTCGTTCACATCTTTTTTGAATGCCATCCCGAGTATCAATACTTTTGCGGTTCTCAACGTCACTTCCTGTTTGGCTATTTCCTTGATAACCATTGCCCTTACATAAAATGGCATATCTTCGTTGATCTCGGCTGCCAGAGTGATGAATTTGGTTACGAAATCATGCTCTCTCGCCATCCAAGCCAGATAGTAGGGGTCGATTAATATGCAATGCCCGCCAATCCCCGGGCCGGGATAGAACGGCATAAATCCGAACGGCTTAGTGGATGCAGCGTCGATTACCTCCCAAATATTAATTCCGATACGGTCGCAAAGCCTGGCCAATTCATTCACAAGCGATATATTCACACTGCGGTAGATATTTTCGAGCAATTTCTCCATTTCCGCCACCGCCGGCGTGCTCACGGGTACTACTTCCGATACGGCCAATCGTTGGAAGCCGCAGGCAAGGTCGGTCGAAATCTGATTAATTCCGCCCACAACAATCGGTGTGTTGCTTGTTGTCCATACTTTATTGCCAGGGTCGATTCGCTCGGGCGAAAATGCCAGATAGAAATCCTCTCCGGCAATCAGGCCTGAGCTTTCCAGCAGCGGACGGACATATTTCTCTGTGGTGCCGGGGAAGGTAGTGCTTTTAAGGATAACCACCTGATTTTTCTTTAGATTATGCGAAATCTTCATCGCCGCATCAATTATATAGGAAATATCGGGGTCTTTATTCGCCGTAAAAGGCGTGGGCACGCATATAAACAGTGCATCGCATTCGCCGCAGCCGTCGAAGTTATCGGCCAACGCTAACGAGCCGCCTTTGATAACCCCGCTCACCAGCTCATCACTAATATCTTCGATATAATTCTTCCCGGATTTAAGGGAGTCGATTTTCGCTGTGTCGATATCAATGCCAATCGTCTTGATGCCCTTGCCGGCAAACTCCACGGCCAGCGGCAATCCGACATACCCGAGGCCTATCACACCAATTGTGACATCACCGGATTCTATCCGCTTTTTTAATTCACTAATATTTTCGAAGGTGTCCATTAATTCTACTGTTTATTAATTAATTGCCGGTTTAATATATCCTTAATTGCCGAGGTGTTAAAGTCAAACATCAGTAGTGTCCGGTTAAAAAGCAGCCAAAAAGTGCGAATCGCTGATATTAGCTTCATTTTGGCCTAAATGGCGCTATTATGGATGCAATTTTATTAGCTTAGTACCCATTGCCAAGTCAGGTGTTACACCTGACT
>JAJRTW010000094.1 GCA_024278075.1 Bacteroidota bacterium | reverse complement strand
TCTATGCTCTTTGCTCTTTTTTTCTTATTTTTCTTCATCGGATAGGTGACTTTTTATTTGTTGTTATTCTTTGTTTAACTAATTGCAATATAACAAATTGGAGTCACTTCTCCGTGTTTTACTCTGGGAATTTAGGTAGCATTAATTATAAGATAGCATTAATTATAAGATAGCATTAATTTAAGATAGCATTAATTTAAGATAGCATTAATTTAAGATAGCATTAATTTAAGATAGCATTAATATTGTTGAAATAATAGCGTTCAAATATAAATAATATAGGGAATTCTAAGCGAAATAGCTGTGAAATATATAGAAAATATTTATATTATTATAGTTCAATTAACCATAACACCAATGATATGCTTAGAAAAATAACTAAATATCTTTTCCGTGCGGTGGTTCTGCTTATTTCTTTGTTACTAACTTACTTACTTGTGGGCATAATTCTGTCTGTGATTCCTGCCAATAGGGATTCCGGCTCCGATACTATTTATGATCCCGATAAAACTAATAATCCCGATAAGAAGAATGTCGAAATATACATCACATCCAACGGCGTTCATACTGATTTCTTGCTGCCGGTTCGCAATGCTGTGATCGATTGGAGCTATATTCACCCCTATGAAGATTTCAGAAATATAGACGCTTCATATAAATATATTTGCTTCGGCTGGGGCGACAGGAAATTCTTCATCGAAACACCGAATTGGGCCGACCTGACATTCGGAACTGCCTTCAATGCCTTGTTCCTCCGCAGCGAAAGCGCTGTGCATGTTACATATATCTATAATCCCGCCGGATTTGACATTAAAAGAAAGATGATGATCTCGGAAGCTCGGTATGGAAAGCTAACGGAGTATATCAAGGCATCTTTCCAGCACGATAGTTTTGGCAGAGTGATTTTGATCCCGGATACGGGCTACGGTTCCAATGATGCCTTCTACGAGGGAGCCGGCTCGTACAGTTTTATTAATACCTGCAATGAATGGACCGGAAGCGGATTACGGCGAGTCGGAGTTGAAACCGGAGTCTGGACACCTTTTGCGCAAAGCGTGCTGTATCATCTCGAGGAATGACTAATGTAGTTAGTTGTTATTATTAACTCACGTTAAGCATTTTTTTGTTCAAAGAATCCAGTATTCACGGGCTATATGGCTATATTAAGATGGATTCCGGATCAAGTCCGGAATGACATAGTACAGTTGACACGTCACTAGTAAATATCATTTTGCCCAACATGAGTTATTAAATATTATCACACATGGAAATACAACACTTCCGAAATGTTGGACATCTGTTCATTATTCATTAGTTTTGAATGATTGTAAACCACTCAGGTATCGATATGAAATACATACTTACACCCGGGCAGATGCGGCAATGCGATGAATCTGCCATTAACCACTATGGTATCCACGGGGCTGTCCTGATGGAAAATGCCGCACGTTCGGCTGCGATTTATATCAGGAATATTATTGGCACTCAAATCAAATACAGAATCCTTATCCTCTGCGGCAGCGGAAATAACGGCGGAGACGGCTTTGCGCTTGCGCGGCATTTGTTCGAGGATTATAATGTAACCGTGGCGTGGATTGGCAGCCGGGAGAAGATGAGCCATGAGACTGAAGTGAATTTTACAGCATTGCAAAAGATTGGTGTTGAATTGTTCCATCTTGACAGCGATAATGATATAAGCGGATTTGATTTCGGCCATGACTGTATCATTGATTCAATGATAGGGGTTGGCGGCAGCGAAAATCTCAGGGGACTGGTAGTACCTATATTAAAAAGAGCTAACTCATCCGATGCCTTCAGAGTGGCCATAGACTCGCCGACAGGCCTGAACACCGCAACGGGAGCGGCGAGCAGTGGTTGCTTTGTGGCAGACCTGACTATTACGATGTTCGCCGTCAAGACGGGGATGTTGATTAGAGACGGGATAGAAGTTTGCGGCGAGATACTGACGGCCGACCTCGGGGCGCCGGAATTCATTGTCCAAAGCCATTCTAAGATAAGGGCAATAGAGAAGGTTGACATAAGGAAGATGATTCCCCTTCGCCGGAGGATTAGTTCGAAGTTCGATTACGGGCGGGTGCTGGTGATTGCCGGATCGGACTCCATGCCCGGGGCTGCGGCTCTTGCGGCTAATGCAGCTATAAACTCAGGTGCCGGACTGGTTTACCTTGCCACAACGAATCCGCACCCGTCATTAAAACCCGAAATCATTCCATTTGCAATGAAGAAGACAGCTGACGGAACTTTGGCCGTAGGGAATTATGAGGCATTGGCCGGATTAATTGATAAATGTGACGTTATTGCAATAGGCCCGGGAATTGGCGAAAATAAGGAAACAATTGGCCTTATGGGTAAAATCATTGGAAAGGCCGGCAAAGATAAACTTGTAATTATAGATGCCGACGGATTGAAAGCTATTGATATTAAGAAGAAATATTCGAATAATGTAATTATCACACCACATATTGGCGAATTTGCGGCGCTGATTAATGAGCCAAGAGACAGGATCGCAGACGATGCACACGGCTTTGCAAACGCTTGGGCCAATAAGCTCGGATGCACAATTTTATTGAAACACGTTCCAACTATTATCACCAATGGCAGCGAATCTTACTGGAATACAAACGGCAATCCTGGCATGGCTACTGCCGGAAGCGGGGACGTCCTGACGGGTATTATCGCTGCGTTGCTGCCGGTTGCCGCAAATCCGTTAGAAGCCGCAGCACTGGCTGCATTTATTCATGCTTCTGCAGGCGATGAATACTGCTCGGCCTATTCTCAGGAAACGCTTACGGCCGGCAAGATGATTGATTATATTAAAGAAGTGATGTGATTTATTACGATTGACAACTTATTAAGTGATTAACACAAGGCATTGATAATATTTATGGTTAAAGAGCTTGATGATAGGCAGTAATAATATCACAAGAATTGTGTTTTCCGCACCGGCTATGGTAATTATGGGCGGAATATTTTATTTATCCCATATTCCTCAACCTCTAAATATTAATATAGGCTTGCATTTCGAGGATAAGATTATTCATGTATTCGCTTATTTCGTACTTGGCATTACATTAATAGCAGCCATCAAGGCCAATTTCATTCACTACGGCCGAAAGAAAATTTTGTGGATAGTTTTATTGATTGGCACTTTATACGGAATCTCCGATGAGTACCATCAGAGCTTTATTCCGGGAAGGTGCGCCGAATTTTTCGATTGGATGGCCGACATAGCCGGCATTATTTTATCACTTACTATGTTAGGAAAAATATCTAATTTTGCAGACAGGGCATTCGGCAATAATGAAAAGACAATGAAAACGACAGCATCAAAAGATAAATTAACGAAACCAATTGAATAAATTCTTTCAGATGGAATCGGAGTGCAGCGAAACTAATGCCCGGGCCGGAGTGTTAAACACAGATCATGGCACAATCGAAACACCGGTATTCATGCCCGTCGGGACCCAGGGCAGCGTTAAGGCAATCCAGCAAAGGGAGCTCCTCGAATTCGACGCCCGGATAATTCTTGGCAATACCTATCATCTGTATCTGCGGCCCGGCAATGAGGTGATTCAGCACTTCGGGGGCCTGCATAAGTTTATGAATTGGAATCGCCCGATTCTGACCGACAGCGGCGGCTATCAGGTGTTTTCATTAAAAGACATACGGAAAATATCGGATGAAGGTGTTGAATTCCGGTCGCATATAGATGGCTCAAGGCATTTCTTCTCGCCGGCAAAAGTCATTGAAACGCAAAGGATACTCGGTTCGGATATTGTGATGGTGCTTGACGAGTGCATCCCGTATCCATCCGAAAGGGAATATGTCAGCCGGTCGGTAAAACTATCGCTGGACTGGGCGGGGCTTTCGGCACTTGCTTTCGATTCCTCCGAAGAGCTTTACGGCCTCAAGCAATTTCTCTTTGGCATCGGCCAGGGCGGTATGTATGCGGATTTGAGACGGGATTATATCCGTGGTATGATTGATATTGGTTTTGACGGCTATGCCATTGGCGGGCTGTCGGTGGGCGAACCGGCCGGGATGATGTATGATATGGTCGAGGTGTCGACGGATATTATGCCGAAGGATAAGCCGAGGTATCTGATGGGCGTCGGGACTCCGGAGAATATTCTCGAGGCAATCGAGCGGGGCATTGATATGTTCGATTGCGTACTGCCAACAAGGAACGCTCGCAATGGGCAGCTGTTCACGACTAACGGCAAAATTAATATTCGTAATTCGCAATATAAGTTTTCTGATAATTGTATTGATCCTGCGATAGATTCGTATGCAAGTGGGAATTTTTCTTTGGGCTACCTCCGGCATTTGTTCATTTCCGGCGAGATATTAGGCATTCAGCTTGCCTCGCAGCACAATATTGCGTTTTATCTATGGCTGATGAGAACCGCAAGAGAGAAAATACTTTCCGGTGAATATCGTCGTTGGAAATTGAATTTTTTAGATAATTATAATTCAATCGGATAGTTATAATTCGATCGAATAATTATAATTCAAGATAAGCACTAAGGACGTGTCAGGCATACTTTGACGAATTATTTATTGACTGCCATTGCGGAACTTGTTTCAGAATCCAGTATTCACGGACTATATGGCTATATTAAGATGGATTCAGGATTCCCGATAGCGGGGTTTCGCAAACTCAACAAGTCCGGAATGACATAGTATATTTGACACGACACTAGTGTAACTTTACACAAAAAAGCATGTTATATTAGTGAAATTAGAGTTAAAATAACTTTCGTTAATTAGGGCTTCCTCAAAAAGTAGTCAGGAAAAAGATATTCATGCTTCTGCTTTAAGGAGAATAACAACCCCCTTAATCCCCCTTTTTTAAGGGGGAATTAAATTGGCTATTCCCCCT
>JAJRTW010000093.1 GCA_024278075.1 Bacteroidota bacterium | reverse complement strand
TACAAAAGATATTCAACTTAAAAGTGCAAGGAAATGGATTTATTATGCTCTTATGCCTTGCAGATTGTAGGACAACCCCCTGCTCGCCTGGCTCACTTCCCCCTTTTTTAAGGGGGAATAGTTGATCAAATTCCCCCTTAATAAAGGGGGATTTAGGGGGTTGCTTATTTCCTTATTATTGCATAAATACTAATAATTTTATCTCAGTCATCTTTTTGAGGAAAACTTAATTAGTGGCATTCGCCAATGTAAGATATGCGCTGTTTATTTAATTAGAGGCCTGTCGACTATGAATCTTGGGTTATATCCGCCTATTTCGCCTTGAAATCAGCCTTGCGTTTTTCGAGGAATGCAAGAGTGCCTTCTTTGAAATCTTCAGTGCCGCAGGTTTGTCCGAATTTTCTCGATTCAAATGCCAGCCCTTCTGCCGGGGATAGTTCGTCCGCCGCAAGGATACATTCGACGGCCGCCGAAACAGCCAAAGGCCCCTTGAATAATATCAACTTAACGAATTCAATGGTTTTATCTAACAGCTCTTCGTGGCTGAAAATGGCATTGGCCAGGCCGATTCTTTTAGCCTCTTCCGCATCAATCATATTCCCCGACAGGATTAACTCCATAGCTTTTGCCCTACCGGCCAAACGTGTCAGCCTCTGAGTCCCGCCGTAGCCCGGTATAATTCCGAGGTTTACTTCCGGCTGCCCCATTTTCGCCTTTGCCGAGGCAAATCTGATGTGGCAGCACATAGCCAGTTCGCATCCGCCGCCAAGAGCGAAACCGTTGATTGCCGCAACAACAGGTATTGAAAGCTGCTCTATCCTTGCCATTACCTTCGAGCCGTGCTCGGAGAACAGCTTGCCCGACCTTGCATGGCTTTCGTGCAATTCCCTGATGTCGGCGCCGGCAGCGAAGGCCTTGTCGCCAGCGCCTGTAATAATCAATGCCCTGGCCGATTCGTCCAGTTCGATTCTTCTGGCGGCATCGTCCAATTCGTTGAACATCTGCGTATTCAGGGCATTCAATTTGTCCGGGCGGTTCAATTTAATAAGTACGAAGCCCTCTCTTTTTTCATAGATGATAGTTGAATAATCCATTTTCATAACCCTATATTAGTATATTGATTTATTGTATTATCGTTGCGATGAATACAGAATTTAAGTTCGTAAAATTAACTATTTCAATCAGCTAAAACAAGGAACATCATAAGAAATATTTTTTGTTCCTATGATTTATTCAGGTAATTTTATAGTATCGGCTAAAATGAAACTAATTTATTAATCTATGGCTGGAAAAGACTCTATCGTATCAAAATTTAATATATTCTTATTGATTGTAATTTCAATTATTGCGTCCCACAATGCAATTGCCAAGCGGTCTTCGCTGGTCAAGCAGCTCAAATATTCAATTCTGGCCCCGGGAATTAAATATGAAAAAATTCTCTATGGCAGAAATCGGAATATCGTTCATATACTTGAAGTAGACCTGAATAATCCGAAATGCAAGATTGCAGTTCTTAAGGCAAAGGGGAAAAACACCGAGCTTCAAAAGCTGCATGATATAGTCAGAGAGCATGATTCGCTATCGGCAAACTTAACCATAGGTGCAATCAATGGCAGTTTCTGGCGTAAATATTCTAACTTCCCAATCGGGCCGACAATCATCGATGGCGAGATAGTTGAGCTAAATACGCACAAAGGCTGGAGCAGCATATTTTTTGACGCCAAAGGCAGGCCATATATAGATAATTTCAAGATAGAAGCAACTGTTTCATATAGGGATTATGCCGCATTTCAAATCGATGCGGTGAACAGAAGAAAGGATTCTGCCGGATTCGTCCTTTATAATAGATTCAGAGGCGACACCATTCCGTACATTTCCGCCGGAACCATCGAAAAGGAGCTGGAAGAAGCAATTATTGTGAATTTGAAAGATGCAACATTTAAAGATTCTACCGAGTTTGACTTTGATTTGGAAGCTAAACGCCAGCAATTAAAAAACAAAAATCGAATTGCGGACATGGAATACAACCTGCCTAAAATAGCATTGACATACTTGGGCCGGCCATCATTGAATAAGGATATAGCCTGCATCGTAACGAAAATATCCTCGGGATTGATAGAGGTTCCGGCCATCGGATGCGTTCTGTCTTTCGGCTATGGCATTCCTTATGATATTATTCCGGCAATTGGGGATACGCTGATAATTAATTATTCAACCAACGTAGAAAAAAATGTTGAGTTCATAAACGGGCTGTCCGGCACTCCAAGATTGGTTCGAAATGGCAAGGCAAAGCATGAGGCTTATAAGGAAGGTTCGCGCGGCAGGCGTTTTATAGGCCGCTCGCTGACCAGAACCGCCATTGGCACAGACAAATCACGCCAAAAGCTATATCTTGTTGCCGTCGAACCGTCCAACCGGAGACGAAGTACCAACGGCGCTTCGCTAAAACAATTGGCTTACATCATGAAAGCTATCGGCTGCCATGATGCTATGAACCTCGACGGCGGCGGCTCAACGGTTATGGTAATCGATGGAAAAAATATTATGTCGCCGGGAGCGCCGGAGCGGTCAAGAAAAATTTCCGTTGCCATTGCGGTTTCTTCGAAAAATACTATGAAAAATACAGGTGTTCTTAAGAATATATTTAAGTAACTGACGTTACGCATTTTTTTATTCAATAGCCCTGACATTTATGGACACTACTGTGTCGGGGACAATTATTACCATGAAACAATGGGTTTTAACCCAAAGAACTTACATATATGGCTAAAGCCAAGCGTTTTTTGTGTAAATTTCCGCCCGGCCTAAAGGACGGAGCTAGTGCATCATCTCATAATAAATTAATATTTAACGTTCCGTCAGTTGTTACAACTGACAAGTGACGAGAGTTTCTATATTGCCAGTTGTAACAACTGGCGAAAGCAAAGGTGTAACAAAGCTGGTGGCTTAGATACAAGGGTTAACATTGCAATTGTTTCTGAGATGCCGGAGATATTAAATATCATTTTGCGTAACATGAGTTAATAATTAAACTTTAAATAATTAATCTTCGTCAAAGATAATACGAATAAAAAATCGTATACCGAAATCGTAAAATAACCAGTATCAGGACTTTAGATATAATGACAAGGGCATTAAGTTTAGCTTTATTAATAATTACAGGGTTGCTGTCCCATAGCTTCTCATTATATTCGCAATTCGGAAAGAATAAAGTACAGTATCAGAACTTTTCGTGGCAATTTATTAAATCGAAGCATTTCGATGTATACTACCACAATACCCAAAAGGAATTAGCTGATTATACAGCTGTTGAAGCAGAGAAAGCACTCAATTCGATTGAAAACACATTGAACTATAACCTTGCGACAAGAGTGATATTTGTTGTATATAATTCGCATAACGAATACCAGCAAACCAATGTAATATCACAGTTTATGCCCGAAAATGTAGGTGGTGTAACCGAACTTTTTAAGAACAGGATTGCAATTCCTTTCCAGGGCGATTATTCACAATTCCGCCATGTTATCCATCATGAGCTGGTTCATGCGGTATTGAACGATATGTTCCACGGCGGTTCGTTTCAAACGGCCATTACCTCCGGGGGCTTTTTCATTCCCACCTGGCTCAACGAAGGTTTCGCCGAATATGAAAGCATTGGCGGGATGGACACCCAAACCGATATGTTCATGCGGGACATCACAATTAGCGAAGACCTGCCGCCGCTGCAGCGGATTGGCGGGTATATGTCATATCGCGCCGGGCAGACTTTCTACTGGTATGTAGCCGAAAAGTATGGCAAGGAAAAGGTTGGGGATTTTATCAACAGGCTGCAAATTCAGAAAAATATTGAATCTGCATTCCAAAGTTCTTTCCATGTGACGTTCGAAGAATTCTCGGAGAAATGGCAAAAAGATTTAAAAAAGTATTATTGGCCCGATCTTGAATTGTTCAACGACCTGGACGATTATGCAGTGAAAGTTACCGACCGGAAGAAAATGGGCAATTTTTATAATTCTTCCCCTGCAATATCACCCGACGGCGAGTCTATGGCTTTCATTGCAGAGGATGGCGGAGTCTTGGGTATTTCAATTATGAAAATCGACGACAAGAAATCCGTCAGGCAACTGGTCAGCAGTTTCCGGCAGCAGGATTTTGAGGACCTGAACATGCTTGCGCCCGGTATTTCATGGAGCCCTTCGGGGCAATCAATTGCAATTTCGGCTAAATCCGGCGGCGAGGATGCTATTTTTATTACCGACGCCGAATCCGGCAATTATGAAAAGCTAAAATTTGGCCTGAAGGCAATATCGTCTGTCCAGTGGTCGCCCGACGGCCACTCGCTGGCTTTTATTGCTACGCAGGGCGTCAAAAGCGATATTTTTATCTATGATTTTGACTCGAAAGAGCTTTCCAACATTACTAATGATATTTTTTCCGATATGTCTCCAATATGGTCGCAAAGCTCAGAGAATATCTATTTCATATCGGACAGAGGCAGCTATCTGAAAGAGCCGCCCGCCACATTTTATATGTGGGATTATGATGTTAACAATCTGGATGTTTATAAATTAAATATTGCCTCGCAAGAGATTAATCGGCTAACGTTCGATCCCGCCAATCAAAAAACCTCTATAGCCATATCCCCGGACGAAACACGCCTGCTTTATGTTTCGGATATTAATGGAATAGGGAATTTATATGAACTGAATTTAAGCACTATGCTTTCAAGGCCGATAACGAATTCGATTTCCGGCCTGCTCCAGATTTCTCTTGCCCGCGACGGCAGCAAATTATTGTTCTCATCGCAGGTCGATGCCGGCTACGATATTTTTATGATACGCTATCCGTTCGAAGAAGCCCTTGATATTGATGAATTGCCGTTAACAAAGTATCGGAAAGCCCAGCTCGAAAAGAGCCTGATTATTGACGAGCTAATCGAAGAATCCGAAGCTGACACTTCCGGCGGCGGCAGCAAATTAATTGGCTACGGCGAATTTGAAATTGATTTTTCGCGTCAAAGCATCGTACAGCCAAACGACGATGTGTCGGTGACAAATCAAGAAGGCGCCACCGACGAAAGCTATACTAACAATTCGTTTGCCGAGCAGGACTACAAAACACAGTTCACGCTTGACTATATCTTCCTGACTCAATCATTCAATACCTTTTTAGGGTTTCAGAATTTAATCCAGATGCAACTAAGTGATATTTTGGGCGACCACATTATTCAGGCTAATATTAATTTATTCCAGTCGATCCGAAACAGCACTTTCCTGTTTAACTACAATTATCTGCCCGAAATAATTGATTACAGTTTCTTTGCTTATCATTACCCCGCATATTTTATTTCGAATCAATTCGGCACATCAAACCCGAATAATAACACATTCGTTACTTATAGATTTACAAATTTTGGCGGCGGAGTTTTTGCTTCCTATCCCTTCGATTTGTTTAACAGGTTTGAGTTGGGCCTGACCCAGATGAACCTTGCCAAGGACAATTTGGATAGGCCCCAGGACCCGTCGATAACCCGCACGCTGCTGGTTCCGGAGGCGAAATATGTTCACGACGATGTGTTATATGGAATAAGCGCACCTGTGAAAGGCAGCCGGTATAATTTTAGTATCAAAGCATCTCCGAAGTTAGGCAGCAACGGCCTCGGGTTTGGAATAGCAACCACAGATATTCGGACTTACTTGCCGCTTAGCTATTATTTGAATATTGCATTGCGGGTGAGCGGCGGGGCAAGCTTTGGGCCGAATCCCCAGAAATTCTTTCTTGGCGGCACCGAAAACTGGATTGGGGCGCAGTTTATGGGCGATTCGCTGCCCTTCAACAACCCCGAGGACTATGCGTTTCTGAACTTTGTAATGCCCCTTAGGGGTTGGAATTTTAATCAATTGACCGGCACTAAGTATTTTCTGGCCAATGCCGAACTTCGCTTCCCGCTGTTCACCGCATTGATTGCCGGCCCCATACCAATTGTGTTCCAAGGCGTTATGGGCTCGTTCTTCTTCGATTTGGGCGGAGCATGGAATGATGAATTTATTGCTATAATAGAGGAAGATGGCAAGAAAATGCCAAATAACCTTTTGATGAGCGCAGGCGTCGGTATCAGAACTTTTGCCCTGGGAATTCCAATAAAACTTGATATAGCTTGGCGAAATGAATACCAATCATGGTCGGTACCGGTTTATGTGTTCTCAATCGGTTTCGATTACTAACTTCGCTTACTTCGTTAGTTTTGAGTTTTGAGTAATTAGTAATGTAAACTCGCAGCTTTTTATTCAATAGCCCCGTGCTCTGGCTCGGGGAAGGTGATTTGCATAACCATACCTTTACCACGAGTTAAAACTTGTGGCTATTAACCCGCATTATTCAGAAAAACTCATGATTGCTGAGGCGTTAGTCATCATACTGCCTTTTTACATGTATGTTGCCTAATATCGGATCGCTGGTATTGTGTTTTATTATCAACCGGATAGTTTTTTCATTCAATACAGCCCCCACGGGAACGAGTTTCAAGCCTGAATTTGTGATGATGGCCCTGGTTGTTTTCATTCCCTGCTGCAATTCCGAAAGCTGAACGGCAATTTCATTCGGGTCGATTACCTCGTCTTCGTTCGACCGCACCCATTGATCCAGCAACGTAACCATACGCGGGTCGTACAGCCTGCCTTCTTCGCGGTGCAAATTGCGCAGGATTTCCAATGGCGGAGTGTTCGAGAAGAATCTTGCCTCGAAATAATCCAAAGCGACTCTAATGATTCTGGACCCGATCGGTATTTGCCATGACTGCTTTCTGTCGGGAATGCCGCTTCCGTCAAAATTTTCATAAATGTGATGAATCAAGTCGGCTGCATCGCTGAACCGCCGCATACTCGACACAATTTCCTTTGCCGAAACCGGAACCTGATACATCAGTTCGTCGGTCGGTATGCCATCGATCATCACAGGTTTTTTGAGCAAATTATCAGGCAAAAATATCCTGCCCACCTGGGAAAGAAACGAAGCCAGTTCGATGTCGCGGATGTCTTCCTCCTCCAGGTCTTCAAATAGCTCAGCAATCCAAACAGCCGCCCTTGAGGTCAGCTTGAGCATTTCGTACGAAGCTGGGATTCTGGCCTGTATGAACTTTACCGCCAGTTTGGTCATATCCTGGATGTCGCGTTCCAACTCGCTTGCAAGGTCATGCAAAAGCTGGTTTTCTTCCTTTAGCATAAGCTGCAATTCGGCAAATCTTATCGCAGATTTTAATCTTGCCTTAAGCTCAACGGAATTGACAGGCTTGGTGCAAAAATCATTTGCCCCCTTGTCGAGCAGCTCGATTCTTTTGTTAATGTCTGAATCGGCAGTTAGCACAAGGAAGATAATATCATTATAATTATGGTTTGCCCGCACTTTGATACAGAGCTGCATCCCATCCATAATCGGCATGCTCAGGTCAGAAATAACTATTTGCGGGTGGTATTTCTGGATATATTTCCAGCCCTTTTCCCCGTTCTTTTCAGTGTGGGTTTTGATATTAGGGAAATTGATTTTAATTAGGGTTTCAATCGTAAGCAGCACCCCTTTGTCATCATCAATAATAAGTATCGACAAATTAGAACTCATTGCTCGTCCTTCCTGGCGATTTCTAAGAATTTCTCCGAATCTATTTGCTTAACAAGGACACTTACACGCCTATTGGTAACATCGAAGGGATTGTCCTTATTGCGAAGTTTTCTGTAGGCAAAGCCGGTTACTTTGGTAACTTGCCCGGGCCAGAGCAAATCCTGCTCCATCATTACCTTACGCGCTGCATTTGCTCTTTCCGTCGACAAGTCCCAGTTGGTATAGCCAGACCCTTTGCTATAGCCTCTGCTGTCGGTATGGCCCTCGATTTCTACAGTATTGGGCAACTTGCCGATTTCATAGGCAAGGTTTTGGAGCAGGCCGACAGCCTCGTCGGTTAACTGGGAACTTCCGATTCGGAAGAACATATTCTCTTCGGATTCAATCAATTCCACCCGAAGGCCTTCTTCGGAGAATTCAATAGTAATTGAATTGAGAAGCTGCAGCAGCTCGGGCTTTTCGTTTTTTAGTTTATCCCAGTATTTTTCAAATTTATCACCCAGCGACTTAACTTTATCTGCCGCCAAAGAACTGTCGTTTATAGCTTTTTGAAGAAGTTTGCTTGCAACCGAATCGACCATTTCTTCCGAAAATTCGAAAAAGCCGCCTTTGCCTTTGCCTTCGCCCTCGCCCTTACCCTTGCCTTTGCCTTCGCCTTTTTTCTGAATTTTTATATTAAGGTCCACCGCACTGGCGGATTTGCCGGTAATAAACGAGAACGCACCCGGGTCTTCGAAATAGGCCGAAACGGCCTCCTTGGTTTCTTCGCTCGAGGCCAGAATCCACATAACGATAAAAAAAGCCATCATAGCCGTAACGAAATCAGCATAGGCCACTTTCCATGCGCCGCCGTGGTGCGGATGCTCGCCATGGCCGCCTGTCTTCTTTATTATTATCGGCTGTTCTTTATGTTGTTGTTCTTCATCGGCCATTGCCTTGCTCCGCTGTATATAACATACGATTAAGACGATATCTAAGCGAGAAACTAATCGACTAACCAAATGTATTCAAATCTTAATTATCAACTTTTAACCGCCTCTTCGGCTTCTTTGAAAGTAGGCCTGTTGGTCGGGTCGATTGCCCGCCTGGCATACTCAATTGCTACTGCAGCGGGGGCTCCTTTTGCAAAAGACAGCAATGCAGCTTTGATTGCCTCAAGATATTTAGCTTCCTTTTTCACACTCATTTCCATGTTCTTGGCCAAGGGGCCAACGAAACCGTAAGCCAGTAGAATGCCAAGGAACGTGCCAACCAGGGCTGCGGCAACATTTGCGCCAACGGTTTCGGCGCCGGCACTGATCGACTGCATGGTGATAATAACTCCAAGCACGGCAGCCACAATACCCAGGGCCGGAAAGGCATCCGATACCAGGGTTAATGCAGCCGGCGGGATGGCTTCCTCCTCGTGCAGAGCATGAAGGTCAATATCCATTAATTCCTCCAGGTCGTGCGCCGGCACTCCGCCGCTCAGAACAACTTTTAGCGTGTCGGTAAGGAATTCCACGGCGTGATGGTTGCCAAGGAATGACGGGTATTGAGACAAAATCGAACTTGATTCGGGTTCTTCAACATGAGGTTCAAGGGCTATTAATCCTTCTCTTTTGGCAAATTGGAAAATTTCGTACAGCAATTTCATAAGATCCAAATATGCTGCTTTATTTACTTTTGGCGGCTTCAAAGTGTCAAGTGCGCCGGCTATAATTCTTTTTATTACATCAATAGGATTTGCTATTAGCATTGATCCGATAGCCGCTCCGCCAATAATAATAAACTCGTTGATCTGCAAAAGCACAAGCAAATCACCATTGTGCATCACATACCCGATGATAAGGCTCGCCATTACTATAACTGCTCCGACTATTACCAACATAAGCAACCTGTTATATTATTTAATCGAATTTAATTTCTTCAGAACCGAATCTCTGTCCGGTTCCATTTGAATAGCTTTTTCCCAGGATTCAATAGCTTTGTCCGGCTTGCCAAGTTTAATATATATATCGCCCAAATGCTCAAAAACTTCAGCGCTGGCGTCTTCGAATTCCGATGCTTTCAGAACATATCGTATCGCAACATTATAATTACCCATAATATAATTAATCCAGCCGTAAGTATCAAGGTAAGCCGCATTTGTTGAATCGGCTGTGATAACTTTTGTTATCATTCCCAGGCTTCTTTTCAGCTGCTTGCCCCTTATGGCAAGCGAATAAGAATAATTGTTGTTGGCAGAAAGATTGTCAGGTTCTATTTCGAGGGCTTTCTCGTACGAGCTGTCGGATTTGGGGTAATCCTTCAATTGGTCATAGATATAGCCCAATTGCGAGTATATCTCCACGTTAGCGCTGTCCAATTTCAGGCTGTTCAGAGTATAAGTTAATGCAGAGTCATAGTTTTGCTTCGACAGCATCCCGATTCCGGCATAGAAAGGGAAGCGGTAGTCCCCGGGGAAATATTCGGCATTGCCGTTAATAATCGAAACTCCTTTGTCATAATTCTTAATGCGATAATAGAAGAAACCTATCTGGATTGGTATCTCCGGTATCGAATCATATATCTTCAAAGTATGCTCGAAAAATTTATCTCTTCTAAGACTATCCTTGACCCTGTCGGCAAGGTATCCTCCCAGCAGATGAATGCGCCAATTTAGATAAAACCTGGCATCAACTTTGGTGAGAAGTTTTCGAATGTATTGATTGACTGCGTCGGTAGAATCGTCCAGCAGGCTGCTCGCAATAGTTCCATAGCAATAAGCAAGGTCGTCGTTTGGCAATCTTTGGTCAATTTCCTCCAAGAAGTCAAATGCTGCTTTATAGTTGCCGGAAATTGCATATTCGGAAATAATATCTGCTGCAACTTTAGAATCATCCGGAGAAATTATGAATATTCTTTCCAGCGTTTTCAAGTACTTTTCATTTTCCTCTTTTTTGCCGTATAGATTTGCAAGCCTTCGGAGCACGTTAACATCTTCGGCGGCGGCGGACAATTCTTCATATAAATCAATTGCCTTATCGGTTTGCGTATACTCGTAGAACCGCGCCAGGGCGAATTTCCGGTCGCTTGTCGGATCGATTTCAACCAATTTTTCCAAATTGATTACCGCTTCATTATAATTTTCCAGTATCAGGAATAGGTCGATCAGCAATTCAATTGCCGGAATAAATTCAGGATTAATCTTTAAAGCTTTAGCTGCATTTTCAATCGATAGGCCGTATTTTTCGATTTCCTTATATGATCTTGCAATAGCAAAATATATTACTGCCGAAGAATCGAGCTTCAGGGCCTGCTGAAAATCAAGGATTGCCTCGGCATGGCGGAATTGCTGTTGCAATATTGTGCCGCTGATGAAGAAATTTCGTGCTCGTTCGGAAACCACTGATGTATCGTACTGGTTCAGGTCGAATTTGGTCCTGTCAATAAGTTTATCGTAATAGTAGCCATCACCTTTTCGCGAGCTGCCGCAGCCGGCCAGCATAATTATTACTATAAAGCCGAGAGCCATGTTTGCGATGTGCCGTGATTTATATGCCTGGTTCAGAATATTCATTTATAGATATATTTGATATTATACTGACTTATATGGATGCTGAATTATAAGTTAAAAAAAATATGGAATATTCAATGTATTACTTTCAGCAGCATAAGGGTGAAATGCCGTAAAATATTACAAAGTGCTGGCCTGCTCTGCATTGTCCCCAATCTAATGATGTTTGAGCTACGATTTGGTACTATAGAATATTACTTGTCATGCCGGACAGAATGAGGAATCCGTCTTGATACTGGCAAAAACCCTATAAACACTGGATCCCTCACTAAGTTCGGAATGACCAGCTATAATAATCAAGTATAAATTAAGAACGTCTCTCACATTTTACCGGAAGCTACTATACCACTTTTGATTGGGTGATTGCCGGAACATATTTTTATTCAGCAATTGAATAAATCATCCGCCTAATACATCCTCAATTGAATTGACGGAAACAACCAGGTTGGAGGCTCCGCCGGAGAGTGTTCCGTCGGTTATTACATTTAGCCTTTTAAAATATCTTTTCCAATTTTTTATGTAATTCTTCAAAGCGTCGGCACGACTGGCCACAAGTTCGTTAACCTGATTTTTAGGCGAATCATTGCTAAAACTGTCATTAGCGTTCACAATCAAATCAAGTTTAATTGACCGGTTGAAACGCATAATCTTTTGCAGTTCCTTAAGTTTGCGTTTCCCGGTTGATGTCAGCGCCGAGCTATTGCGCTCGAACAAATTCATATCCATTAAGTTAAGGCCCTTTTTCAGCTTCTGTACCGTAAAATCAATCTCTTCCTCGGTGAATTTAGCACTTTGCTTAACTTCAACATTTTGCTCCTTTCTCAATATATCATAACTCGTAAATACGAATTTATACACCTGCCCGGCCGGCAGCAATTGTTCATAGTGGCCGGTGCCAGAGTTCGATTGTGTCTTAATTTTCTTTCCGTTCAAAGTATGTATTGTTATTTTTACTCCTGCCGGCTCGCCAGTATCTTTGTCGGTTACCGTACCTTTTACCAATGCTTGTGCTCCCTTTTTGGACCCGAACTGAGCAAATGAGTAGCTCGGCAGCAGAAGTGCAATGTATATAATTGCAATAACAACGAATGCGGGAATAATTCTCATAGAGTCTCCTTATACTTATTATTTTTGGGTTTATTTAATAATTTATTAATTTAATTTGCTAAATTGATGTTAAGCATTTATTATTTCATTAGCCCTGACTTTTAGGTCGGGGGCCATTCTTTCCATGTAACAATGGGCTATAACACAAAAGAACTTACTTAAGTGGTTAGAGCCAAACCTTTGGTGCGAACAATCCACCGGCCTGAAGGTAAGGGATAGTAAATATCATTATGCCTAACCTGAGCTATTTATCACAGATTGAAATAATAATAATCACAGATTGAAATAATAATAATCACAGATTGAAACAATAATAATCACAGATTGAAATAATAATAATCACAGATTGAAATAATAATAATGCTTTATGATATAAAATTGATGAACGAACTATTGTTTGTTTTAATTTATATGGCAGCTATTGAGCGTAATCGAAAAAGAAACTAATATCGATTCGGGCAATATTGCAGCTGCCGGAGGCGGTTTGCCCCTACGGCTATCGGACTTTATTACAATATTATTATACGGAGTTATTTTAGGATGACAGTCTACACAGATAATATTAAATTTGCTGAGATTTATTTAAGCGATATGGTGAATTTCTCAGAATCTTCTTTATTGGATTTTATTGAAGAGACAAGCCTGCCGCCAACGGAAATATTCGCCGGAAATGATTTATATCGCACAGAAATTAATATAGATTCGATAATCAAAATCCTGATATTGATTGAAAACTCGCCTTCATCGCAATTTGATATGCTCATTGGGGCAACAAGCAGCGGCAATATACCGGACGGCATTTTTTGCATGGCCGGAAGCGGGAAAAAATTCCATGGCCTTCGCAACAGGCCGTGGGAAAGCCTGATGGGGAATATTCATCTGTCCTGCTATCTAAAACCGAATATCAATACGAAAATGGCCGGCATTGGCTTTTCAATTCTGCCAGCACTATCGGTTATTTCCGCCATCGGCTCAATCCCGGGCCTTAAAGGCAAAGCAAAGATTAAATGGGTGAATGATATATTGGTCGGCAACGGCAAGGTTTCCGGATTCATAACCCGGAGCCAGGTGCGGGGCAATATAATCACAGGCGTTGTATTGGGAATCGGCTTGAATGTGGAAGCCCGCCCCAACGTGGAACCGACCCCATTTGTTCCCGGTGCTGCCTGCCTGCGGGATTTTACGAGCAATCCGGAATGCAATTTGAAATTAGTCACCGGGAAGCTAATTGATGCAATCAGGCTTTATTATGAAGTGCTAATCTCGAACGGATACGGCACATTATTAAAGGAATACACGGAAAGGTCTGGGGTAATAGGCCGGCGGGTTGATATATACTCGGACCCGGTTCAGGGCAGCCCGGAATTTGTAGTTTCCGGAATCGTCAGCCGAATCGGCGAGAACCTTGAACTATACCTGGATGGCAGAAAGAACCCTATAACTAAAGGAAGGCTGGTGATTGCTAATTCTAAGCCGGCGGCGCACCGCACAGAATATCCATAACTAATGTTAACCTTATGATAAAAGCACAAGTGTCCGGTTAAAATACAGCCAATTAGTGATAATCAAAGTAATAAACTCCTTTTTTGGCCTATATTGTGTTATAGTAGATGCAATTTTGAAATTAGCGAAAAATAATATCTAAACGTGTCATTCCGGACTTGATCCGGAATCCATCTCAATATGGCCACATAGCCCGTGAATACTGGATTCTGAAACAAGTTCTGCAATGACATATCATAGTTATTAAGTATTCTTTTGAAATGATTCATATATTTAACCGGACACTACTGTGATAAAAGATAATCCCAACGTCCGACAAAGCAAAGAAACAGGCCTATTCGAATTTGACGAAAGGAATAATATGGCTTCCCGCGGTGGTTATCATTTTAAAAAAGTACACTCCACGTGCAAGTTTATTAATCGATATTTGTTCTGTATATTTCCCGGGATTATAATAAAGGCCAATATTGTTTCCAATGATAAATCTGCCGAGATAATCTGATATTTCGAACCTTACTTCGGTTTTGCCGGCTATCTCGAATTCAGCCGTAATACTATTAGAATTCACCGGGTTGGGGTATAGCTGAATTAATCTGTTAGCAGTTACTACAGGCCGAAAGCTGCCGTCGGCAATTCCGAAATCCGTGGCCGTTTGCCGGGATTCATCCCCCGAACGTATCAGGCCGTTTATGCTATTGGATGCCATCAGGCTAAAGGCAACGCGGGTGGTGTCGCCCGGGCCAAGCGAAATCGGCCCGGCAGCGATAATCATCGATGCGTCCGTCACACTCGATTCGGTTCGTGCCAGCCCGCTGGATATGGTTTGCCATTTCTCCAATGGAGTATATCCGTCGTAAACCCCGGGATTCACGCCGCCGGCGCCGTCATTATCCAGTGCAAAGAAATTCAGCCCATGCGACGACAGCATTACAACACCAATCTTCGGCAGCGAGTCTATCTCTACATTTTCAGCAATCCCTAATCCGTTATCCGTATCAAAATAGACATAATTGTCCGCACCGCCCGGGCCAATATCCCAATCGAAATATATTCCGGCAAAAAGGGAATCGGTGTATTTACCCGATTTATTGACAATATCGTAGGTGATAATTACAAAATCCCGCCCGTTTGCCCCGTCGAACTGATACACATTCTGGAATACTTCTACTCCGGCCTCGAGGCTGTCGGCATCGTCCGAATAAAATGCGAAGCCCTGCATTGCGGCCTTTTCGCCGGGCAGAGTGATTTGAAATGTTTCATCGGCTGAAAATGATTTATCCTGCGAGCTTTGGACTGAACCGCGCGCCACGTTGGACAATCTGCCGTGGCCCATACCAATAATTAACGAACCCTCATAGAGCAGATTAGTGCCATTATTGTATCGAAACCCGCTGCCCTGATTATTCGACGGGTAGTCGTTATATGCTATGTTGCCATTGCTGTTGAAAGTAACCGATATATTATTTTCGGCCATAGTCCGGTAGGACGGCCTTATGGTGACTGGAATAAATGCCCTGTTGCCGAGGCCGCTGCTATCGGTTATCCGAAGCTCTATCTCAAGATTATAATCCAGTGGCGCATCTTCCGGAACGGTGAATGAAATGGCCCCGGGCAGGCTAATTATTTCTCCGGTTGCCAATTCCTCGATTGAACCGCCGGACGAAATAAATTCCAGTGGGAATGCCGATGATGAAGATGCAGAAATTGTAACATCGCTCACCGGCGACAAAATATTATGAATCTCCAATGATATTTCTAACTTCTCGCCTGCCTCATATACCTTGTCGTTATTCGCATCATTTATAATATAGCTTTTCAGAACAACGGATTTGGGATTCACAGCCGTTAAAGCAGATAGCGCATTCACCCTGCCATACCCGATTTTGCCAAGATGATAAGCACTGTTGCTCGTGTCGATATTGTCGCAAGTAACCTTTGTGTGTTCAATCACCTGCGCGGGAGTATAAGCCGGAAATTTCAGTTTAATTAGAGCCGCAACCCCAGCTGCTACGGGCGAAGCCATTGAAGTGCCATCCATTGCCTTGTATTCATCGCCGGGGATAGTGGCAACTATATCCACGCCCGGGGCGGATACGTCGACTGAGCTGCTGTAGTTCGAGAACCAGGCTTTGCGGTCGGCAGCGTCCACTGCTGCCACGGACATCACACCATCATAGGACGCAGGATAGAAAGCCAGTTCACGGGCGTTATTGCCGGCGGCTGCCACGATTACCGAGCCAAGCTCGATGGCAGCATTTATTATTTCCGCTTCTGCTTCCGATCTTGATGTGCCGCCCCAGGAGCAGTTGATTACATCGGCGCCGGCGATTGCAGCATACAGGATGCCTTCGTAAGTATTGCTGACCGAGCGGCTGAACGGATTGTCATATCCAATTTTCACTGGTAGGATTTTTACTGATTTTGCTACTCCGGCAATTCCGATTCCGTTGTTGATAACCGCACCGATAGTGCCGGCTACATGGGTGCCATGCTCGTGGCCGGGCATCGGGTCGTTGTCATATCCTGTCGAATCGCCGCTGACCAAATCCCATCCGTGCCAATCGTCAACAAAGCCGTTACCATCATCATCGATTCCGTTCGAACGCATGTCGTTTCCGTTATTATCGATTCCGCTCTCGCCGGGGTTTTCGTATATATTGCCGGCAAGGTCCTCGTGCATGTAATCCACGCCGGTATCAACAACCCCGACAATCACAAAATCTGCTGTATCTATCTCATCCCATGCTTCGATTGCCTTAATCTGATTTAAGTAATACTGCTCCGCCACAAGAGAGTCGTTCGGAATATCGGCAAAATACCTTGCAGGCATTGGCTCGGCATATTCCACCGCAGGTGCGGATGCCAGCTTGCGGGCAACCAAAACCGGATCGATAGCGGATGAAAATTCCAACACATATATCCTGGCCAGATTCGACACCGTTGGCTGCGGAATGTTAACGAAACTAAAGCGACTTAGCCTGTTTTCAAGGCCATATAGTATCTGCGCCGAAAGTAATTTATTAGAAGTGAATTCCCCCAGCACCGAATGCAATTGATTTGCAAGGGAATTGCTTTTGGGACTGCTTAACAAACCTGAACCTTCGGTTAGCTTGACTATGATTTTGCCCGGAATAATGTCCGGGGCGGCATTGGCCTTGGAGCATAGCGTGCAGGGAATAAGTATTATTAATATTATAATAATCAATGATAAAATAATAACAATTGATTTATTGAGCCGGTGCAATTTATTCTCCTTGTATTTAACCTGCATTATTCATAAAATATTCAATATGCCTGATTGACCATGTGTCACAAATATTATTTTATTCTCAATTTTGAGACAAGTATTATTGCCGCATTATCAACTTAACTCTCATATTCCCAAATAGATACGAAGCTCTTGAGTAAAAGTCCCACAATATGCGGGTTAAGCCATTTGCTTTCTTGAATTACACTTCTAATTAATATTAGTTACAAATTATTTGCGTTATTTATTTGAAGGCCTTGAAATCTTTTTATCTATCGGTTGTTCATAGAAATACACGATAGTTATAAAAATTATTTTATTGTTGAATTTGATTTATTTTATTATCAATTTCATGTTCTCATAAAATCGAATAATTTAATCGTATAGAGACTACTGAATAATTCAATTTTTATGAGCATTGTTGCGTCTGAGAATGTGCTAAAATGTTAATAGGATGTCATTCTGAATTTATTTCAGAATCTATAAGTCGGCATGCATAAAGCATTTGGATCCTTCGACTCCGCTCAGGATGACATTTTTACCTTTTCACGAAAATGAGAACATTTCTATTTTTCAGAAGTTTTCGAATAATTAAATACTAATCGAATAATTAATAAAACGGCGATGAAATGAAGACCTTGAAATCAGTGATTATATGTTTAATGTTATTAACTTTTGCCTTTATACCTCTGCTGACAGAGGCTGCGAAGATATTATCCAAGAAAGAATGGAGCAGAGCCAAGAAGCTGTTCGGCACGGAATGCTCCATGTGCCACCAGAAGAATGGCAAGGGCGTTAAGCGTATTTACCCCCCGCTGAAGAATGCCGACTATATAAAGAAGGAGTCGACCGTGGACCTGCTTCGGGGGATTATCTACGGCAGAAGCGGCACAATAGTCGTTAATGGCGAGCAGTACAACGGCGTGATGATAACCGAAGTGAAGGAAGGAACCACCGACCATGACATTGCATTACTGATGACCTACGTTTACCAGAAATTCAATGGTATCAGTAAGTTTGTAACTATAGAGGAAGTTAAGAAAGCACGAAAGATGGGAAAACTGCCGGTTCATAAATAAATTCTCCATATTCATTTTTTCGGATTCTGTTTTTTTCGGATTCTGTTGGAATTATTATGAAAAAAAGATTTCTGCTCTTGCTCCTTGCTTATACTTTGATTCCGTTCAAAAGCTCTGTGGCAATGCCGTATTTTGCAGTAATGACAGCGAATAAATGCAGCGCGTGCCATGTAAATAAGCAAGGCGGCGGGATGAGGACAAAATTCGGGCGCACCTTCGGGCGCGACGTATCGGCCTTTACGGCGCAGCAGGCCGGCCTAAGCAGTGTGGCCGAACCAATAATCAAAAGCCCGTATTATTATGGCGATTTCTTTGCTTTTGGACTTGATCTACGATACCAAACATTCCGCTCGCATAAATCCGACGATGCCGAAAGGAAGTATTATTTCATGCAGGCAGCCCTGAGCAGGGCATATAATATTGCCGATTGGGTGATGATTGAGGAGCAGTATAACATTGGCCCCAAAGTGTTTAAAGGGCAGCAGGCCTGGAAGGTTTCGGCCATCTTCTCGCCGGCCGACTATCTGCCTATGATCCGGGCGGGATTCTTCGACCCTTCGATCGGAATTAAAGACATCGACCATCAAAGGCTTGGCAGTCAAATTGCCTCGTGGTATGGATTAGAGACTTTGATACCCCCAAATTTCGCCGAATATGGAATTGAATTGATATACGAATCCCAGGATTGGCTGACGGTTAACGCAGGTGCTTTCGACACGGAAAGCTTATCGGAACTGACCGCATACGGCGATGATATTAAACTGATTACCAATAAGAAAAGGCCGGCGTTTTTGATTCGGGCAATCCTCTGGCCGCAGTATATTTCCGAGCTTCTGCCCGATGGTTTCATTGGCGGGTCTGTCTATCTGAACCAGGGGTCTTGGATGGCGCATTTATTCTCCGATATTGCGATTACCGACGAAATCAGTTTGCAGCTAAGGGCAGCGGCAACCGGCTATAGCTATCGGGATGTCCAAAAGCAGGTGCTGAATGATTCGGCCGTTAAAACAACAATAGAGAATTATGAACGCAGCACTATTAGCTATACGGCCGGTTTGACATATACTCCGGCCAAAGGTGTGTTTATCAATCTGAGGGCCGAACACGGGCTGAACAATATTATCAGGAAAGCCGACTTCGATTTCGAAATTGAAAACACTCAAATGGTTATAGGGGCAAATCTCTTCCCGATTCCTTTCGTTGAAATTATTCCGGAATATAGGTTTTTGCGCACCGAAGAATACGAATCGGCAAGGTGGCTGCTGCAGATGCACTTGTATTATTAACCCGCATTTTATATCTCATTCCACTACTGTCCGGTTAAAAACGAGAGCAGTTCTTAATATAAACCTGAATACTATGACTTGTCATTGCGGAACTTGTTTCAGAATCCAGTGTTCATGGGCTGTTTGGCTATATTAAGATGGATGCCGGATCGGGGTCCGGCAT